>CANHTA010000017.1 GCA_947463135.1 Gemmatimonadota bacterium
ATCACAGTCCGAGCTCCAGCATGAACGTGAACGTCTTGAAGATCGGATACGTGAAGTAGTCAACGCGGTACGCAAACGGATTGGCGCCGCCACCGGAGACGTCCGGATCATACCCGGAGTACTTGGTGGAGGTGAACAGATTACGGCCAACCACGCCGAGGCGCGCCGTGCGTCCGTCGCCCATCCCAACCCGCTTCACCAGCTTGGCCGGGATTTCGTAGTTCACGGCGAGTTCGCGCAGGCGCACGTAGCTGCCGTTTTCCACGAAGTAGTCGTTGGCGTCGAAGTTGTTGTAGAACGTCGCGTAGTACGGGGTGGGCTTCTTCTCCACCTCCGGCTTGCCGCGCTGGTCAAAGGCGGGATCGCGCTGGTCGAAGAACGGCCACTGGCGCGTGTAGTTGTAGATGTCGCCACCCTTCACCCAATTCACCACCGCCGTCACCGAGAACTTCTTCCAGTTCAGCTGGGTGTTGAAGTTCAAGTTGAAGTCGGGGTTCACGTCGCCAATCTGGAACAGCGTATTGCCCGTGGAGTCGGCGAACTTGATGGGGCGTTCGGCGCCGGTGCGCCACGCGCTCTTGGCCACGTAGAAGCCTTCTTCGTTCTGCACGTAGTCGGCGGCCGTGCCCGACAGGCGCTTCGACGCGATCATCTGGTTGACCTGATCGGCCGAGCGGAGCCACTTGGCGCCGTACACGATACCGAACGGCTGCCCCGAGGCGAGACGGAAGATGGTGGTGTTGGCCACCGGTCCCACCAGGAACGGCGGCACATCGAGGCTCCGCACGACCTGACGCGTCCGGTCGCCGGCGATGTTCACGCGCCACAGGAAATCCTTCTTGCTGGCCAGCACCGCACCGAGCAGAATTTCATGCGTCTTGCCGCCAAGCGAGCCGGCATTGAGCCACTGCGACTGGAACCCCGTGGCCGCGGACACCGGCACGTTGAGGATCTGGTCGTCGGTGATCTTGCTGGAGTAGCTGTACTCGAAGGTGAACCGCTTGAGGAAATTCACGTTGAGGCCGGCTTCGATTTCCCGCGAGAACGCCGGACGGAGGTCCGGGTTGCCAAGCGTGATCTTCACCGGGCTACCGCCCTGAATGGCAAACTGCTCGTACTGCGCATCAAACACCGGGCGGAGCCCCGCCTCGCCGTAGGACATGCGCACCTTGAACTCATCCACACCCGGGAGCGTGAAGTCTTCCGAGACGCGATAGGCACCGGACAGGCGCTTGAAGAGGCGCGAGCGCTGATCGGCGCCGAACAGCGAGGACTGGTCGCGACGGATGAGTCCGTCCACGATGATCTTGTCCTTGATGTCAAACGTGGTAATCGCAAACAGGTTCTGGTTGCGAATCGGCTGCGTGTACGACCCCGGGATGATCGGGCTTTCCGGATCGCGCGAGGCGGCCGAGAACTCGGTCACGCGCGGCACGGTGAGCGCTGAGGCGAAGACGCTCGTGCCGCTGTTCAGCTGGTCTTCATACACCCACGCCAGCTTGGTGGTGTTGGTAAACCACGACATGGCTTTGGTGGCCGTGAGCGTGCTCCCAAGGTTGTACGCCTTCGTCTGATCAATGTCGCTGGAAATGCTGCCCTTGCTCACCGTGCCGGTGGAACCGATGTAGCCCAGCGGACGGTAGGACCGCAGCTCGCGCGAGCCGCGATCGAAGTTGGTGTTGGCCTCGTACGTCAACCACTGGAACGGGCGGTAGCGCACCTTGAGCGTGCCCGTGAAGCGGTTGCGGTCGTTCATGTTCTGAATGTTCGACCAGTTGTAGAGCGGGTTGCTGACGTTACCCGACGCCGGCGTTTGCCGGATGGCCGCCTTGTACGGCGTGCCGTTCGGATTGTTTTCCAGCAGGTCGATGTTGGGCTCCAGGAAGCGGAGACCGAAGAACGCGTCGCCGGAGCTGTCGTCGGCGGCATCGGCCTTCGACTGGCCGAAGAACGCACCGGTCTGCAGGTCGAGCTTGGGGTGCAGTTCGAGATCGAGGTTCATACGGAAGTTCTGGCGGTTGAAGCCGCTCAGCAGATTCGCAATGCCCTGATCCTTGATGTTCTGAAAGGACGCGTTGAAGTTCGACTTCTCGTTCCGCTGGCCGACCGAGATGTAGTTGGTCATGAACTGCCCCGAACGGAACACGTCGCCGAGCTGGTCGAACACCTTCGGGTACGAATTGTCGGAGATCTTGTCGTCTTCCTGAATACGGTTGCCATTGGCATCACGCAGGAATTCGCCAGAGGCGGTAACCTTGTACGGGTGCGAGAAGTTGTTCGGCACCGTCTTGCGGAGGTCGTTGCTGCCGTACTCGTTGCGCACCGTCACGCTGGTCTGACCGGCCGCCAGGGTGGCGCCACGCTTGGTGAAGATCTGCACCACGCCGTTGGCGGCATCCGACCCATATAGCGAGCTGGCTGCAGCGCCCTTGATCACCTCAATGCGCTCGATGTCTTCCGAGTTGATGTCGGCGAGCGACAAGCGCGAGATCGTGCCATCCACGATGATGAGCGGATCCTGACTCCCCGTGAGGGACGTTGGACCACGGAGACGAATCCGCGGGGCCGAACCGGGCTCACCATTGACGGCCGTCACGCTGGCGCCGGCCACGCGGCCGCTGAGCGCACCCAGCGGGGAGGACGCCGGCGCTTCCTTAATCTGCGCGTTATCCACCGCCGCCACCGCAAAGGTGGTCTTCGTCTGCGAGGTGGCTTCCGAGACGCCCGTGGTCACCACCGCCTCGAGATTCAGCACGTCCTTCTCGAGTTCGAAATTCTGCTCGCTGCGGCCAGCCGCAAGCGTCAGGGACCGGCGGATTGGCCGATACCCGATGGAGCGCGCCAACAGGGTCACCGGCCGGCTGGCCCGCGAGGGATCCACCGTGAACGAATACCGCCCCTGCTGGTCGGTAACGGCACCAGCGGACAGTTCGGCAATGCCCACCTGCGTGCCACCCAACGGCTGACCGTTGGACGTCACGCGACCGGTGATGGTCATCGTCTGCTGCGCCTGTGCAGCGTCGGAAGGCAGTAAGAAGATCAACGAGGCGGCGGCGGCGTAAAGCCGCCGCATGAGGTGAGGCATGCGTGCTCCTGGCCTTGGGAGTTCGTCCCTGTGGTATGCGGCTGGTCGCGGTTTCAACCCACTTGGAACCGTGGCTGTACTATAATGACAAAGGTCACATTTTGGTCACCGTTTGTCGACCTTTTTCGGGGATCCGGGGTATGAACACAGTTTCCGTCGTCCCACGTTGATCCTTTCTGCCGGACTACGCCCCGCTGCCATGCCCACGCGCCTACGGTTGAGCACGCTTCTTTCCCGCTGTGTCACCACCGCGGTGGCGTCGGCCCTCTTCGCTACGCCACTCCTGGCCCAGCGGGATGCGCTGAGCGCGACCCTCAGGGGCCGCATTTTGGACGCGGTGTCCGGCACCCCCCTGGTTGGCGCCACGATTGCCGCGACCACCGCCGGGGCCAGCGCGCGCACCGACTCCGCCGGGCGGTACCGCATTGATGGCCTCACCGCCGGCATCCACCGCTTTCTGGTGAGTGCCTCAGGCTACACCAGAGGGACGCTCACGCTGGCGTTCGCCAAGCGCGAGGTCATGGAACGCGACCTCGAGCTCGATCCCATTGGCCGGGTGCTGTCCGCGGAAGACAGCGCCAAGGCGCAGATGCTCCCCGCGGTGCCCGTCACCGCCCCCATGTCGGCAGGTCGCCGCTTCGACGATTTCGAGCGGCGACGTGCCACCGGACGAGGACAATACCTCACGCGCGAGCAGCTGGAGGAGGGACAATTCGGCACGCTCCAGGACGCCATGCGCCCGCTGCGCGGGGTCCGCTTTTCCTGCGCCGGGTCCAGCTGCCTGGTACAGATGGCGCGCGCTCCTCTGGGCTGCTCCCCCGAGTACATCGTGGACGAGCGCGTGGACAACATGTTCGGTCCCCTGGTGCCCGTGCGCGACATTCAAGCCATCGAGGTCTACACCGGCGCGAGTGATGTGCCCGGCGAGTTCGCCGGCACCAACGCAGGGTGCGGGGTTATCGTGATCTGGACCGCAAACGGGCGCGCCCCAAAAAGAAAGTAGCCCGTCCCGCGGCCTCGCCCGTGCACGCAGCCGGCCCCGTGCGTAACAGCGACCGGGTTACAACTGCCCCAGCCACGACAGCTTCACAATGAGCGAACGGGCCATGGGCGAGCGCCCGGCTTGCACCGCCTGACGGTCGTTGTACACCACATACAGGTACGACAGCGGCAGGAATTCCCAGCTGAACCGCGCATTGAGCGTGGCACGGGCGGCCGCCGTGTTGTACTGGTAGAACGCGCTCCACTGCACGCGTGGGTTGAGGAATACGCGGAGCTCCGGGCCGGCCAGATGGGTGACGAAGCTGGAGTCGCGTACGCCAAGAGACCGCAACCGATTGACTTCGTACGCACCACGCACGGACAGATACGGACTCGGCGACCACCGCGCCGTGAGCTCGGCGCGGTCCAGGTGTCCATCGAAAAACGCCCCCGACGTCGCGGTGACGGTGGTGGCGAGTTTCGCGCTCTGATCACTCCGGAAGGTGAGTCCACTGCGCACGTAGTCGTACGAACCCGGTGCGATCTGCACCGCGGGAAAGAGCGTGACCGGAGCCACGGGATGCTGCCGGTTGTACTCCACCGTTGGCGTAATCGTGGCACCGGTACGAAACAGCACTTCACCGGTATACGTGACGTTGGCTTCCTGAAGCGCCCCGGACCGTGGATCGTGGAAGGCAATGGCGTTGGGCCCATGGCGTAGCCACACCACCGAGGCGGGGAGCCGCCGCGGCTGCAACGTCCAGGTGACAAACGGATTGGTCATCACCACGTTGGGCCGTGAGACAAATCCCATCTGCGGATTGTAGTCGTTCGTGACCACCGCGCCCAACACGCCCACCAGCGACGTCACCGTGTTGCGCGTCATGCCATAGGTGGCGGCAAGCCCCGTGCGACCGTTTTCATGGGAGGCCGAAACCATCCCCGTAAACTGGGTGAGTTCGCCCAGCCGTGCTAAGGCGTCTACGGCCACCATGACATTGCGGCGACCTGTGACATCACCATTGGGAGCGGTGACGTCACCATCACGCACCGCGACGGTGCTGCCAAGACGCGTGGCACGTCCGAAGAACTGGCTGCCGCGCACCACGCCAAAGGTTGAGGCGCCCTGCGTGCCCAGCGCCGCCTGCCGCATCGCGAGGGCACCGGCGGTGGTGCGTCCCGACCGGAACGCATAGCGCGCGCCGGCGTCGATGGGTTGAGGCATGCCATCGTCACTCAGGCCAATGCGACGGGTAAAAAATGGCTGGACGAAGTAGCGCCCTGAGACGCCGCCGATGCCACCGACGGTCCCCGCTCCTAATCCACCAGCGTTGAGCAAGTCGGCGTTCTCCAGAAAGAACTGCCGGCGCTCCGGTAGGAACACACTGAAACGGGTGAGATTCACCACCTGCCGATCAACATCGGCCTGCGCGAAATCGGTGTTCAGCGTGGCCTCCAACAAACTGTTGGCGGTGGGCGCCCAAATCACTTCCCCGCCGACATCACCAACCGTGCCGTTGAAGGCGCCCGATGCCCGATCGGTCACCTGCTGGCCCAGCAGATACGGACGCACACGGAGGTTGGTGCGGGGGGGCGGCGGTTGGATCGAATCCAACACACCGCCGTAGGTAATGCGCCACGAAGACAATTGCCGCGGATACGGCATCCACGCGCTCCACTGGGCCACCCGTCTGGTGTTGCGGACAAAGTTGATGTCCCACGACGACAACCCGGGCGCATACCGGAGCGAACGCCACGGAATCGAAAACTCCGCGATCCACCCACTGTCGGCGCGGGTGGTCCGCACACGCCAAAGGGCGTCCCAATTGAAGTTGAAAGCGTCGCCGCCATCAAACGCTTGCACATCGGCCTGCGATCCCAACGGCGTCGTACTGAACTGCAGCACCGTGCGCCGATCACCCAACGGGCCGATCGTCACACCGAACACATCATTCTCCGGTGGTTCAAAGTCGCGGCGTAAGTCGGGCATCCGAAGCGACGACATCCCCGCGCTGTCGCGATTGAGCGCAGCGATATACAGGTTGTCGTCGTCAAAGAGCACACGGACCTCGGTGGGATACCGCGTGGTGGGGATGAAGTTGGGCCGGGCCTGCGCGAAATCCCCGGCCACCGGCGCGCTGATCCAGTCTGCCTCGTTCAGGCGACCATCCACCGTGATGCGACCTCGCGCCCGACGCGCCACCAGATGCCGTCGCGTCGCATCGGTGGGTTCGGGGACCGTGGCGGTCTGTGCCGCCGCCGGACCGGCGACCGCACCGGCCAACAGAGAAAGTGCCATCAGGGCACGGTGCAAGCGGAGCGCAGCCATGGAATCAGTCAAATAGGAAGGGCGTACCGCAGTTACGGGCGCACCACGGAAATGGACGCCCACTTGCCTTGCTCAAAACGCCACACGCTCAGCGCACACCGGAGCGCGTGCCCCAATACGATGACCAGCCAGATATCGTTGGGCACGAGTGGTCGCATCGACTGGACCACCGTGAGCCAGCCAATGGGCACCGCGAACTGGGAGACCAGCGTAATAAACAGCGGGCTGCGTGTATCGCCGGTGCCCTGCAATCCACCGGTAAAGGTGAGCGCCACGGTGATGAACACCCCCGACACGCTCAGATACGCCAACAACTCGGTCCCAATCCGGACGGTATCGGGTTGCGACAGGCCGAACAGGCCAAGTAACGCGTGCGGCACGGTGAGAAACGCCGTACCAACTACCAGCGCGATGACCACACCCAGACGCGCCGCCAACCGCACGGCCTGCCGGCTCCGCTCCGGCTTACCCGCCCCAAGATTCTGACCGGCAATCGCCGCCGCGGCGCCCATGAGCCCCACTGAGGTCCACGTGACCAGTGAAAAGAGCTGTGTATACCCCACCGCAAAGGATGCCTGCGCCTCAGCACTCATTTGCGTGGAGCCGATAAAGCGCAGCAGCAGCACACCGGCAATGTTCATGGCAATGCCCTGCAAGCCCGTGGGCAAGCCAAACCGGAACAGCGCCCGAATCACTTCCCAGTCCGGCTTCCAGCTCACGTGCCGGAAGTCAATCACCCACGTCCCACGGAATAGCTGCCAGATGGCGTAGGCCCCCACCAATCCACTGGAGAGCACCGTTCCCATCGCGGCCCCGCGCGTCCCGAACGCCGGTACAGGACCAACGCCACGAATGAACAGGACATTAAACACAATGTTGCCGATGGTTACCGCGAGTCCTAGCATGAGCGGCGTGCGCGAATCCCCAGCCGAGCGTAACGCGCCACCCAGCATGAAAAACAGCATCATCCCAAACCCGAACACAAACATGATGCGCAAAAACGGCAGCGACTCCTGCACCACGGCTGGCGTGGCATTCACCAGGCTGAGCAACCACGGCGCCGCGAAATAGCCGATGGGCGCCAGGATCCCCACCGACATTACCACGGCCAGCAGAAAGGCCTGCGACGCCGCCCGATTAACCCCCGCCTCATCGCCTGCGCCGGCGCACCGCGCAATCAGGACACCCATCCCACTAAAGAGCGACGCCAGAAACACCATCACCACCAAAAAAATCTGCAGCCCCACACCAATAGCCGCGTTGCCGGCGTACCCCACGAAATGTCCCACCATGGCGTGATCGATCATCCCCTGCAGTCCACCGATCATGTTCTGCAGCATGCTCGGCCACGCCATGCGCCACATCGCCGGGCCGATCGGCCCATCGATGATGGACCGATCCAACTTGCGCGCCGTACCGGTTGAACTAGCCAACGTGCGCCGGCTCACTCCGGCGCACCAGCGTCAAAATCGAATACACCGCCACCGCGTCGTTGTCCTGATTCATCACCTCGACATCCCACTCCACCACCCCCTGTGGGGTGGTCCCTTCGGGGGTGTCCTTCGCCGTTTTTTGCTTCACGGTGAGACGCACGTGGATGGTGTCACCCGGATAAACCGGCTTGGTAAAGCGCAGCTTCTCCATGCCATAGTTGGCGAGCACCGGGCCCAATGTTGGCTCCACAAACAAACCGGCGGCCGCCGACACAATGAAGTAGCCATGCGCCACACGCCCCTCAAACACCCCATGGCTGCGCGCGTCGTCGTCATTCATGTGCGCATAGAAGGTGTCCCCACTGAGATCGGCAAACGCTTCGATATCGGCCAACGTAATCGTACGCGACCGGGTGATGAGCGTGTCGCCGATGTCCAGTTCATCGAACGTCTTGCGGAACGGATGGACGGTATCCGTGTGTTCAGCGGCACCCTTGGTCCACTCGCGCGTAATCGCCGTGATCATACTGGGGCTCCCCTGCAGCGCTACGCGTTGCATGTAATGCGTAACACCGCGTGCCCCGCCCATCTCCTCGCCGCCGCCGGCGCGACCCGGACCGCCGTGCACCAACTGCGGCAGCGGCGACCCGTGACCGGTACTCTCCTTTGCGCTGGTGCGGTCGAGAATAAGCATGCGCCCGTGAAACGCCGCCGTTCCCAGAATGACCGCGCGCGCCACCGACGGATCCGCCGTCACCAGCGAACCCACCAGGGAGCCTTTCCCCATGCGCGCTAACTGCACCGCGTCGTCCAGCGAGTGATAGGGCATCACCGTATTCACGGGGCCAAACGCTTCGATATCGTGGGCTTCCAGACGCGTCAGGGGTTGATCGCACACCATCAGCATGGGGGAGAAAAACGCCCCCTTGTCGCGATCTGCCCCAACCACGTTGAAATCACCACCGCCGAATACCAACTCCGCACCGTGACGGATCAACTCCGCCGCCGATCGAACCGCGTTTACTTGCGCACGACTGGCCAAGGGTCCCATGCGGACCCCATCAGCCGTGGGGGCACCGATCGTGGTGGAGGCCAGCCGCTTCGACAATGCCTTGATGACGTCGTCTTCCAGTCCCGCGGGAACGATTGAGCGCCGAATGGCGGTACACTTCTGGCCCGCCTTCGTGGTCATTTCACGCGTCACTTCCTTGATGAAGAGATCAAACTCTTCAGTGCCGGGCACGGCATCAGGGCCGAGAATGGAGCAATTGAGCGAGTCGGCTTCCATGTTGAAGCGCACGGAATGCCGGACCACCGCGGCGCCGCTCTTGAGCTTCTGTCCGGTGGCAGCCGATCCAGTGAAGGCCACCACGTCCTGCTCGCCAAGATGCTCGAGCATATCCCCGGCGCTGCCACACACCAGCTGAATCGCACCGTGCGGGAGAATGCCGGTGTCCACAATAGTACGGAACACCGCTTCAGCGAGATGACTGCCCGCCGTGGCCGGCTTCACAATGCACGGCACCCCGGCAAGCAGGGCGGGCGCCAGCTTTTCCAGCATGCCCCACACCGGGAAGTTGAACGCGTTGATGTGAACCGCCACCCCTTCGATGGGCACCAGGATATGGCGCCCCACAAACGTCCCGTTTTTCGAAAGGGACTCGGTTGGGCCTTCCACATGAAAGCACTCGTTCGGAAACTCGCGGCGACCGCGACTGGAGTACGCAAAGAATGTTCCGATGCCGCCATCAATATCGACCCAACTATCGGTCTTGGTGGCACCCGTGAGGTAGGACAGCGTATAGAACGCATCCTTCCGCTCCATCAGCACCTTCGCGATCGCCTTGAGCATGGCCGCGCGCTGATGAAAGGTGAGCGCCCGCAACTTCGGGCCACCCACCGTACGCGCAAAGTGCATCATCGCCTGAAAATCGAGACCGTCGCTTCCCGACTCACCGATCTTCTCGCCGGTAACCGCATCAAAAAGATCAGACTTCCGGCCAATGCCTTCCACCCACTGGCCCATCACATAGTTCTTCAGGAGATACATCAGGGGGTTCCTCCCTCTCGGGTGTCTTTCCAGTTCTTCAGCACGCTGGACTGCGTCGGGCGATCAGTGGGCACGTCGCGCAGCGGTTCCACGGCATGCCAACTCGCACGCATGGCCGCCGGCAACTGTTGATACAACTGGGTGCCGGACGACTTCCAGTCGAGCATATCGTCGGTCACGTCCTTCACGATTTTCGCGGGGTTCCCCACCACCACTTTCCGCGGGGGAATCTCCATCCCCGTTGGAACGAAGCAGAGGGCGCCAACCACACAGCCGGCGCCGATCACGGCGTTATCCATGATCACGGCGTTCATGCCGATCAGGGCATTCGCGCCAATGTGCGCCCCATGCACAATGGCCCCATGGCCTATGTGCGCGCTCGCTTCCAAGCGCACCACCACCCCGGGAAACATATGAATCGTGCAGTTCTCCTGCACGTTGCAGCCATCCTCAATCACAATGCCGCCCCAGTCACCGCGGATCGCCGCACCGGGGCCCACGTACACATCGCGTCCGATGATCACGTTACCCGTGACCGACGCCTGAGGATGCACAAACGCCGACGCATGCACCACCGGAATAAATCCGTCAAACGCATAGATCACGGCCGTTACACCCGCTCAATAATCATGGCGAAGCCCTGCCCGACGCCGATACACATGGTGCAGAGCGCGTAGCGGCCATGGCGACGATGCAGCTCGCGCGTTGCGGTCAGCGCCAATCGGGCGCCGCTCATCCCTAAGGGGTGTCCGAGAGCGATCGCCCCACCGTTGGGGTTTACACGCGCATCATCATCCGCCACGCCAAGCTCGCGCAAACACGCCAGTCCTTGCGCAGCAAAGGCTTCGTTCAGCTCAATGACGTCCATCTGATCCAGCGTCAGCCCGGCGCGCGAGAGCGCCAATCGCGTGGCCGGCACGGGCCCCATCCCCATGATGCGCGGCTCTACGCCGGCCGCCGCACTCGCCACGATGCGCGCGAGCGGCGTCAGTCCATGGTGCGCCGCCGCGCGTCCCGATGCGATCAGCAGGGCGGCCGCCGCATCGTTCAGGCCACTGGCGTTACCGGCCGTCACGGAGCCCTGCCCGTCGTGACGGAACGCCGGCTTCAGCGTGGCCAGCGTGTGCAGGGTGGTGTCGGGCCGCAGGAATTCATCCTGTGACACCACCACGGCGTCTCCCTTTCGCTGCGGGATGGACACCGGCACAATTTCCTCGGCCAACCGGCCTTCGCGCTGCGCCGCGGCGGCCTTGTGCTGCGAGCGCAGCGCGAACGCATCCTGATCCTGTCGTGTCACGCCGTACTGCGCCGCCACGTTCTCAGCGGTCTCGCCCATCGAGTCGGTGCCATACCGCTGCTTCATCTTCGGATTCACGAAGCGCCAGCCGAGGCTGGTGTCGAAGAGCTGCACATCACGCGCAAACGGTGTGGCGCCTTTCGACAGCACGAACGGGGCACGCGTCATGCTCTCAACGCCGCCGGCGATGTACATGTCACCGTCACCCGCTTTAATGGCGCGTGCGGCGCTGGCCACGGCGTTGAGGCCTGATGCACAGAGGCGATTCACCGTTTCACCGGGCACCGTGGCTGGTAATCCGGCCAACAGCGCCGCCATGCGCGCCACGTTCCGATTGTCCTCCCCGGCCTGATTGGCACAGCCGAGAATGACATCCGCGATCTGTGCCGGGTCAACCTGGGGGGCGGTGGCACTCAGGCGCGTGAGCAGGGAGGCAATCGCGTGCGCCGCCAGATCATCGGCCCGCACCTGACTCAGCGCACCACCAAGGTTCCCGATTGGTGTGCGCACTCCATCCACAATGTAGGCGTCGTTCATGATGTCCGGGTTACAGCTGATGAGGAATGGCCGTGCGATACACCGTACCGCGAAAATGCCCCGCGATCACATCGTCGTGATTGCGCACCGTGACCTCGCAAAACGCGAGACGCTTAGTGGTGCTTTGCTCAATCGCGGTGGCGGTGAGGATGTCACCGGGGCGCACCGCCACCGGAAAGCTGACCATACAGTCGATGGCGACACTGAGCACTCCGCCGGCGTTGGTTGCAAAGGCAAAGGCGCTGTCGGCCAGCGAGAACAGAATGCCGCCGTGCGACGTCCCGAAGCCGTTCACCATGTCGTCGCGAACGGTCATGCGCAGCACGCACCGGCCCACCGCGGCCTCAACCACCTCCAGGCCAAGCCACTGCGAAAAACGGTCGCGCAACATCAGCGCCTGCACCACGTCGATGGCCGACGCCGGCGCCTCCGCGGCAGACAGCGTGGGGTCAGCGGTGCTCACGGGTAGCGCCGCGGATCACGCAGTGATGCCCCCGCCTGCAACGCCCGCCTCAGGCGAACGCTCGGGCGATACCGATCGTCGCCGCTCTCCATCTGCAGCGCCTCCAACTGCGCCAGCACGGACGCAGCGCCGAGGTCATCGCCCCACTGCAGGAGCCCGCGCGGATAATTCACGCCGGTGGTCATGGCCAGTTCGATATCCTCCACCGACGCCAGCTGCAGATGCACCGCATCCACCGCTTCGTTTACGAGCATTGCCAGCACACGACCCACGATCCGCTCACCAAGTACCTGATCATGCACCGGCAGCGGCGCCACCGCACCCTCGCGGTAGTCATAAAAGCCACGCTGTGTTTTCCGTCCCAGCCAGCCGGCTTCCACGAGACGCTGCTGCGCATGCGACGGGCGGTAGCGCGGATCAAAAAACATCCCTTCAAAAACCGATCGGGTCACGGCGAAGTTCACATCGAGCCCGATAAAGTCCATGAGTTCGAACGGTCCCATGCGGAACCCACCGATCGTCCGCAGCGCCCAATCGATGGTGGCACAATCGGCCATCCCTTCTTCCCGGATGCGCAGCGATTCGCCATAGAAAGAACGCGCCACGCGGTTCACCAAAAATCCCGGCGTATCGGCCGCCAGCACGGTGGTCTTCCCCCACGCCGTCACCAACGCCCGCGCCGATGCGATCACATCCGCTGACGTGCTGATGGCGGGGATAATCTCCACCAGCGGCATCACCGGTGCGGGATTGAAGAAGTGCACGCCCACCACCCGCTCCGAGCGTGCACAGGCTCCGGCTAAGGCGGCGATGGATAACGATGACGTGTTCGACGCGAGGATCGTGGTGGACGGCACGATGCCCTCAAGCGCACGGAGCAGCTGTTGCTTGGCCGCGAGCTGCTCGATGATGGCCTCAATCACCATGCCACAGGGGGCGAACGCCGCCAACTGGTCCGGGGCCACCCCTTCCACGTAGCTGATCCGCGCCAGCACGGCATCCGCCTGCTCACTCGTACGTCGCCCTTTCTCCACATCGCGCGCCATCGCGGCCTGATGCCCCAGCCGGGCCCGCTGCACCGACGCCGGGAGCGCGTCGGCTAGCACCACCGCGTGGCCGTGAAGCGCCGCCACCTGGGCAATGCCGGCACCCATCGCGCCGGCGCCAACGACGCCAACCACCCCTATTTCGGAACTCATGCGCCGCGATACACAGGGGGGCGCTTCTCGAGAAAGGCCCGCACCCCTTCCTCGTAGTCGGCCGTCCGTCCCGCTTCATGCATGGCCTGCGCCTCCACATCAAGTTGTGCGTCCAGCGAGTTGGCAAAACTCGCGTGCATCGCGCGCTTGGTCAGCCCGAAACCACGCGTGGCTTGCGTGGCAAGCGAGGCGGCCATGGCGTGCACGGTATGGAGAAGCTCCGCCTTGGGCGCCACATCCCAGATCAGCCCCCACTCTTTTGCCTTCACCGCGGGAATTTTCTCCGCCAGAAAGAACATGCCGGTGGCGCGCTGCGTCCCCACGAGGCGCGGGACAAAAAAGGTGCCGCTGGTGTCTGGAATCAGCCCGAGCTTGGCAAAGCTTTCCACAAAGCTGCAGTCGTCGGCGGCAATGGTGAGGTCGCACGCGAAGGCGAGATTTGCGCCGGCACCGGCCGCAATCCCGTTCACCGCGCAGAGGACCGGCTTCTCAATGGTCCGGATAGCGCGGATGATCGGGTTATAGCACTCGTGCACGATGGCGCCGATATCGGGCAACGGGCCGTCGCCCTTCGGCAAGGCCTCGGCCAAGTCCTGGCCCGCACAGAACCCACGGCCCGCCCCGGTCAGCACAAGGGCACGCAC
The DNA here is from genome assembly GCA_947463135.1 of Gemmatimonadota bacterium. Classification (GTDB taxonomy): domain Bacteria; phylum Gemmatimonadota; class Gemmatimonadetes; order Gemmatimonadales; family Gemmatimonadaceae; genus Gemmatimonas. The sequence goes on from CANHTA010000017.1 coordinate 14,019, forward strand.
CGCAGGATCGAGTGCCGCGTCGCGAAGCGCCGCCTGGACGGCGAACGCCATCTCGCGATTGAAGCTGTTCAATACATCGGGACGGTTCAGCGTGAGCGTGAGAACCCCGTCGCGCTGATCGAGGAGAAGAGAGGGAGTGGGAGAGGACATGCATGGAAGATAGTGAGTGCGCTCATCGCTTGGACCCGTGGCGCGTGGCGCGCGCATCCATCCGCAGCCCACCGCCCCCGTGCCTCGCCGGCAGCCCCTCGGTGAATTCGCGGCACTCCGCTCCCACTCGCGCGGCCCCTCGGGCAGATTAGTACGCTATGCCTGCACTGCCCACGAAGCCTGCTCCCCGTTCGGCCCCCGCCGCCGCGGCCACCTCACGGCCCACCCCTCATCCGGGGTTTGACTGGCGGCGGATTGCCTATCTCACGCTGGTCTCGCGCGCCCTCGACGACGTCGAGGAGTCCACCAACCGTCTACGCAATTCCGTACCGCGCGAGCATCTCGTGCTGTACCAGTTTTCGGCGCGCGGTCATGAAATGGCGCAGATCATGCTCGGATCGCTGGTGACCGGCCGGCACGACGGCGCCGGGGCCTACTACCGGTCGCGGCCATTCCTGCTCTCGGTGGGTCTGTCCATCCCCGATGCCTTCGGCAGTCCCCTGGGGCGTGCCGGAGGGTTCAGCGACGGCCGCGACATCGGCGTGGTGTGTAACCTGCCCAATCCCGAGGGGTGCACCGTGCTCCCCATGTCGGGGGATGTGGGCTCGCAGTACACGCCGGCGGCGGGCTGGGCGCAGTCCATCATCTACCATCGCGACACCCTTGGCGATGCGAGTTACGCCGGCTGCATGGGCGTGGCCTTGGGCGGTGATGCCTCCGTGGCAACCAGCGGCTTCTGGGCCGCCCTCACCATGGCGACCACGCTCAAGCTCCCGATGCTCTTCTTCATCGAGGACAACGACCTCGGCATCAGCGTGCGCGGCGATATGCAGACCCCGGGGGGCGATATCGCGCGAAACCTCGCGTCGTTTACCAATCTCTTCCTCCGCAACGGCAGCGGCACCGATCCGCATGAAACCGCTGGTCTGCTGCAGGAGGCCGTGGCGCACGTCCGCCGGGGCGAGGGCCCCGCGCTGGTACGGGTCACCGTGCCGCGCTTGAACAGTCACTCGGGCCCCGATAACCAGAAGGGCTATCGGACCGAGGCGGAGATTGCCGCCGATCACGCACGTGATCCCTTACCAAAGCTGCGTGACTACTTGGTTCCAGCCTTCATGACCGAGGCGGACTGGACCGAACTGGAAGCGGAGGTAGCGCGCGATGTGGCGGCGGGGCTTGAGGCAGCACGGGCGCGCGGGATCCCGAATCCGGCCACTATTGCGCAGCACGTGATGGCCGATGACGCCCCGCACGTCGCCGAGGCGATGGGGGGGCTGTCACGCGCCGAACGCGCGGCGCTCCCGAGCACCGAGCTCGCCAACGACGAGGGGGAGCTCCTGCGCTACGCGGAGGCGATCCGGCGCACGTTGCGTCACGAACTCACGGTGAACCCCAAGGTGGTGGTATTCGGGGAGGATGTGGGGCGCAAGGGTGGCGTTCACCTGGTGACCGAGGGGCTGCAAAAACAGTTCGGCGACACCCGCGTGTTCGATACCAGCCTCTCGGAAGAAGGCATTATCGGCCGCGCTGTGGCCATGGCCATCAGCGGACTCATGCCGGTGGCCGAGATTCAGTTTCGCAAATACGCCGACCCCGCAACCGAGCAGTTGAACAACACCGGCACCATGCGGTGGCGCACGGCCAACCGCTTTGCGGCACCGATCGTGGTGCGCATGCCGGGCGGGTTCGGCAAGGACGTGGGAGACCCGTGGCACAGCCTCAGCGATGAAGTGCGGTTTGTGCACGCGTATGGCTGGCAGGTGGCGATGCCCTCGAATGCGGCCGACGCGGTTGGGCTGCTACGCTCCGCGATGCGCAGTCCCAATCCAACGATCTTCTTTGAACACCGGTCGCTGCTCATGACCGGCGACGGCAGCGCACGCTACCCGGGTGACGACTACGTCCTCCCCTTCGGTCAGGCCCGCGTGGTGCGGGAGGGCTCAGACCTCACCGTGGTATCCTGGAGCGCCATGGTCCATCGGTGCGACGAGGCCGCGGCGGCCTTCGGCGATCGCGTGGAAGTGCTGGACCTGCGAACGCTCTCGCCCTGGGACCGATCGTCGGTGTTGGCCTCGGTCCGCAAAACCGGCCGGTGCCTCATTGTCCACGAGGACAATATGACGGCCGGATTCGGCGCCGAAATTGCCGGCGTGCTGGCCGAGGAGGCGTTCTGGCAGCTCGACGCACCAATCCGTCGGTTGGCCCCCATGGACATCCCGGTCCCCTACCATCCCGTGCTGCTTGAGGCCGTGGTGCCGGGTGTCGCGTCGATCCAGGCCGCGATCGAGTCGTTACTGGCCGTCTAGACACCCGTGTCCGGTGGGTTGAGGCCGTTGGTGATGTATCGCACCGTGCCAAAATGCCTTACGTTTCCCCTGTCCGTTTCAGGATGAACCTCGGGCGGGCACATGGGCACGGTCGTGCCCGCTCATTCGTACTTACGCAAAAGGACTCTATGTCAAAACGATTGGTCGGCATGACGCTGCTGGCGGCGATGGCGGCGGTCTCCACGGCCAAGGCGCAAGGCCTCGGCGAACGCATCGAGGTCGGTGCCTTTGGGCAGTTCACGAAGATGGACGAGAAGATTCGCATCGACAACGCGGCTGGCATTGGCGCACGGGCTGGGATTTCCGTGTACAAGTGGCTCGGCGTTGAAGGCGACATTCAGGTGGGCAGCACGAAGGCCACCCGCGCGCCCAACGAAGACATCACGTACCGTCCGTTCCGTGGTCTCGCCACGCTCACCATTCCGTTCGTTCCGTCCAAGAAGGCCGCGCTGGTGCTGGGCGCCGGGTACGTGAACTCGGTGTACGCGGGACGCAGCACGGCCAATGAGTACGAGGACGGCATGACGGGGTTGCTTGGCCTCAAGTTGTGCTCGAGCGGCCGTTGGGGCGCCCGCATTGACGGTATCATCGACGACAATCCGTCGCCGAACGAGCAAGACGTAACCGGCACCTCGCGCAACCTTGGCCTCCGTGCCGGCGTGACGTACGCGCTTCGCGGCGGCTGCGCCACCGTTGAGCAGTTCGACTGGTCGCTCAAGATGGATCCGGCCGCGGCCACGATCGCTCGCGGCAGCAACCGTCAGTTCGCGCTGTCGGCTGCCGATATGAAGGCGCGTCCGATCGAGATGCGGAAGGTGATGAATCAGACGTGCTCCTCGAGCGACGCGTCGGTCGCCACCGTCGACAACAGCGCGAAGGTCACGGCCGTGAAGTACGGCACTGCGACCATTACGTGCAAAGGCATCGTAAAGAAGATTGAGCGCTCGGCCTCGTCGACCGTTACCGTGCCCCCGCCGGCGTGGAACCTCACGCTGTCGCCCACCAGCGGATCCACCGATGTGGGCAAGACGCTCGCCTTTGCCGCCAAGGCCGTTGACGCGGACAACGCCGATCTCGGCGCCGTCACCTGGAGCTCGGCCAACGCGTCGATCGCCTCGATCAGCAACGGCAACGTGACCTGCAACGCGGCGGGATCCACCACCATCACCGCCGCCAAGACCGCCTACGGCTCGTCGCAGTCGAAGTCGGCCACGGTCGAGTGCAAGGCCGTTGAAGCGGCCCGCGTCGCCCTCGACGAAACGCTGTTCAACTTCGACAAGGCCATCGTGCTGAAGTCGGGCATGGACACGCTCAAGGTGGTACTCGATGCTATGATGCGCATGCCCTCGCTCCGCATTTCGGTGGAAGGACACACCGACTGGTACGGTGACGAAGCCTACAACAGCAAGCTCGCCAAGACGCGTGCCGCCGCCGTGATGGCCACGCTCATCAAGTTGGCCGGCAAGGATGCTGCGTCGATCAAGGACCGCATCGTGTCGTCCAGCTTCGGCGAACAGTGCATCATCGCGCCCAATGGCGATGCCGATCCGGGCCCGCCGCGTCCGCGTGTCTCGAAGGCCAACAAGGCCGCGCAGGCGCCGAACCGTCGCGTGGAAATCTGGCAGCTGCTCGATGGGAAGGGTGCGCCGACCTCGTGTCGCTCAGCCGCTGAGCGTGCCGGCCACCTGCCGTTTGGTGAACTGAAGTAAGGCTTGGTGCTGACAGTTTGAAACTGCCGACCGCCTAGGGGGCAGGAAGGAGAGAAAAAGGGAGGAGGATGCAGGTGTACCGCGCAAGCGGTTGCTGCTTCCTCCTCCCTTTCCGCCTCCGTCCTGCCTCCTAAGCTTTTGGCAGTATCAAAGTGCTTTGAATTCGTCGAACGGTTGTCTACACGCATTACACACGTGTATCGCCTTGCACGCGGTGCTGCCGAACTCGCTTTGCAAGCGCGTGTCGTTCGAGCCGCAGAACGGACATGGCACGGCCATGCGGGCGCGGGTGAGCGTGATCAGCCCCTGCGGCTCGGCGCGCCCCGGCGGCGCGATGCCGTAGGCGCGGAGCTTCTCGCGCGCCTCGGGGCCGATCCAATCGGTGGTCCACGCCGGTGACAGCACCAGCTTCACGTTCACGTCGTGTACGCCGCGTGCGAGCAGCGCGGTGCGAATGTCGGCTTCGATCTCGCGCATGGCGGGGCACCCCGAGTACGTCGGGGTGATCGTGATCGTGACCGCGTCGTTCTGGATGGCGACGTCACGCACGATACCCAGCTCGACCACGCTGATGACCGGGACCTCGGGGTCCATCACCGTGTTGAGGACCCCGTACACCTCATCTGGACTCAGCATGTGGGGCAGCCTACCAGGAGGCGCCAGGATGCGAGCGCGCCACGATCTGCATGGTCGCCAGCATATGTCCCAGTGATTCGGTGTGAAAACCGCGACGTCCACCACGGCGCATGGCCGGATCGGTGGGCAGCGTGAGCGTGGCGCGCTGCACCACGTCCTTCACCATCGAGAGCCACAACGAATGCAGTGCGTCATGGTCGATCGCGATGAAGGCTTCGGCAGCAACGGCATCGTCCACCGCGTCGTGATCGAACAGTTCGCCGGTGTAACGCCACAGCGAGTCGAGCGCCTTCTGGACGCGCGCGTGGCTCTCCTCAGTGCCATCGCCCAATCGCACCACCCATTCACTGCTGTGGCGCAAGTGGTACTTGTCTTCCTTCAGCGACTTGGTCGCGATCGCGGCCAACCCTTCGTGTTCGCAGCGCGACAGGGCGTCCCACAGCAACACGCTGTACGCGTCGAAGAGGAACTGCCGTACCATGGTCACGGCGAAATCCCCGTTGGGGATTTCCACCAGCAGCGCGTTGCGATACGCCACGGCATCGCGGAAGTACGCGAGCCGGTCGGCATCGCGTCCCTGCCCCTCAACCTCGCCGGCGAGCGCCAACAGCGAGGTGGCGTGACCGATCAGGTCGAGCGCGATATTGGACAGCGCGATGTCCTCTTCGAGGATCGGCCCGTGGCCGCACCACTCCGACAGCCGATGCCCGAGCACCAGGCGATCGTCGCCGAGGCGCAGCAGGTACTCGAACAGCGGATTGGCGACCGGCGTACTGCGCGGGGCGGCCACCTGGAACGACGGTTCGGTCATCAGCGACTCAGAAGATGCGCACGCCGCGCGGCGCGATATAGAACTGCGGATGCCGGTACGGCTTGTCGTTGCCGGGCTCGAAAAACGGGCCGGCATCCGACGGGGCCGAGGCCACGATCGCGGCCGTCGGCACCACCCACAGATTCACCGCTTCACCGCGACGCGCATACACGTCGCGGGCGTTTTGCAGCGCAAGCTCGCCGTCGGGCGCATGCACGCTGCCGGCGTGTTCGAACGGTTCACCTTTGTTGGGCTGCGTGAACACTTCCCACAACGGCCACTGCGTATCTGCCATAGCTGAGAATTCCCGAATCAGGCCGCAGCCGTGGAGGCACGCGCCTGCTGCTTCTCGGCGTACGCCGATGCTGCCGCCCGTACCCAAGCCCCATCATCGTGTGCCTTGCGACGCGCTTCAAGGCGCTCGCGATTGCACGGACCGTTGCCCTTCAGCACGTCGAAGAACTCGCTCCAGTCGATCTCGCCGAACTCCCAATTCCCGGTGGCCGCATCAAGGTGCAAATCGGGATCCGGCACGGTAATGCCAATGGCGATGGCCTGCGGCACCGTGAGATTCACGAAGCGCTGACGCAATTCATCATTGGTTTTCCGCTTCACGCGCCACTTGAGCAGCTCGGCGCTGTTGGGGGAGTCGGTATCGCTGGGTCCAAACATCATGAGCGACGGCCACCAGAAGCGATTGAACGCCTCCTGCACCATCGCCTTCTGTTCCGGCGTGCCGTTGGCGAGCACCGAGCAGATCTCGTAGCCCTGACGCTTGTGGAAGTTCTCTTCCTTGCAGATGCGCACCATGGCCCGCGCGTACGGCCCATAGGAGGCCTTCGCCAGCACGGTCTGATTCACAATGGCGGCGCCATCCACCAGCCAACCGATCACGCCCATATCGGCCCACGACAGCGTGGGATAGTTGAAAATGCTGGAATACTTGGCACGCCCGTCGAGCAGTTGTTGTACGAGCTCGTGGCGGTCGACGCCCAGCGTTTCGGTGCCGCAGTAGATGTACAACCCATGGCCGGCCTCGTCCTGCACCTTGGCAATCAGCGACATCTTCCGACGGAGCGAGGGAGCCCGTGTAATCCAGTTGCCTTCCGGCAACATGCCCACGATTTCGGAATGCGCGTGCTGTGACATCATGCGCGTGAGCTGCTTGCGATAGCGCTCCGGCATCCAATCCTTCGGCTCAATGCTTTCGCCGGCAGCGATGCGCGCTTCGAAGGCGGCGAGGAGCGCCGGATCTTCCTGCGGGATGGTCGGGTTCTGGTCCATACAGGGAATGTACCGGGCGGAAACGGGGTTCGACAATTGGAGCGTCTCGCTATTTTCCGCAGATGACGAAAGACGCTGCTTCCTCCTCCAGCGCTCCCAACGGCTACGTTCGGAGCGATGTTTCCAACGGCATCGGCCGTATCGAGTTTTTTCACCCCAAAAGCAATGCGTTGCCAAGCGCGGTACTGCGCGATCTGGCCGCGGCCGTCACGGCGGTCGGTGCCGATCCCGCTGCGCGCGTCATCGTGTTGCAAAGCGGCGGCACCGGACCCTTCTGTGCCGGCGCGTCATTTGATGAGCTCACGGCCATCAACAACGCGGAACAGGGCCAGGAGTTCTTCAGTGGGTTCGCCCGTGTCATCCTGGCCATGATCCGGGCGCCCAAATTTGTGATCAGCCGGGTGCATGGCAAAGCCGCGGGAGGGGCCGTGGGTCTCATTGCCGCCTCGGACTTCAGCATGGCGGTCACCACCGCGTCGGCCAAGCTCAGTGAGCTCGCCGTCGGGATCGGCCCATTCGTGGTGGGGCCGGTTATCGAAAAGAAAATCGGATTGGCCGCGTTCGGCGCCATGGCCGTTGATGCGGATTGGCGCGACGCCGCGTGGGGTGAACGGCACGGGCTCTACGCGAAACTCTTTGACGAGGTCGCGGCCATGGATCACGCCGTTGACGCGTTGGCGGGCACACTCGCTTCGTCCAATCCGGAGGCCATGGCGATGCTGAAGCGGGTGTTCTGGGCCGGCACCGAGTCGTGGGACCAGCTGTTGGCCGAGCGCGCGGCCATGAGTGGCACCCTGGTGCTCTCCGAATTCACCCGGAACGCCATCGGCGCCTTCAAGTCCCGTTAACCTGCCGGCACCTCCCCACCGAGCGCCCATCCACTGCGCTCGGGACGGGCTCAGTGACTCCGGAAGGTGAACGTCACCTCGCCCATCTCGATGCGATCGCCATCCTGCAGACTGGGAACGTCGAGCGTATCGAGGAGGGCGTGATTGAGCACCACGGGGTTGGTGCGGGAAAGATTGCGCAGCGTCCAACGCCCCTCGCGAAACTGCATCACGGCGTGCTGGCGACTGATGGTTTTGTCGCGGAATTGCACATGGCGGTACAGCGGACCGCCCGTCCGGCCGAAGGTGACATCGGTGCCGTCCAGCCCCGGCACCCGCACGAAGCGAATCTGGCGGCCCGCGTCAGGGCCATCATCAATGTCGAGCCGCCCCGGCAGCGGGGGCAGAGTCCCCTCGTCGGCCACGCTGAAGCGCACCGTCTGCCCCTCAACCATAACCCCCGGAACGCCGGTATCACTGAGGACGGGAGCGTCCACGGAGATCGACGAGGTTGGTGTAAGCCGAACGATCGGGGCGGCATGCGCGGGCACGTTGGCCGTGACCGACAGCGGCCTCACCGTGGTGGAGACGTCGCGGAGCGGAGCCCGCCGACCAGCGGAGGGGTCGGCCGAAATCGCCGGAAACGATCTCGGCTCGGTTTTCATGTTGCTCACCGTGGTGCCGAAGTCGCCGAATAGCGGGAGCTCCTCCGGCGCATCACGACGGATCCGCGGCACCCGATTGATCCACCACAGCCCGATCAGCGCGACCGCAACGGCGACGGCAGCGATAGAGGCCAGTATCGTGGAAAGTTCGGTGGTCATAGCACTACCCCGTGAGCAGTATTCCAAGCGAGGCCACAGGGGCCCAACATCGTAATATAATCAAGCGGACCGGCACACAGTCCACCAGCGGATTGGAAGGGTACCGCTGGCCTCCCCACCTGAACGTCCATCGGCACCCCTCTGCTGCACCGCATCACCTCACCGCACCGTGCGTGGCTGCTGGCTCTCGGGTTGCTGCTCCCCGGGCACCAGTCCGCCCCCAACGCCTCCGGCATAGCCGCCGCGCCGTTTTACGGTGCACCGGGAGCGCGGCGGGTGGTGGTTGCCCCTGCGGAAACGCTGAGCGTGAGTGGTGGCGCGGCCTCCACCGCCCGTGACCGCATCGCCGTGCTGCTCCTCCCCGGTCCCGTGGGGTCGGTGTTCTCCATGCGCAACGTGGTCCGCGAGCTGCAGGCCCGCGGCATCGAACCGCTCATCGTTGATCCGCTCGGTATGGGCGCCTCGGCCCGCCCCAAAGGCGCCGACTATACCCTCAGTGCACAGGCCGCACGGATTGGCCGGGTGCTCGACCTGGAGTTGCCAACGGGTGTTCCGGTGATTGTGGCCGCGCAAGGCACCAGTGCAACCATCGCCTTCCATCTCGCGGCCACCGATACCGGGCGCGTTCGTGGCGTCGTCTCGCTGGCGGGAGGACCGATTAACCAGCAGGGGACGTCAGGGGTGCGCACCGCGCTCGCCCTCTCGGCGCTGCTGGACAACCCGATCGGGCGACGCGTGGCCAAACGTCGATTCCTCAGCGCCCTCCGGGAGCAGAGTGCCGATGCGCGCTGGCTCACCGAGGACGTGGCCGCGCAGTACGTGGCCCCGATTGAAGCCGATCTCCGGGGACTGCTGCGCACACTCGGCGCCATGCAAGCCGCGGTCGAGCCACACCCCATCGAGTCCCGCCTTGGTCGCATTGTCGCCCCCGTCATTCTGCTGCTGGGCGACAAGCGGTCCTCCAGCGCCCCCACCGCGACACAGATCCAGCTGCTCCAGACGCTGGTGAAGCGGTACAACACCGACACCCTGCCGGCTTCCGGCACGATGTTGCACGAAGAGCGCCCGGGCGACGTGGCACAGGCGATCAGTACCCTCGTGCGCCGCGTACAGCACGAGGGGCGCGACTAAGGGCGCTGCGAAGGGTGCTACGGCTTCCGGGTGCCGGTGAACGTGGCCCCGCCCTGACCGCCGAAGTCGAGATCGCCCTTAATGTGGTCGGCATCCACCACCACGCCGGTGAAGGTAAAGGTGGCGTCACCTGAGGTTTTGGCCGCGAACGTGAAGGTCTGCCCCTTCACCGTTCCCTTGAACGGGAGCGTCCCCATACGGCCAGAGGTGTAGGTGCCGGTGAGCGAATCGCCGCGCTGGGTCATGGCAACGGCGGAGACACCGGTGCCGTTTTCGGTTACCACTTCAAAGGTCCAGTTGCCGGTGAGATCCGCCGCCATACGTTGTGCTGCCGCGGCAACCGATGAGGAGGCCGCAATGAGCGACACCATGGCCACCGCAACAACGCGAAGGGATGCTTGCATAGATGGGGTCCGGGAGTACAGGGGAGAGAATTAGCGACGCAGGCCGGCACCGAACGGTGCGACCCCGGGAATCGTGATCGGCAACTGGCCGGTAATCGGTGCCTTCCCTAACAGGGCGCGCGCGGCGGCGCGTTGCGAAAGGGACCACGGGCTCCAGGCAATGAGATGGGCCTCGGTGAATGGCAATCCAAGCTGCAGATACGGATTGTTGAACGACACCAGTACTACCTTCGTGTTCGCCGCACGCAACCCCGTTAACAGCTCCGGAAGGCCGCGCGTTGCCACCATGGACGCGGTGTTCGAGGTCGCGCCGATGTAGCTCGACACAATCACCAGATCCGCCCCACGCGCGATGGCGAGCGCATTCTCCACCGACGCGGCCAACAGCGAGGGCTCGGGGTTGATGGCATACGCTCCGGTCCCGCCGGCAGCCGCGCCCGCCGTGTTATCGGCGACGGTTTCAGGGCTGAGCGTGAGAGACAGCAGCTTGGAGAAGGTCCCCTTCAGTTCGGCGTCGAAGAGGCGACCGGCGCTGAGGTCCGCGCGCGGCGACACGGTGATGCTCACCACGCGGCTGGCCGCCGGCAATCGAAACGGCACCAATGCCAGCGAATCGCGCACCAGCGTGATGGCCTTTTCCGCCGCCGCCCGCGCCGGGGCCACATTCGCCGCCACCCCCACCCGCGTACGCACCCCTTCCACATTCACGAACCGTTCGCGATCGAGTCCGAACTCATGTTTCGCCATGAGCAGTTTTCTCACCGACGCATCAATGCGCGCTTCGGTGAAGCGGCCGGCGGCAACCCCATCCACGACGGCCTGAATGGAGACCTTGGCATCGCTGGGCATCAGCAGCACATCATTGCCCGCCACCACCGCGCGTATCGTGGCCTCCGCCATCGTCATGGTGCCCAACACCCCGTTCATGTCGAGCGCGTCGGTGATCAGCAATCCCTGGAATCCCATCTGCGTGCGCAGCAAGTCAGTCATCACCGCGGCACTCAAGGTGGCCGCAACGTGCGTGGTATCGAGTGCCGGCAAGTCGCCATGGAACGTCATCATCCCGCGCACCCCGGCGTTGATCGCCTCCTGAAAGGGGCGCAGCTCCACGCTGTCGAGCCGCGCTCGTGACACGTTCACGCGGGAAAGCTCAAGGTGGGAATTCTGCTCCGTGTCGCCATGTCCCGGAAAATGCTTGCCCGTGGCCAGCATCCCATGCGCTTGCATCCCACGCACGAGCGCAGCGCCCATGCGCGACACCAGCGCGGGATCCTCACCAAAGGATCGGGCGGCAATCACGGGATTCTTCGGATTGTTGTTCACATCAAGCACGGGCGCAAAGGCCATGTGGATCCCCATGGCACGCCCTTCGATGGCCGTGACGCGACCCATCTCATACGCCAACATCGTGTCGCGCGTGGCGCCAATCCCCATTTGATACGGGAACGAGGTGGCCCCGCCAAGTTCGATCGCGTTTGGCAGAAACCATCCACCACGCGCCCGGAATGCGGCCCCCGTCTCGAGATCCGCACTCACCAGCAGTGGCAGCTTCGCTGCCGCCTGCAAGGCATTCACCTTGGTGGCGATGTCCAGCGGTCCCCCCACGGAGACGATAATCCCGCCCAGTTCCTGCTCGCGGACCAGCCGCTCGATGTTGGTAAAAGCCGCCGCATCCGTGGCCGTGTAGTCACCAAGCGTCCACACCCACACCATCTGCGCTGCCTTTTGGCGCAGCGTCAGGGTTTTGAGTACCGAGTCCGCCCACGCCGCATCAGCCGCCGTATCACGGCGCGCCGACGCCACCTCCATAACTGGCGTCACGGGCTCCGGGCGTCGCGTGGTGGGCGCCGCGACCGGTCCACGGCCGGCGGCGGCCCCAGTGGTCACGCCAGAGGCGCAGGCGGCACTGACGAGAGCCGCCGACAGCGCCAAGCGGGTGCGTGATGAAGTCTTCACGATGGAGAAGGTCCACAGTTGCGCGGAAATGGACGGATTGCCACCGGCCCCGCGTAGCGGCCGGTGGACCGGTCAGCAACAGATCGCGGGAAATGTACCCTCGGCGAGCCAATTCGTGGCCAACGCAGTATCGTCCGGTTCGGGCCCGTCACTCGCGTTCCGTGGTTCACCTCTCTTTCGTACGAATTGCCGATGTTCCGCTCCTTGTTCGTCCTGATGCTGGCCGCACCCTCGGTGGTGGCGGCACAGGTGCGCCCCGCCCCCCCTGCACCCACGCCGGCACGCACACAAATCGTGGGCACCGTGTTCGACAGCGCGGCCACGCAGTGGCTCGCTGGGGCAACCGTCCAACTGGTTGACGCGGGAAATCCAACGAATGTGCGCACCGCAACCACGGCAGCGAACGGACGGTTCGCCATGGATTCGGTGAGCGTCGGCACCTACCTCATTGGCTTTTTCCATCCGCGGCTCGATCAGCTGGGCGTTGCGGCGCCGCTCTTTCGCGTAACCGTGGCCAACCCCGACCAGCTGGAGATCCCGATGGCGATCCCGTCGGCGGAAACCATTATTGCCGCCCGGTGTGGCCCCGGGAGCGACGACGAGCCCATGGGGCTGTATCTCGGGTTCATCCGGAACGCCACCACCAACCTCCCCGTTGCGGCGGCGCGGGTGCGTGCGCAGTACACCGAAGTCACCGTTGGGCCGCGTGGCGTGGAGCGGCGATCACCATCGCGTTTCGGCAGCAGCGCGGACGATGGATTGTTTGCGCTCTGCGGCGTGCCGCGCAACGCACCGATTACCGCGCGCGCCTATGCGGGTGCCGACTCCACCGGCTTCATCGAGCTCCGCATGCCGCGCAGCGGCCTCCTGGTGCGCGACCTCGTAATTGGCTCCACCAACAAAGGCACCGGCATGCTCCGTGGTGCGGTGAAGGGGGCCAACGGACAGGCCATTCCCAACGCGCGCGTGGTGCTCTGGGGGGCAAGCGGGAACGGGACGAATGCCACGAACGGCCAGTACCTGCTGGATGGCCTCCCCACCGGTACGCAAATGGTTGAGGCGCGCGCCATCGGCTATCAGCCCGCACGCGCCGTCGTTGACATCCCCGCCGCCGACGGGATCAGCGCGGACTTCACCCTCGAGACACTCGTGGCCACGGTGGATACGGTGCGCGTGCGCAGCGATCGACGCTCCGGCCAGATGGCCGAGTTTGACAAGCGACGCCGCGCCGGCTTCGGGTCGTTTATTGATGCCAGTCAACTCGAGGCCCGTGCTCCGGTGTTCATGGCCGACATTTTCCGGTCCGTACCCGGCGTCACCATCGCCTCCGGTCAGTCCGCTCAAGGGCGTGTGCTCATGCGTGGAAACGGCGCCCCCTGTGTGCCGGCCGTCTTCCTCAACGGCATGAATGTGCAGGTGCCCGACGGTAACCTCGATGCCATCATGAACTCGCAGGAAGTGATGGCGGTTGAGGTGTACACCCGCACCGGCAGCGTGCCACCACAGTTTGATTCGCGAAACGGCTGTGGTTCGATTGTGGTCTGGACGGGAGCGCGAAACCAGCGTCGCTAACTTCCCATCCCGTTCGGGGTATCCATCACCACGCATCGCCTCCGATTTCTCAGCGGACGGGCCGCACCGGTTCCCACCATCACGCTCATGGTGGAAAACAGCGGGTACGCTGACGTCAATGTGTTCGCCGTACGCAGCGAAGGATTACGCGGCGTGCGATTGGGCACCGTATCGCCACCTCGCCACCCGGCGGTTTTGCAGTCATGATTACGCACGGACAGTGCGCGGTTCGTCCCTTCCCCAATCCCTCCCCGTTATGACGCTCTCTTTCGCCGTTGTGCCGGCCCTGCTGGCGCTGACGCTGCCGCTCGCGGCCCACGCCAACGCCCAACCCGCGCCGAAGATGGCCCGGCTCATCATCTCGCCGGCCAGCCGGACCATTACGGCGGGGGACACGGTGCGTCTGCGCGCCGAGGCCCGTGATGCGCAAGGCAACGTGCTCAATGGCGTGACCTTCCGGTATCGCCTGGGCCCGTCGGCACGCTTTGAGGGGCGTCTTGATTCCCTCGGACTCCTCACGGCGAGCTCCACCGCCGTGCTGCCGGTGACGGTCACGGCCACCATGCCGGGGGCGGCGCCGATGTTCGAGGTTATCGAGATCACCGCCGTTCCCGGACCCGCCGCGCGCATCGATCTTGCGCCCGCTGCTTCCAAGCTTGTGGTAGGCCAGCGCGTACGCGCCACGGCGCGTGCCTACTCGGCCACCGATGACCTCCGGTCGGACCGCGTCACGTGGCGGAGTGAACAACCTGCAGTCGCCACGGTGAATGCCACCGGTCTCATCACCGCGCGGCGCCCGGGGCGTACCGCCATTGTGGCGACCACCGGGGCGGTGTCACAGCGCTTACCGATCACCGTGGCAACCGCCACGGTGTCCGCGCTGACCCTCACGCCAACGCATGTTGAAGCGCGCACCGGTGACGTGCTCCGCTTCACGGTGTTGGCCAAGGACGCGGCCGGAGCCCCCATCAGCGGCCTCACCCCCACCTGGAGCTTCTCGCCGGGCCAGGGGCAAATCGATGCCGACGGCGCCTTTGTGGGATACGAGCCGGGCGACTACACGATCACTGCGTCATTCGGCGCGCGCAGCGTGGAGAGCACCATCACCCTGGCACCACGCGACGTACGCCGTCCCCTCTCACTGGTTGGCCGCTTGCCACGTTCGCGCTTCACCACCGAGGAAGTGTGGTTGCACCCCGATGGCAAGCATGCGTACCTGGGTTCCGGCGGCGGCGGCGATGTGTTGTACGCGCTCGACATCAGCAATCCGGCCAATCCCCGCGTCACCGACTCGATCATCTCGAACACGCGTCGCGTGAACGACGTGATGACGTTCCCCGATGGGAAGTTTCTGGTGTTCACCCGCGAAGGCGCGAGCGACCGGAAAAACGGCATTGTGATTGCGTCACTGGAGGATCCGGCGCACCCGAAGCCGGTAGCCGAATTCACCGAGGGAGTGACCGGCGGCGTGCACTCGGCGTTCGTCTACAAGCAGGAGAAGTACGGCACCTTCATCTTTCTCACCAACGACGGCACGGGGGCGCTGCACATCCTCGACGTGAACGATCCGTATCATCCGAAGGAAGTGGCGCGCTGGAAAACGGAAGGGCGTCCTGAGGCGGGACGGTCGCTGCATGATATCGATTTGCGCGACGGCTTGCTGTACGCCAGCTACTGGAACGACGGCCTGATCGTGCTCGACGTGGGCAACGGCATCAAGGGTGGCTCTCCGTCGAACCCGGTGAAGGTGTCGCAATTCAAGTACGACTTGAACGCGATGTACAAGCAGGTGGAAGTGGACGGCGGCCCCGGGTTCATTCGCGGGACGCACACCGCGTGGCGCCACAAGAACTACGTGTTCATCGCCGACGAAGTGTTTCCGGCGGCTGGCCCCAAGGGCACCAAAGACGCTTCCGCCGGGCGCGCCTACGGTCGTCTGCAGGTGGTTGACGTTTCGGACATCACCAAGCCCAAGGCGGTCGCCTTTTACGAACCCGAGTTCGGTGGCGTGCACAACGTGTGGGTGGCCGGTGATTCGTTGTACATGGGCGCCTACAATGCGGGATTCCGCGTGTTTGACATTTCCGGCGAATTGCGCGGCGATCTGCGTGCACAGGGGCGTGAGATCGGCCACCTGAACACCGCCGACATGGATGGCCTCGTGAAGAACGCCGCCATGACGTGGGGCGTGGTCGTCAATCCGAAGGACGGACTGGCCTACGTGAACGACGACCACAACGGCCTGTGGATTGTCCGCATTGAGCCCAAGCCGATCAAGAAGGTCATACCGTGAATACGCGCTCCATGCGTGCGGCGGTGCTGACGGCGGTGTGGTGCGCACCGTTGGCCCTACGCGCACAAACCGCAGCACAGCCCCCATTGCGCGATTACCTCGTGCTGGTGGCCAGCGAATCGGTGGACCGGGTGGCGCTGGTGCGCTTCGGTCCGGCGGGCGCGCGCGTGGAGCGGGAGAAGTACGTGGGCTGGTCGAAGATGGAAGTGGCCGGCCCACACGGCGTGGCCGTTGCGCCCGATGCGAAATCGTACTTCGTGACCATCGCGCATGGCACGCCGTTTGGTAAACTCGTGAAGTACGACGCCGCCACCGACGCCATGTTGGGCAGTGTGATGCTGGGCAACTTTCCGGCGACGGCACAGCTGTCGCCCGATGGTGCGCTGGTGTTTGTGGTGAATTTCAACTTGCACGGCGACATGGAAACGAGCGACGTGTCAGTCGTGGCCGCAACGGAGATGGTGGAGATCGCGCGCATTCGCACCTGCACCATGCCGCACGGCTCGCGGTTGTCGAGCGACGGCACCAAGCACTACTCGGCCTGCATGATGGACGAAACATTGGCTGAGATCGACGCCAGCACACTATTGGTGAGCCGGCACTTCTTCCTCACCACGGGGAAGGAGATGGGGATGCCGGGCGCGCCGGCCGTGCGTGGGGCGAGCGGGCACGACGGCGCGAGTCACGACATGTCGGGACACGGCATGGAGCCTCCGAAGCCGGGTGACGTATCCTGCTCGCCGACGTGGGCGCAACCGTCGCGCGATGGCACGCGGGTGTGGGTGGCGTGCAACAAGTCGAGTGATCTGGTGGAGATCGACACGAAATCCTGGACACTCGTGCGTCGCATACCGGCTGGACCGGGCGTGTACAATCTGGCCGTCACGAACAGCGGCGCGAGACTGATTGCCACCAACAAACGCGACGCCTCGGTGTCGGTGTTTGACGCGGTGAGCGGCAAGGAGCTGGCGCGTATTCCCACCACGCGCAAGGTGGTGCATGGCATCGCGGTGTCCGACGACGACCGCTACGCGTTCATCTCGGTAGAGGGCGTTGGATCGGAGCCGGGCACGGTAGATGTGATTGACTTGACCTCACTGCAGAAGGTGGCCTCGGTGGAGGTGGGCCAGCAGGCGGGAGGCATCGACTTTTTGCGGTCGGAGCCGGTGAAGCGCTAGGGTTAGGAGCTGGCAGGGGCGACCCATCCGGATTGAGTCCGGGCGTTCGCATGGTGTATTCCGAGGGGGGGAATGGCCGTCGTACGGATCCCCTGATGCTCCTTCATTGAGCTCGTGCGCGTAGTTCCGGTTATCGCTGTCCGCCGCACGTCGCGCATGTTGCGGCATGTCACCGCCGAGTTGCGCTGAACGCCGAACGCCGAGCAGTTTATGGGTATGCCCAGCACTGAGTCGCGCCGCTGGTCCGTGGAGGACGTGTGGGCCCTCCCTGACGACGGCAACCGGTACGAGACCGTCGACGGGGAGCTGCTGGTGAGTCCAGCTCCGCGCCTCATCCATCAGCACGTGGTGGGTGCCATCTATCTCCAGCTCGGGACTTGGGTGCAGGGTCCCGGCAAGAGCGTGGGCGTGGCGCTCATGGCGCCGTCCGATGTCATTCTCGATGCGTACACGCTGGTGCAGCCCGACCTGTTCGTGCTGCCGCCGATCAGCAAGGCTGTGCTGTTCGGCCAGGAGCCTGCGCCGACACCGCTCCTGGTTGTCGAGGTACTCTCGCCAAGCACGGCGGGCGACGATCGCCTCAAGAAGCGCCCGCGGTTCCAACGCGCCGGCATCGAGTGCTGGCTGGTGGACGTGGAGTCGCACCTCGTCGAGCGCTGGACGCCCGACGCCGACCGTCCCGAAATCTGCACCGACTCGGTCACATGGGCACCGGCCGG
>CANHTA010000018.1 GCA_947463135.1 Gemmatimonadota bacterium
ACGGCTGAGCGGTTGCGCTGTGGCGAAGTCCGGATCGTACACCGTGGCCCCTTACGGGCGGCGCTTCGTTTGCGGTGGGAATCGGCAGCACGCGATATTCGCGTGGACACCACACTCAGTCTCGATGCGGGCGCCCAGTTGGTGCGGTGCGACGTGCACGGAACCAACCGGAAACGCGACCATCGCCTGCAGTTGCGATGGCGTACCGGCCTGCATGAAGCGGTCACGACCGCGGATGCCGCCTTCGGTCCGGTACGACGCGTGGTGGCCGTTGCGCCTCACAACTCGCGCGAAGCCGTGGTCCCTACGATGCCGATGCATCGCTGGGTGGCGCAGACCACTGACCGCGACAGCACCGTGCTCCTCGCTGACGGCCTGGCCGAGGCGGCCTCGTCGGCCGACGCGCTCTCCATCACGCTGCTGCGTGCGATCGGGGAATTGTCCCGCCATGATCTGCCCGAGCGACCCGGTCATGCCGGGTGGCCGGCATCCACGCCGAACGCGCAGTCAATCGGGCGCTTTCGGGCGACCCTTGGCTTTTTGTGCGTGGCCGCCGACAGCGAGACGGAGCGGTTGCGGGCAATTGCTGGCGCCGTCGATGAACTGTTGCTCCCCCTCGTCGGGCACACCATGCGTGATCTCGACGTGGCGAATTCCGCAGATATTCTGCCCGGCGTTGAGCTGATGGGACCAGCGTGTGAAATGTCGGCGATCACGCTGGCTCAACATCACGAGGGCGTCGTGTTACGCGCGGTCAATCGCACGGCATCACACACGCGCGGTTCGTGGCAGCTCCCCAACGACGGCCCATGGATGGTGCAACGATGCCGCCTGGATGAAACGCCGATTGGCGTGGCGGAGCGCTGTGGTGCGGTCATTGCCTTTACGGCCGCCCCCCGCGAAATCGTGACCCTGCTGGTTACCGTTGCCCCCGCTCACGCTGCTGGCGCCGCTCTCGCAAGCCCGCCTCACGGGTGAGGACGTGTGGGGAATCGCTGGGCGGGCTCATGATCACCCAACGCATCAACCCCCACCGTGCAGGCCACCACCGTCAGGACGAGGAGCACGCCGGGGGCAAGGGCAATCCACGGCGCCACCAGCAGCCACTCGCGGCCTCCGGCAATCATGTTACCCCAGCTGGAGGCGGGGGGCTGGATGCCAAGTCCAAGAAAGGACAATCCGCTCTCCAGGAGGATGGCGTTCCCGATGCCAAGCGTGACCGCGACCAACGCGCTCCCCAGTGCATTCGGCAGCACATGCCGCACCAGGACGCGGCGGGAAGGCACGCCAAGCGCGTGGGCACCCTCAACAAACGCCAGCGCCCGCACGCCTTGAATCTCGGCCCGCACGAGCCGCATCACCGACATCCAGCCGGTAAGGCCAAGAACCGTCACCACCACCCCAAGGCCGGGTCCCCAGAGTGACGCGATCACCAGCAGCAGGACCAACCGCGGGAAGGCCAACAACATGTCACCAAGCGCCACGATGAAGCGGTCCGCAACCCCGCCGCGCCACGCCGCGACAGCGCCCAGCGCAATGCCCAGCAACCCGCTCAGCAGAGAACCTGCCACACCCACCCCCAGCGACACGCGCGCGCCAACCCACACGCGAAGCAGGACATCGCGCCCGAAGGCGTCGGTGCCCAGAACATGAAAGGTTCCCTGCGCGTCGCGCGTCAACGGCGGCACCAGACGCGTGGCCATCACGTCGCCAATCTCACGTGAGGCGTCTGCGGCAAACATCGGAAGCAGTACCGCCGCCGCCGCAATGCCACCGAGCGTGGCCAAGGCCCATCGCGCCCGTTGCGGAAGCGCTCCCCATCGTGTCGGTCCCGAAATCATGTCCGCCGCCGCGCATCAAGTTGCACGAGCACAATGTCGGCCAGCAGGTTCGCGCTGATCACGGCGGCGGCGTATACCAGCGTCAGTCCCATCACCACGGGATAGTCGCGGCCGGCAATCGCCGAAAGCATCGTCCGGCCTAGCCCGGGCCACGCAAACAGCTGCTCCACAAACACGGAGCCGGCGATCACTCCCGGCAACGTCAACCCGAACAGCACAACCAGCGGCGTGAGCGCGTTGCGAAGCACGTGCCGGATATCCACGTCGCGTTGGGAGAGTCCCCGAGCCAGCGCGGCGCGGACGTGCAGTGCGGTGGAGGCCTCGCGGATGGAGCGACGTGCATAGCGCGCCACTCCCGCTGCCCCGGGCACGGCCAGCACGGCTAACGGCAACAGCGCATGTCGCCACCGATCCATCCAGTCCATCGTCGTCGGGGGGATGGAGGGATCCTGCATGCCAAACGCCGGCAGCCGTGCCCACGATGGAAGGCCCAGCCACACCACTCCGGAGGTAAACAGCGTGACCAGGGCGAGCGCCAACCAGAAGCTTGGCGCCGCATACAGCACGGTGGTGACAACGGTTGTTATCGTATCCGCGCGTCGTGAGAGGCGGAGTGCCTGCACGGCTCCGACAAGCGTGCCAAGCACAAAGCTCACGAGCATCGACAGCCCGCCCAAAAACAGCGAGACGGGTAAGGCCTCCACGATCACCCGGGTCACCGGCTGCGCCCGGGTAAGACTCTCGCCGAGATCCCCCTGCAGCACGCCGCCCACCCATCGCGCATATTGCACGGGGAGCGGCGCATCGAGGCCGAGTTGGTTCCGCACCCTCGCGGCGTCCTCGGCGGACGCTGTCGGAGCAATCAGCAACGTCGCCGGATCACCCGGCGCCAGATGGATCAGGGCGAAGGTCAGGGTGGTCACCAGCCACAGCAGCAACAGGGCGTCCAGCGCGCGAATTGGGAGACGAGGCACGACAGGATGATGCCACATAGGGCGGACACGTCAACCCGCGCGCGTCGATCCGGGGCGGCGAGGGAAGGGAAGTGGGCGCGCTGTCGCCAGCTCGTCACCGTCGTGTTGCTCCTCGCTATGGGGGGTGCCTGTGCGCGCCCCGAACGTCCAGCGGGCATGGTCGTGATGGCCTCCGGGGCCGACCTCGAATCCGGGAATCCGCTGGTGACCATGCACCCGTTGTCGCGCCAACTGCAGCGACACGCCCTCTTCGTGACACTGGTCAAGCTCGATAGCCCCCTTTCGCCCCAGCCGTACTTCGCGCGGACGTGGCAATGGGATGACACACATCGCGTGCTCACCATGACGCTGTATGACGGCCTGCGTTGGCATGACGGGGTACCCACCACGGCCAGCGACGTCGTGTTCACGATGGCCGCCGCGCGTGACACCGCCCTGGGATCTCCCCGGGCCGGCGATCTGGCCGCGCTGGACAGCGTCATCGCCCTGAACGCCCACACCCTGCGCCTTGTGTTCCACGAACCGCAGGTCACGTTGCCCACGGTGCTGGCGGAACTACCTGTGGTGCCGCAGCATCTGCTCGACACGGTACCACGCTCCCGATGGCGCGCGCACCCGTATGCCACTGCGCCGGTTGGCAACGGCCCCTTTCGGTTTGTGACTCGCGTCGCCGGCCGACAGTGGAGGTTTGCGCGGAACGATGCGTTCCCCGCGGCGCTCGGTGGCCCGCCGCGTCTGCGCGAAATCGTGGTGGCGGTGGTCGATGAAGCCGCCACCAAGTTCGCCGGACTCGTGAGCGGCGAGTTGGACGTCGCGGGCGTATCCCCAGCCATGGCCCACTTAGTGGAGCGTGATCCGTCGCTGGTGCTCCTCACCCCGCCCGCGCTCTTCTCCACCGTGCTCGCTTTTAATACCACTCGTGCGCCCTTCAACGATGAACGGGTGCGACGTGCCGTTTCGCTGTCTATCAACCGCGCCCGCGTGGTGCGCGCAGCCGTTGCCGGTTACGCCACCCCTGCCACCGGTGCAATTCCTCCGGGCCTTCCCTTCTCAACCCTCGGTACCCCCAAGCCGGAGATCGCCCGTGCTGACTCCTTGTTCACGGCGTCCGGATGGACACGGGTCCCATTGAACAGCACGATCCCCTCGCCACCTCCTCGCACCCGCAACGGTGTGCCCCTTGAGATCACGTTGCTCACGGTCGGGAGCGGCGATATGGCGGTTGAACAATTAGTGCAAGCCGATCTGGCGGCCGTTGGGGTCCGGGTCACCATTCGTGTCATGGAATTAGCCACGTTCCTCTCCACGCTGCGCTCACCGGACAAGCAATTCGATGTCGTCCTCACGGGCATCCCCGGCGATATGGCCATGGGTCATCTCTCCGCCCTTTTTGCCAGCACACAGCGTGGCGGTGCGCTCGACTACACCGGATATCACGACCGCGAACTCGATCGCGCTCTTGCCGCCGCACAACGCGCCGCCCCAAGCGAGGCCCGGTCGGCATGGCAACGCGTCGACACGGAGCTTGAGCAGCGGATGCCCGTTGCGTGGCTCTACCATGCCCGCGGCGTTCAGGGGCGCTCCCGTCGTCTGGACGGTGTGGTCATGGACCTCCGAGGTGAACTCGTATCCATCGCCCAATGGACCCGTCGCGAATGATGCCCCCCGTGCACGGGCAACTGCGGTTGCTCCCCGTCGACCTCACCGCCCGCCGGATAGAAACGGCGCCGGGTACTTCCCTCGCACCGCTCATTGACGGTCTTGCACGCGAGCTGGAACCGCTGCTGGCGGGTCAGCTCCCCATCCCTGAGCGGAAGGCGCGGTTAACGCGGGTCGGTGGTCGGTGTCCAGTGCATGGCGTCTTGCTGGATTTCGATCCGTGGTCGCCCCACGACCACCGGTGTCCCCAATGTCATCGCACCTTTCAGGGACTGGAGCACGACGACTGGTGGGCCATGGGCGCTCAGCTCTACACGGCGGAACGGGCCGTGCATGCCGCGGCGCTCTTTGCCTTGCGCGGCGACGCGCGACATGCGGCGCTCAGTGGGCACATACTCACCGCCCTCGCGTCACGCTATGCGCAATGGCCGAACCGGGATAACGCGCTCGGCCCGTCGCGCCCCTTTTTCAGCACGTACCTCGAGTCCATCTGGCTCCTTAACATCTGCCACGCACTCGACCTCCTCGAGACCGCCACGGCCCCCCACGCGCATGCCCTCGGCACGACCGTACGGGAACAGCTCATTGCACCAAGCGCCGCCCTGATCAGTGCCTACGATGAGGGCACCTCCAACCGGCAAGTCTGGAACGAGGTGGCGATCCTCTCCGCGTTGCGTCTCCTTCACGACGATCAGGGCGTGGCTCGTCGTCTCGATCACGAGCAGCGATTCACACGGCTGCTGCAGCACGGTGTGTTGGAGGATGGCACATGGTATGAGGGGGAGAACTATCATCTGTTCGCCCATCGCGGTCTCTGGTACGGTATGCAGTTGTTGCACACCACCGGTCGCGAGATACCCGCAACGCTTGCCGACCGGTATGCTGCGGGTTTTGTGTCGCCGTTCTTGGGGCTGCTCCCCGACGAAACATTCCCTTCGCGGCGCGATTCCCAATTCGCGGTGTCCATTCGCCAATGGCGTGTGGCGGAGTGGTGTGAATTAGGATACGCCAATCGCCCCGATCATCGACTCGCTGGCCTGCTGTCGCGCATCTACGACGGGTCCGTCAGCACGAATCGGGAGGCGCGCGCACGCTCCACCGCCGACGCCGAGCGCAATGACGGCCCATCCGCGTTGTCTCGCGCCGATCTGTCGTGGCGCGCGCTGCTGCTGGCGTTACCCCAGGCGGTACCGGACGCACAATGGGCGCCCGGCAGTGTCTGTCTCCCCTCGCAGGGGCTCGCGGTGGTGCGGCGTGAGCGCGGCCACGTGTACGTCGCCCTCGAAGGGGGACACACCGGCAGCGGTCACGGGCACCCCGATCGATTAGCACTCTCCCTCCACACTGGGGCAGAGCGCTGGCTCCAGGATCCCGGTACCGGGAGTTACGTCGAGCGCCTGCTGTTCTGGTATCGGAGTACGCTGGCGCACCATGCCCCGTTGGTAAACGGCGCCTCGCAGCCGTCATCCGCCGCCACGCTGTTGGCCTTCGAGGATCGGGGAGGGTTTGGGTGGATGCGGAAGCGTGCCGACATCGGCGCGGGGATCGTCGCCACGCGAACCGTGGTGGTCTGTGAGGGCTACCTCGTGGATGTGCTTGAATGGCAGCGCTCGGTCGTGGGCGACGAACCGATCACGATAACACTCCCGCTCTGTGGTGACGCATCGTTGCTGGAACCCGATGCCTTCCAGCCAGATGTCCGTCGTGGCGCTGGTGGGCTCGAAGACGGGTTCGAGTTCTTGGGGCAGACCGAGGCGTGGCCCGTGCCCGGGCGTGCCGACGGGCGCATTGAGGTGCAGCTACAGGCCGGCGCCGTGTCCTCAACGGGGCTGCAGAGTGACCATGCGCGCGCCCGCCTCCATCTCGCCAGCAGCGTGCCGGCGGTGCTGCTGCGTGCGCGGGCACCTGGTGCTCCCGGGTGCCCAACAACCAGACGCCATGCCATTGAACTGCAGGGCAATACCGGGCGGCTGGTGTCGGTCTGGGACTGGCGTCCCCAGAACACTACCCCCGATGGGGCGTCATCGGGCTCGACTCCCATCGTAGAGCGGATCGTATTGAACGCCCTCGACGCAAAGGCGCCGGTCGCGCGCGTCACCACCAGCGATGGGACAACGGCCGTGCATGGGAGCGCGCCGCATGGATGGCACGTCGAGCTCCTCGCCCGCCATGCCCGCAGCAGCGTCGATCTCGAGGGTCTGGTAGCCCATGTCCCTCCCCATGAGCCAGCGCACCAGCTTCCCACTCCGGTGGCGTCCCCCCCCAAGACCATCGCGGTGCCGTGGATTGGATCGCTTGGGGAAGCGCACTACCTACGGACCGAGCCATCATGGCGCGAGGCGGGCGCCCCCACGGCGGTGGTGCAGATCACGGCGACGCCGCACCAGGTTGTGATCGACGTGGACGTGCACGGGCACCCGCTCGTTGCTCCCGATCCGGAGGGGAATCTTCTGGACAACGAACACGCCGACACCAACGCGGATGGCATCCAGTGGTACTGGGGACCCGTAGGTGGGGCGTTCACGCAGGCCGCGCTGTGTGTGCCGGTTGACCACGCGGTGCGGATGACCCGCCTTGTCGCCGGCGAGTGGCCGCTCCCCACGGCGTCCGCCCGTACACGGGCGGACGGAGACGGTTGGGTCGCGCGTTTCGTCTGGAACCGGTCCGACCTGCCGGTCGATGACACGGGCCTGCTGGCCTTTGACCTCATCGTGAATGAGCGCCCCGCGGAACGAACCCGGCGTCGTGGCCAGCTCGTCCTGTCGGGACGCACCGTCGATCCGCCACTCGCGGCCGGCTTCTGTTATCTCCGCGGAGACCGGCATGACCCCACGCGGGCCCTCCGGCTTCAGCTCCCGCCCCGGTAACCGGCTATCTTCCCCCGTAGGCAATCTCCCGCCGCTCCTCTCTTGCTCGTCGACATCGGGTCGGCGACAGTCCTCGAATTCCGTCGGATGTCCGAATCTGTAATGACCGCCGTGACGGTGGTCCTGTATGAGTCGCAGGATCCCATCAACATCGGGGCTGTTGTCCGCGCGATGAAAAACATGGGAGCGGTGGATCTGCGCCTCATTCGACCGTGCCCGTATGACAAAAATCGGCTCGAGCAAATCGCACACGACACCCGGGATGTGGTCGAGCGCATTCAGCACTTCGACACCATCGATGAGGCGCTCGCCGATTGCCGCTATGTGGTTGCCTTCTCCGGACGTCGCCGGGCTGCCAAATGGGATCGTCACACGCCCCGTACCGCTGCGGTTGACCTGCTGGCGCACGCCCAGCACGGCCGTGTAGCCATCATGTTCGGGCGCGAGGATCACGGCCTGCCCAACGACGCGCTCGATCGGGCGCACGCAGTGGCCACTATTCCGACCACCGAGCATTTCTCACTCAACATCGCGCAGGCGTGCCTGCTCGCGTTGTACGAGTGTCATCTGCTGGCGGGCGATGCCACGAAAAAGCTGGCGGGGCCGAAGCATGCGGCCGGTGCGCCCACCATGCAGGAGTTCGAGCTGACGTTCCAAGACGCCGCCAAGGCCTTGGAGGCACTCGCGTATTTCAAGACGCGCAACGCGGAGCACATCATGCGCGCGCTGCGGGCGATTGTCTTTCGCGCCGAGCCCGACCAGAAGGAGCTGCTCCTGTTGCGCACGGCCAGCATCGAGGTGTTGCGAACGATCGAACGCGAATCACGCCTTGCGGTCCAACGCGCGCTCGCGGAACACGACGGGGCATCGCTTCCCACCATCAACGAGCCGGCGGCACGCGACGCGCATGAGGCGCAGCTCGACGCGCATGAGGCGCAGCGCGACGCGTGACTCGTGGCATCCCCTTCACCGGTGCGCCTGGCGATGACTGGCGTACTCGCGCCGCCGTGGTGATTCCGGGGGGCAGTTCAACCGGTAGCCGGCGCCCGGACGCATTGTACGGGACACGGGCACGTGACGCCGCGATGCCAACCCACTACGAACGTGCAGCAGGCTGCTGTCTCTGGACCGCGGATGGACGCCGGTTTATCGACTGCGGGATGGCGTTGGGAGCCGTTGGTATCGGATATGCCGACCCGTCGGTCACGCGCGCCGTCATCGACGCCGCCTCGCACGGCAATGTGAGCACGCTCCCGCATCGACTGGAGGTCGAGGTGGCGGAACGGCTGCGGCACGTGGTGCCATGCGCGGAACAGGTGCGATTCCTGCGCACCGGGGCCGAAGCGAATGCCGCAGCGATTCGCCTTGCGCGTGCGCTCACGCAACGCGAGCATGTGGTCGCCTGCGGGTACTTCGGATGGCTTGATTGGTGTAGCGATGCCGCCGGCGTTCCGCCGTCGGTGCAGCGCGCCGTATCGTGGGTGCCGTTCAATGATGTGGACGCGCTCCACGCCACCGTGTCGGCGCTGCCGGCGCCACCCGCGGCCATCATTCTTGAGCCACTCATTCACGAGCTGGCCTCGGTGGAGTGGCTGTCGGCGGCGCGTCGCCTCGCCGACCAGAGCGGTGCCGTGCTGATCTTCGACGAGGTCAAAACCGCCTTTCGCGTACGCACGGGAGGCGTCCAGGCGCTCACCGGCATCACCCCGGACCTCGCCACCTTAGGGAAAGCCATGGCCAACGGCTATCCGTTGGCGGCACTCGTGGGCCGCGTGGCCGTGATGGAGCAGGCCTCTCGCAGTTGGATCTCCTCCACCGCGGCCACCGAATGCACGGGGCTTGCGGCCGCGAAGGCGATGCTCGATTGGCATGAGCGAGTGGATGTGCCCGAGCGTATGGCCACCGCAGGTGGGCTCCTCCAAGGCATTATCGGTACCGCCCTCGCGGAGTCACCCTGGGTCGGCGTTCGTGCCGAAGGGCCTCCCGTCATGTGGCGACTCGTCAGCGACGTCCCAGATCAGCTGGACGCGCTCGTGGCGGCGTCCGTCCGAGAGGGTGTCCTCCTCAAGCGCGGCGCGTATCAATTCGGTGCGGTGGCCCACGAGGAACCGCATCTTGAGTACATCGCCCACGTCATGCCTCGGATCATGGAGGCATTGCTCCCTGGCCCCCGACGCGTTGAGGAGTCGTCCACGTGAATGACCTGTCGTCGTCACCGCGGATCCTGATCGATCCGCACGCGCATTTTCACACGCCCTTAAGCAATCGCACCGATTGGCAGCGCTACAACGCGTCGCGCCTCGAGGCAGGGGAGCGTATCGGCGTCTGTTGTCACGTCGCGTCCATATTGGGTTCATGGGGGGCTACGTCGCCAACATACTTCTCGTCCCCGGCAGACCAGACCCAGGCGAACACGTGGATGCTGGCGTATGCGCGAGAGCAGGCGCCCCGTGTGAAGGCGTGGGTGGCCGTCAATCCCAACTACACGGCGCACGCGCTTCACGAGATTGAGCGTGGCGTGGCCGGGGGCGCGATCGGGATCAAGCTGGCCGCGGGTCGCCGGGCCGATGACGCGCTCTTGGATGACATCGCGGCGGCGGCGGCGCAGTATGGCGTTCCGATCTTGCAGCATGTCTGGCAACACCGGCGACGGGACTGGCCCAACCAGGATGCCTCGGACGGCATCGAACTCGCCCGATTAGCGGCGCGTCATCCACGCACCACCTTCCTGCTGGCGCACATTGGGGGCGGCGGGGACTGGGCGCACACCAATCCCGCCGTGCGCGATACGCCAAACATCGTGATGGACCTGTCGGGAAGTGGTATCGACCGCGGCATGATCGATGAGGCGCTGCGATGGGTCGGGGCGTCACGGCTGCTCTGGGCGGCTGACCTCACGTTGTGCACGGCGCTTACCAAGCTGCGTGCCCTGCCGTACACCGGCGCGTCGCCCGAGGAATGTGAGGACATGCGCTGGCGAAACGCCGTTCGCATCTTTCCGGACGGCGTCTTTGCGGAGGCCATGCGCCGCGGGCCATTCGTCGCCACCGCAACCACCACGTCGGAGGCGCCGAGATGAGCACCGCGGTCAGCGATCGATCACCCATCGACGTCACCAGCTGGATCGGCGCGTATCCCTTCCGCGAGCTTCCGCACCCCGATCCTGATGTCCTCGCGCGCGTCCTCGCTCGTGAAGGTTGTGCCGGTGCGTGGGTTGGCCATTTACCAGGCGCGTTTTATCGCGATCCGGTCCCGTCCAATCGGGCCTTGTACGCGGCGGTGGAACGATGGCCGCAGGTGCTGCTCCCCGCGCCCATCGTGCGCCCCGATTGGCCGGGTTGGCAGGACATGTTGCGTGACGCCATCAGTGCCGGGGCGCCGTCGGTCCGGGCGTATCCCGCGCAATGGGGGCTGGGGCCCGGGCATCCGGCGTTGTCCGAGTTGGCGTACGCCTGCGGTGAGGCTGGGGTGGTGCTGCATGTAACCGTGCGGTTCGAGGACCTACGGCAGCGTCACCCGTTGGACACGGCCGGTGACGTCCCGGCCGCCACGTTGCGGGGGCTCGCCCGCCTGCCAGGATCGCGCTGCCACGTGGTGGTCGCGGGTGCCGGTCGTGACCTCATTGAAGAAACCCACTGGGGGCTCACCGAGGCCGAGCAGCAGCGGGTGTTTTATGACTTCGGCTGGGTATGGGGGCCGCCGGAGGATCATTTCGCGCATCTCGTGCGGACGCTGGGGCCGTCTCGGCTCACCTGGAGCAGTTGGTGGCCGCTGCGGTTAACGCAGCAATCACAGGCGCTTATTGAGCTGCTCCCGGCTGGCGATGCTCCCGCAAACGGCGCCGCCGACTTCGCGGACGGTCGCGCGATTGCCATGGCCGCTACACGGCAAATCCCGGCCGATGCCGCACGCATGACGCCGCGGGAACCGCGTGTCGGCGAGACGTATTAGCCTCCGGTGGGAAATGTTGCACAGAAAGGTTGCCATAAGTGCGTGGAACACTTGCGTACAAATACGGTGACCGGCATACTTCCCGCTTGCAAAAATCGTGTGGACACACACTTACACGCATGACGACGGCATCCGCATGACCCCGCAGCAACAGGGGTTACGCGAGGTCGGGGTCATGCTCGGTGTGTGTCCTCCGCCACCAACGCCTTGCCGGCCCCAAAGTCGATGACGGTTAAGAAGAAGTGGACGGTGATTCCCGCGTTTCTCGCGCTTGCCGCGGCTGCAACGCTGTTGTCCGCCTACAGCGGCGCATCGTCGTCGCAGGGCTTGCGCGTCGAGCAGCCCGTGAAGTTCGTTCACGCGCCGCATGTGCAGAAAGCGGGGATGAACTGTCTCTATTGCCACAGTGCGGCGAATAAGTCGCCCGATCCGGGCAACGCATCGGTCTCTACCTGCATGGGTTGCCATCTGCTGGTAAAGCCGCAGTCAGCGGAAATCAAGAAGATTGCCGCGTTTTACCAAAAGGGTCAGGCCATCCCGTGGAATCGCGTGCACAAGGTGCCGGATTATGTGCAGTTCCCGCACATGCGTCACGTGAATGCCGGCGTCACCTGCCAAACCTGCCATGGTCAAATCCAGAACCAGGGTGCGCAGGGGCCTGACACGAATTATGTGCCCGTACAGCAGGTGAACTCGCTCAATATGGGCTGGTGCATCAACTGTCACGTGCAGGGCTACAAGCCCGCTGAAGGTGCTCGCTTGGCCGGAATGCCAGTGACGCCCGAGTTGGAAGCAGCGCCGCCGAAGAAGGCGCGCTACGACTGCGCGACCTGCCACTACTGATCGTCATCTGACCCTCGACCACGGGGCCACGGCGCGCAATGTGCGCGTCGCATGCCCTGTGCAGCCGCCCGGAGCGGAGTGACTGCATGAGCACTGAAGCGGGAACCGGCGTTAAGCGCCGAGACTTCCTTAAAATCCTTGGCGCCACGGGTGCCTCCACCGCGGTTGTAGGCTGCTCCTCCGAAAAGGTGGGGAAGCTCATTCCGTATGTGGCCTCCCCCGACAACACCGTGCCGGGCGTGTCGCAGTATTACGCGACCACCTGCCGCGAGTGCGCCACTGCCTGCGGCGTCATGGCCGAAGTCCGCGACGGCCGACCCATCAAGTTGGATGGCAACCCCGATCACCCCATGAGCCGCGGCGCGATCTGCTCCGTGGGCTTGTCGGCGATGCAGGGGCTGTACAATCCCGACCGCTATCGCTCGCCGATGGTGCGCGAGGGCAACGCCCTCAAGCCCACGACGTGGGATAAAGCGTATGAACTGCTTGCGCAAAAAATCGGTGAGGTCAAGAGCCGGTCGCAGGCGTCCAACGTGGTCTTCGTCAACCAGCATGAAACAGGAACCTTCCCGGGCTTCCTTGATCGCTGGCTGTCGGCACAGGGGATGCCCGCGCACCTGAGCGTCGATGCGCTCGCTCCGGTCGCCACGATCGCGGCCAACCAGAAGGCGTACGGCGCCTCATGGCCCGCGCTCGATTTCAACGCCGCAAAGCTGGTGGTGAGCTTTGGCGCCGACTTCCTTGATGGCTGGGGACACAGCGTGCCGCAGCAGCTCGAGTGGGCGGACGCCCGCGCCAAGCTCGATAGCGCGCCGCGGTTGGTCTACGTTGGGGCGCGTCGCTCGCTCACCGGCCTGAACGCCGATCAGTGGATTGCCGCCAAGCCGGGCAGCGAGATGGAAATCTGCGCGGCGCTCACCGGATCCGGTTCCATGGCAGCGGCCGCCGACGCGTCCGGCGTCCCCGTCGCGACGCTCGAAGCCCTTGGTAAAGCCATCGCTGCCGCCGGTACCGGCGTGATGGCGATCTGCGGACTCACCACCGCGAACGCCGTCGAGTGCGGTGTCATGGTGGCTGAGATCAACAAGAAGGCCGGCGCCGTTGGCACCACGATCAAGCCGGCTGCGGGCCATGCCGGCTACACCGGCCTCTCGTCGTACGCCGACCTTGCTGGTGCCGTGGCCAAGATGGCCGCCGGCAGCGTGCCCCTCGCCTTCGTGCGTGGCGCCAACCCGGCTCACACCATGCCGAAGTCGGCCGGTTTCGCTGCCGCTTTCGCCAAGGTCCCCTTCAAGGTGGCGTTCACATCCGTCCCGGATGAAACGTCACAGCTGTGCGACCTCGTGCTCCCCGACCATCACTGGCTCGAGAGCTGGGGCGATGCCGCCGGGATGCAAGGGCAGATGGGGCTGCAGCAGCCTACGCTCGAGCCGGTCTTTGATACGAAGGCCACCGCCGATGTCCTCATCGCGCTCGCGAAGAAGGATCAGGCACTCGCCGCCAAGTATCCTGCGGCCGACTATCGCGCCTGGTTCATCAGTCAGTATCCCGGCGGTGCCTCGGCTTTCACCGCGGCGCTGACCAAGGCCAGCAGCGGCGGGTCGCCGCTCGTCCCCACCACCACCCGCACGCTCGCCGCCTCCGCCGCGCCTGCCGCGGCTGGTAGCGGTGAGTATTACGTGCATGTCTTCCCGTCACCCACCCTCGGGGATGGACGTGGAGCCAACAAGCCGTGGCTTCAGGAGCTCCCTGATCCCGTCACCAAGATCGCGTGGCAGTCATGGGTGGAAGTGCACCCCACTACGTTCAAGAAGCTCGGCTTGGTGGAAGGACAGCACCTCACGGTCGAAACGGCAGCTGGCAAGATCACGGCGCCGGCGTACCGGTACATGGGCGTCCGCCCTGATACCGTGGCGATCGCGCTCGGGCTTGGGCACACCGCCTATGGCCGCTTCGCGCAGAATGTGGGCGTGAACGCGTACGATCTCGTCTCGAGTGGATGGGATGCCGCTGGTGCGCTCGCCCTCTCGGGTGCCAAGGGTAAGGTCACGGTTGCCGCTGAAACGTCGCAGCTCGTCACCACCGAAGGCTCGGCGCGTCAACACGGTCGGGGAATCGGTCAGGCCATGACGCTCGCGGCGCTGCTCGGACAAGAAGCCGAAGAAGGCGGGCATGGAGAACACAGCATTCCCGGGCTCCCCTCACAGGATTTCAAGGCCGGCCTCAAGGCACCTGTTGCCGCCGACGCGCAGGGTGAACTGGCAAATCCCGAGTCCAAAGATCTCGGCATGTACGCCCCCGATCACGTGCAGAAGATGGAGAAGCGCCGTTGGGCGATGACCATCGATCTCGCGCGGTGTACCGGTTGTTCGGCGTGTGTGACCGCCTGTTACAGTGAGAACAACATTCCCACGGTCGGCGCACCCTATCAGGGGCGCGCGCTCAGTCCGACCGCGTGGGATGAGCGTCCCGGCGCGAACATCATCAAGGGCCGCGAAATGGCCTGGATTCGCCTCGAGCGCTACTACGAGGGCAACGAGAACACCGAAAACGAATTCTCGCCGGACTTCGACACGCGTTTCGTGCCGATGATGTGTCAGCATTGCGGCAACGCGCCATGCGAGCCCGTGTGCCCGGTGTATGCCACGTACCACTCGCCCGATGGACTCAACGTACAGGTCTACAACCGGTGCGTCGGGACCCGCTATTGCAGCAACAACTGCCCGTACAAGGTGCGCTACTTCAATTGGTTCGGGTACGGTGAACCGGATCGCAAGCAGTATGCGTGGCCCGAGCCCATGCACTGGGGCCTCAATCCCGACGTCACCGTGCGCGGCAAGGGCGTCATGGAGAAGTGCACGTTCTGTGTGCAACGTATCCGTGAAGCGGAACATCGGGCCAAGGCGGAAGGGCGTGAGGTCCAGCCTGATGAGTTCACCACCGCCTGCTCGCAGGCATGTCCGTCGCGCGCCATTGTCTTCGGCGACGCGGCTGATGAAAACTGGACCGTAGCGAAGCTCGCCTACGACCGTCGCGCCTACCATGTGTTTGAGGAACTGAACACATACACCGCCGTGGTCTATCTGAAGAAGGTCAACTATCCGGCGCCGGCCTCCCCGGCGCAGGCTTGAGGGGATCGCGCATGGCATCCGTAGCGCATCCGGTGCGTGAGGGCATTCGTGGGCCGAACATCGCGTCGGCCGACGTGCAGCTCCCCGCAGTCCGTGATTACGAGCAGGTCGACCGCGATATCATCGCGACGCTCGGCTTCACGAAGAAATGGTTCATGGGCCTCAGCGCTGCCGTCGTGGCAATGCTGATCGGGGCCTCCGCGTGGATCTACCAGATCTACTGGGGGCTCGGCCAGGCCGGATACGAACCACCGGTGATGTGGGGTAACTTCATCATCACGTTCGTCTTCTGGGTCGGTATCGGCCACGCCGGTACGCTCATCTCCGCCATCCTGTTCCTCTTCCGCGCCGGCTTCCGTACCTCGATTTACCGCGCCGCGGAAGCGATGACGGTGTTCGCGGTCATGACGGCGGGTCTGTTCCCGATCATTCACATCGGGCGCCCGTGGAAGTTCTTCTGGTTGCTGCCGTATCCGAACTGGCGCCTGCTGTTCCCGAACTTCAAGTCGCCGCTGGTCTGGGACGTCTTTGCCATCTCGACGTACCTCACCATCTCCACCACGTTCCTCTACATCGGTCTCATTCCTGACATCGCGGTGCTCCGCGACAAGGAAACCAACCCGATGCGGAAGCGGATCCTGGCCATCCTTTCCCTCGGATGGCGTAACAGTGACCGAGAATGGCGTCATTTCGCGAAGGCGTACCTGTTCCTCGCCGCCTTCAGCACGCCGCTCGTACTCTCCGTGCACTCCGTCGTTTCCTTCGACTTTGCGATGGCGCTCACCCCCGGGTGGCACGCCTCCATCTTCCCGCCGTACTTCGTTGCCGGTGCCATTTTCTCCGGTTTCGCGATGGTGTGGACGATTGCCATCCCCATGCGGAAGTGGTTCAAGCTTGAGCACTACATCACGCTGAACCATCTCGATGCCACGGCGAAGGTGGTGCTCTTCACCTCCATGGTGGTGGGTTGCGCCTACCTGATCGAGTTCTTCATCGCGTGGTACAGCGGCGTTCGCGCTGAGCAGGAATTCTTTTACAATCGCGTCTTCGGGCAGTGGTGGTGGGCGGCGTGGATCATGTTGCTCTGCAACATGTCCCTCCCCATGTCGCTCTGGTCGCAGAAGCTGCGTCGCAATCCCACCTGGTTGTTCGTGCTCTCGTTGTTCATCAACCTGGGTATGTGGTTTGAGCGCTTCGTCATCGTGGTGCCGTCGCTCTCCCATGAGTTCGAACCGTGGCAGTGGGGAAGCTATGCGCCGAGCTGGGTGGACATGGCGTTTCTGGTGGGCTCGTTCGGGTGGTTCTTCATGTGGTTCCTGCTCTTCGTGAAGCAGTTGCCCGTCATGGCGATCGCCGAACTCAAGGAAATCGTCGCGCCGCGCGTCAAGCACGGCCATGGCGGAGGGCATCACTGATGCAGGGTGTTGTCGGAGCATTCCATGAGATCGATACCACAGTTGCGGCTATCGAAGATCTCAAGAAGAAGAAAATCGGCGATGTCACCGTGTACTCGCCGACCATCCGCCATGAGCTCGAGCACGCCATCGATGCACCGCAAAGTGTGGTGCGTCGCTTCACCCTCATCGGTGGGCTGCTCGGCGTGAGCTTTGGGTATTGGGTGGCCATCTGGTCCTCCACCTACTGGCCCCTCGTGGTCGGTGGCAAAGCCATCGCTTCGTGGATTCCGTACACCATCATCGGATTCGAAGTCATGGTGCTCGTCGGCGCACTTTCTACGGTCGCCGGCATGTTCATTAACTCGCGGATCCCGCGCCTCAGCACGACTTCGGGGTACGACACCCGGTTCTCGGGTGGCTACTTCGGGATTTTCATCGCCTGTGACGCCAGCAAAGCGGCGCAGGCTGAGGAACTCCTGCGCCACCACGGTGCATCGGAGGTGCGGCGTGAAGCCTGAGCCTACGTCTGTCATGACTCCTGTCGTTGCGCGCGCTGCGCGCCTGTCCGTTGCACTGGTCTTGCCCTTTTCCTTCGGGGCCTGTACCTGGTTCACCGACTTTAAAAACCAGCCGCGCATTGAACCGTGGGAACCGCTGTCGCAGAATGACGCGGACTCCCTCCTTCCGCCGCGTGGCAATCCGCAGTTCAGCGTGCCCGTACAGGGTACGAGCGTAGCCGGCTATCAGATCTCGTACGCGCCGCTGCCTCCCGTTATCGATTCGTTCTCTGCGGTGCCCAATCCGCACCCGGTTACGGAAGCCTCGCTCGCCAACGGGAAGTTGAACTATCAGATCAACTGCGCCGTATGCCATGGCATGGCCGGTGACGCCAACGGTGGGTTGAAGAAGGTCAATCCGGCGTACGGCTTCGCCCCAAGCTTGCTCACCGAGTCGGCGAAGGGACGTACCGATGGCTACATCTACGGCATGCTCCGCAACGGGCGTGGCCTCATGGGGAGCTACAATCGGATCGAAGAGGCCGATCGCTGGGACGTGATCAATTACGTCCGGGCGCTCCAAGGGAAGCTGCCGGCCGCGGCCGACACCATGCTTGCCGGCTACCCCGGCCAAAACGGCACCACCGTTCCGGGACCCACGCGCACGGCGCCGAACGTCCCTTCGCGCTACCTCCATCCTACGCAGCTGCCAACCCCCGGTTCATCCGGTATTAACTCGGCCACCTTCAAGGGCAACAACGACAACGACACCATGCGGAAGCTGCATGGCGCTCCGCACTCGGAGAAGGCCCCCGCCGGTGAGACGTCAAAGGCCGGTTCGCCGGCCTCGAGCCAGGAGAAGCACTAGTGAGCCAGCATTACCACTATCCGCCGCGCGCGGACTTCGCGCAGCGTCTTGCCGCGAAGCCGGTACCGGGCAGCATCAAAACGGCGGCGCTTGGCGCTGCGGTCGTTGGCATCGCGGTGTTCGTGTTCGGCCTGTTCAGCAACGCCGATCGCGCCTGGCAGGCCCTGCATTTCAACTGGCTGTTTTTCGCCACCATCTCCTCCGCCGGTGTTGCCTTCGCGGCCGTACAGCGCATCGTAACGGCCCGCTGGTCTCGTCCGGTGGTCCGTTTCGCTGAAGGCTACGTCGCCTTCCTGCCGGTGGCGTTCATCATCCTGTTGCTCATCCTCTTCCCGGGGCGCGAGCACATCTTCACCTGGGCGGGACGCGAGACCATCTCGGTCGCTGAGAAGGCCCGCTATCTGCAGCCCGGCTGGTTCGTGTTGCGTGGTATCGTGTTCTTCGGCGCCATGATGGTGCTGCAGTTGATGTTCGTGTACCACTCTGTTCGCATGGACGTCGCCGTCCTTCCTGAATACGGTGCGAAGTGGGCAGCTGGCCTCCGTGCAAAAATGCGGGCCGGCTTCGGCGACGAACGTCGCGAGCTGCACACGCAGCACTCCCTGCAGGGGAAGCTGGGTGTGGCGGTGTGCATGGCGTTCGTCATCGGATGGTGCTTCATGGCGTGGGATTACTCCATGAGCATCTCGCTGCACTTCCAGCAAACGATGTACGCATGGATCGTGTTCATGGGCGCGTGGCTCAACATGATCATGTCGCTGTCGCTGCTCACCATGTGGTGGCGTAAGCATTTGAAGGCCGACGACCTGGTCACCATGAATCACTTCTGGGACCTCGGCAAGCTGTGCTTCGCGTTCACCGCCTTCTTCGGCTACATCAGCTTCAGCCAGTACTTGGTGATCTGGTACGGCAACATGCCCGAAGAAACGCACTTCTATCGCCTCCGCCTGTCGGGCGTGTGGAAGTCCGTTACGCTGATGGTGCCGGTACTCGTCTTTGTGCTGCCGTTCTTCGGGCTCATCTCGAAGGCTGCCAAGGTCTATCTGCCCACGTTCGTGCTCTTCGCGGTGTGCAGCATCCTCGGCATCTACCTGCATCGCTACATCGAGATTTATCCGTCCATCTACGGCGAGGCCACCAGCCTTCCGTTCGGACTCCAGGAAATCGGCACCACCATCGGTTTCCTCGGTCTGTGGGCTTTCTCTTACTTCTCGTTCATGGACGCCTTCCCCGTCATGCGTGTGTTCATGATGACGACGCCGGCGAAGGATGAGGTGCAGGTGCCGGTCGATGCGCGTACCATGGAACCGCTTCCCGCGCACGAGTAATCGCGGATCTGTTTTAGGGCAGCGTTCCTGTGAAACGGGCGGGCACCTAGCGGTGCTCGCCCGTTTTGGTTTTTCCCGCCAGGTGATTGGCGGTTGGCGTGCAACTGATTATTGTGCACAGTGCGTGCATTCGGGGCGTTAGCTCAGCTGGGAGAGCGCGCGCTTTGCAAGCGTGAGGTCATCGGTTCGATCCCGATACGCTCCACTCCGAAATTGGCCACATCATGGAAACAGCGCGGGGGGAGCCATTCGTGGCTCCCCCCGCGTTGCTTGTCCGCCGTCGCCAGGCGCACCGGTCACTGAGCCATCACGCCCAGTCGGGAGTGACCTAGTAAATCGACCCCGTACTCGATGAAAGAACGCCAGCCGTGGCCGTCAGCGTATAGGGTTGTAACGAGACGGCGCTCCACGATGGCAGATCGAATTGCTGACCAACGGCCACGCGCACCGTTTCCACCGGGAAAAACGTGAGCGATCGCTGCGGCGTGCAGACCCGCGTGGCGCTGTTCGTCACCCTCAGGAAGTAGGCACCGTTGCCCCCGCCCAAAACGGTCGCGGATCCTTCCTTGGTCACGGCAACAGCCGATTTCTCGTCGATGCCAATACCCCGCGGCGCTGCGGCGCGTCCATCTTGCTGCAGTCGCGCGAGGAAGGTGACCAGGCGTCCCATGCGGTCGCGCACCATAAAGTGCGAATCCGTAATCAGGTTCTGAAGGACGGGGACATTGAACAGCGTATCCGAGATCGTTACCGAGGTATCGTGGGGGTTGGCCAGCACCGTCGCCGACGTCGAAGAAACATTCAGGGCGGCGTAGACATAGGGACTGAGCACCGCCAAACCTGCGCTCGTTCCACCAATCGGATAGCCGGCGGCGACGCGTGCGTTTACGGCCGTTTGGAGCAAGGAGCCTGACCAGAGGCTCACATAGCGCGATTGATCGCCGCCGGCGATGAAGATCACCTCAGCCCCCTCAATGGCGCGACGGACGGCATCGGAGTTTGCCGCCGCTGCCGAGGTCATGACAAAGCTTCGTACGGAGCTTGCCCCAAGCCCCATCAGCATGCGGTGGTATCCGTCGCCACCACTGGCGCGCAGAACAACCACATCACCGAAGCGGGCTCCGCTTGCCTTGCCACGTGGCGTACCGCCTTGCGCGAGGAGCCAACGCATCGCTTCCTCACTGTCAGTGCCACCACCGGCGAGGAGGGTGCCCCCCAGCGGCGTTGCGTTCACGTCCACGCCGCTCCCCGAGACGTATGTGGTGAGCCCCGGCTGCGAATCAACGGTTGACGTAACCGGGGGAGTACGTAGCCCTTGTGCGACGGGGGCCGATGGCTGCACGCAACCCAGAAGGCACAGTGCCGAAACCATCGGAAAGGCGGTGTACTTACGCATGGTGGCGCTGGGGAGCTCGGTGGTCAGCAAGTGGCGGGATGATTTCGCCAATATACGGGATTCCCCGTGTCACCGGCGCCCCGTTCGGGGCCTCCTTCACCAAGGGTGCCGTGATTGATTCACGAGGCCGCGGTGCGGGCACCACGTCACCGGCATCGTGCATGCGCATACGGCGACGCTCGCGCTTGTCCCGGTACATGTCGGCGTCGGCGGCATCCATGAGGTCTTGAGGGAGCACGCCATCCAGCGGGGCGATTGCACTGCCAATGCTGGCCCGCACGACCAGCGACGTGGCATCTGAAAGTACGATCGGGTCGCTCAAGGCCGCTAGAATGGCCTCACGTACGAAGGTCACGTCGCTCCGACTGGTCACGTCTGGCAAGAGGATGACAAACTCGTCACCGCCGAGGCGCGCCACGGCGTCCGAACGACGGACACTGGCAAGCAGGCGAACCGAGACGGCCCGCAGCAAGGCATCGCCAATGGCGTGTCCCAGTGTATCGTTGATCGCCTTGAAGCCGTCCAGATCCACAAACAGGAGTCCCGTGTGACGCTGGTACCGCGTCCCAAAGGCGAGGGCACGGTCGAGTTGATCCAGAAAGAGTTTCCGGTTCGCCAGCCCGGTCAACGGATCATGGGTGGCCCGATGCGCCGCATCGACACGATCCGCCTCAAGCGAGTCCAATCGACGTTGCCGCTCGATCGCAAACCGCAGCGCGCGTGGCAGCACGTCGGGGCGCAGGTCGTCCTTCGCGACGCATTCATGCGCCCCGGCACGAAGCGCGCGAATGGCCGTGACCTCGTCAAGCGCGTCGGCGTACACCACCACGGGGACCGTCGGGGCCGCGCTCCGAACACCGGCTAAGGTTGCGATGCCATTGGAGTCGTACACGGCGAGCTCAACAACAACGACGTCAAAGGTCGACTCCATCAAGGCGCGGATGGAGTCGGCAAGGCCTCGCAACCAGACCACATGCACACGCGCTCCCAGGCGCTCGCGTAGCTGTGCTTCGGTCCGGGCGGCCGCCGTGGCCTCGCTCTCAATCAACAG
This sequence comes from Gemmatimonadota bacterium, assembly GCA_947463135.1. GTDB lineage: Bacteria > Gemmatimonadota > Gemmatimonadetes > Gemmatimonadales > Gemmatimonadaceae > Gemmatimonas. The sequence continues at coordinate 21,804 of CANHTA010000018.1, forward strand.
GACGCGTAAAGCCGAGTCCGTGATTACCCTTGTCTGATGCTGTATCACGTGTCACCCTCCCGATCGCGGTTTCCCCTCACTCCCTGCCAATCATGACCTCCGCTGCGCCACTTCAGGCTGGTACCGAAGCCCCCGATTTCACCCTCGGCTCCACGTCTGGCGAGTCAGTCACATTGTCCGGTTTCCGCGAGAAGCAGAACGTGCTCCTCGCCTTCTTCCCGTTGGCGTTCACGGGAGTATGCACCAGCGAAATGTGTGCCTTCAGCGACGGCTTTGATGAATTTCTCGGTGCTGGAGTGCAAGTCCTTCCAATTTCAGTAGATGCGGTACCATCCTTAAAGGAGTTTCGCAGCAAGCACCACATGAAGACTGAGCTGCTATCCGACTTTAAGCGCGAGGCATCGGCTGCGTTCGGTGTGTTGCGCCCCGATACGTTTTTCTCAAATCGCGCCTACTTCTTGATCGACAAGGCTGGAATGATTCGCTGGTCGTACGTTGAGGAGACCCCCGGCACGAAGCGGGAGAACGCCGAATTACTCGACGCGATTCGAGCCGTCGGTCTCTAGAGGCACCCCCGCCGTTTCCGTCTCAACCGGGGACGCGCCTTCTCGGTGTGGGAATGACCCGACGCCGTTGGGTTCGTTCGGTCAGCTTGTCCGATCGGACCTATCGGCCTAGGTTGTATCTGTGAACCCGTATTACGCCGCAGACTGATGGACGCCCGTGCAGTGCCGCCCCTCCCGGAGCTCTTGGCCCTGTTGGCGCGGGCACCTGACGGTGTGAGCGGCGTGGCCGCGGTCGTGCAGTGCCTCGGTGTGGCGTACGGCGCCCACCGGGTGGCGTTGGAATTCGTCGACCGCACCAAGGCACCGCTGGTCTGGCGCGACCCTGTTCGTGTCGACACGCCGTTATCGGCTCTGTCGACGCAACTGCCGGTGGAAGCGAGCGCCGGCGTGCTGGCAACGCTGGTGGTACACAGCGACCAGCCCTGTACCGATGCCACCCGCCAGCAGTTGGAGGCTATCGCCACGGCCTGTGCGATTGCGCTGGCACGAGAGGCCAAGCTTGAGGAGCTCCAAGGCGAGCTGACCGCCACCCTCCGGGAAGTTGCGCATCAGCGCGCGTTCATGGAATGCGTGGTTGACTCGCTTCCCGACGGGCTGTACGTCGTCGATCGGGACTATCGCATTCATGCGTGGAATCACAAGCGGGAGACCGGGCTGCAGGGAGTGGCCCGCACCGACGCCTTAGGACGGACCATCTTCGACGTCCTGCATCGCCAGCCCGCTGCGCTCTTGAAGCGCGAGTTCGATGAGGTCTTCGCCACGGGCCAGCTGCAGCAGTTTCAGATGGAGAGTCAGGCGTTCGGCGAGCCCCGGATCTTTCGGATCTCCAAAGTCCCTATGCGGTTAGGTGGCGGACCGGTCACGCACGTCATTACCATCGGCGAGGACATTACCGACTGGAAGGCCGCGCTCGATCGGACCGCGCAATCGGAGAAGTTGGCCGCGCTGGGTCAGCTGGCGGCGGGCGTGATGCACGAAATCAATAACCCACTGGCCACAATCGCGGCGTGCGCGGAGTCGCTGGGACTTCAGCAGGAACTGGGGGCCGCCGCCACACCGCCGCCCGAACTGCTGCGCATTATTGATCTGGAGGTGCAGCGCTGCAAAAAGATTGTGAACGGATTGCTCGATTTCGCGCGTCCGAAACCTGCGCACCGCGCACGGATCGCTCTCGACGAGGTCGTACGGCAATCACTGTTCCTCTTGCAGCATCATCCACGATTCAAGCGGGTCAAGCTTGAACGACCCTCCGTGGCAGATACCATGGTGTTCGTCGACGGCGACGCGGATCAGTTGATACAGGTGCTGATCGCGTTGGCGATGAACGCGTTGGACGCCACGCCAGAGGGTGGACGCGTCATGATTCGCTCCTCCACGATCCGGGGCGACGACGGTCGGTCACTCGCGGTGCTCGAAGTCGAGGATGAAGGGCCTGGTATCCCGCGCGCCCTGCAGGCCAAGGTATTCGAACCGTTTTTTACCACCAAGCCGCCAGGGCAGGGTACCGGTCTTGGACTGGCCATCTGCTATGGCATCGTGAACGATCACGGCGGGCAATTGGAACTGGTGTCTCCTGAAGGGGCAGGCGCGGTGTTCCGCGTGTCGCTGCCGGTGGGTCTCCCGTCGTGAGCGCGGGGGCATTTCGCCCAATCGATCCCGGGGCACCGATCCGCGTGTTGATCGCGGAAGATGAACCGAATCTGGGGATGATTCTCGAGCAATTCATGACGGCGCGTGGCTTTGCCGTGACGATGGTTCGGGACGGGCGGGCGGCGCTGGACACGTTGCGATCGGACAGTTTCGACGTGGCTTTGCTGGACGTCGTGATGCCGGAAATCGATGGGTTGGAGGTCCTCCGGCAGATTCGGGAGGAACCGATGCCCCCCGAGATCATTGTCATCACCGGCAATGGCACCATCGAAACCGCCATCGCCGCGCTCAAGCTCGGTGCGTATGACTTTCTGTCCAAGCCGTATCGGATGGCCGAGATCGAGGTGTTGGTGAAGCGTGCGTGGGAGAAGCGCATGCTGGCACGGGAGAACGTGAGCCTGCAGTCCCAGCTGCGCCGCGCGGTAACCGATACGCACTTTCTCACCCAGTACGCGCCACTGCGCGCCGTGCTCTCGTTGATTGACCGGGTGGCGCCGAGTGCGTCCACCGTGCTGATCACAGGGGAATCTGGGACAGGGAAGGACTTGGTTGCCCGGATGATGCACGCCCGGAGTGCGCAGCCGGACGGTCCGTTTGTGGATCTCAATTGCGCGGCCTTGGCGGACGCACTGTTGGAGACGGAACTGTTTGGGGTGGAGAAGGGCGCCTTCGTTGGGGCGGACCAGCGCAAAGCCGGACTGCTGGAACTGGCGGCGGGTGGGACGTTGTATCTCGATAATGTGGGTGAGCTTGATCTGAAGATGCAGGCGAAACTGCTGCGCGCCCTGGAGACGGGGAGCTTCTATCGGGTTGGCGGGACGCAGAAGGTGCATGTGAATGTGCGCGTCATCGCGTCCACCACGCGTGATCTCTCGCGCATGGTGCAGGCCGGAACCTTCCGTGATGACTTCCTGCATCGCATCAACACCATCCGCATTGCGTTGCCGGGGCTGCGTGAGCGCATCGTGGACGTGCCGCTGTTGGCGGCGCACTTTCTCTCGTACTTCGGCGAGCAGGTTGGCCGGCGTGCGCTGCAGCTTACGGCCGACGCGATCATGGTGCTCGAACGCTATCAGTGGCCCGGTAACATTCGTGAGTTGCGCAACGTTATGGAGCGCGCCAGCCTTCTTGCCAACACCAACCTCATCAGTGCGTCCGAGCTGCCGTTGGGGCTGGATGTTGGCGGCGCGGCGCGGCTCACCCCAATCGTGCCCATGCGCTCCATCCGTGAGCCCGAAGGGCCTACCGCGGCAACGTCCATGCCGGCCACAGGACGCACGCTGCAGGAGCTTGAGCGGCGACATATTGCGATGGTACTCGAGCATACCAATTGGCATCAGGGGCAGGCCGCCGATATGCTGGGCATTTCACCGAAGACGCTGTATCGCAAAATTCGTGAGTACGGTTTTGTCCGACCCCCAAGTGGAACACGCGCATGAAAATTCTCGTCATCGAGGACGATCCGACGGTCGGCGAGTTCGTGCGACGCGGATTGGAGGAGCAGCGTTGGCAGGCAGACCTCATCAACAACGGCCTCGAGGGCGAGCGGATGGCGCTCTCGCAGCCATACGATCTGGTCATTCTTGACATGCGCTTACCGGGGCGCAATGGCCTCGACGTGCTCCGATCACTGCGGGCGCGGGGATTCGAGCGCCCCGTCTTGGTGTTAACCGCACAGGACGCCGTCGATGCGAAGGTCGAGACGTTGCGGGCCGGAGCAGACGACTACGTGACGAAGCCTTTTGCCTTCGAAGAGCTGCTGGCGCGCGTTGAAGCGCTGCTTCGCCGCCCTCGTGCCATTGCGTCGCCGCTCGTCACGGTGGCCGATCTCGAGCTCGATCAGGGAACCCGCGGGGTTCGGCGTGGTGATGAGAGCATTGAGTTAACGCCAAAGGAGTTTGCCGTTCTCGAGTATCTCATGCGTCACGCCGGTCGGGTCATGAGTCGCACCCTGATTACCGAGTATGCGTGGGGATATCATTTTGATCCCGGAACCAACATCGTTGACGTAGTCATCAATCACTTGCGGAAGAAGATTGATGCCAAATTTGAGAAGAAGCTGATCACCACGGTGCGTGGTGTCGGCTACATGATCCGCGGCTAGCGGGGGCTGGCGTGGGCTCTATCCGGGCACGTCTCACGGCCGCCTACACCGCGGCGTTCATCGGCACGCTCGTCATTTTTTCAATCGCCCTGCTTGCCGTGCGACGGGAGATCCTCGTGCGCGAGTTGGAGACGCGTGTCGAGTCCGAGGCAGAGCAGGTGGTCCGCGCGATTCTGTTGGCGCGCAATACCGGCACGGAGCCGGTCGTGGCGCGGGAGGATCCACTCGCCGGACCCAGTGTGTCCCTGCGCATGGCCGCCTTTCTGTCGCTGCTCGAGGGATACGTACTCGTGCAGGACAGCACGCAGTATGACATCTATGCGTCACCCGCGGTGCGCCAATTGTCGTCGTCCGACCGCGACATCTTCAGTACGGCGGCGCGTCAGTCCGTGCCGGCGCCTGGGGCCCGTCGATTGGTGATGCGCGCCGACGAGGTCTTGCTGGCCACGCGCGTCGTGCCGCTCAGCGATAACGCGCGCTACCGCGTGTACGCCGCGCTGAGTACGCGGGATATCAGTTATACCCCACGGGAGCTGGTGGGGACCATGCTGGTCATCGCCCCGTTTCTCCTCGCCATCTCGATGACGTTTGCCTATTTCATCGCGGGACGCGCGTTTCGGCCTATCGATCGGATCATCGATCAGGTCGAGGCCATCACCGACGGGCGCTCCTTGCACCGACGACTGGTCATCGGTGCGGCTGGGGATGAACTCGCGCGGTTGTCGTCCACCCTCAACGCCATGATTGAGCGGTTGGAAACCTCGTTCGGCGCCTTGCGGCGCTTTACGGCCGATGCCAGCCATGAGCTCAAGACCCCGCTGGCGGTGATCCGTGCGGACATCGAGCGCGCACTCTCCCCCTCTTCCAGCGAGGTGGAACAGGCGGTGGCCATTGAAGAGGCGCTGCAGCAGGTCACCCTCATGGCCGACTTAGTCGACTCGCTGCTCACGCTCGCTCGTGCGGATGAGGGACGATTCGACCTGTATCGCGAACCCGTCGAAATTGCCCCGCTCATGCGCGAAGTCGTGGAAACGGCGCGCCTCCTCGGGGAGGACGCCGGGTTGACCATCGATGCGCCGATCATGGAGAATGCCGAGATTCTGGCCGACCTCACGCGCCTTCGGCAGCTGTTCTTGAATCTGGTAACGAATGCGATCAAGTACACACCGCGCGGCGGTCGTGTCGAGTTAACCCTCGCGCGAGGTGACGCTGACGTCACCTTTGCGGTCAAGGATACCGGCATTGGGATCGCGGCGGCTGACCTCCCCTACATCTTCGAACGGTTTTGGCGTGCCGATCGCGTGCGCTCTCGCGCGTCCGAACGGGGGGGATTTGGGCTCGGCCTCGCCATTTGCCAGTGGATTGCGCAGGCACATGGTGGGCGACTCTCGGTGCAGTCGCGCCTGGGGCGGGGAAGCACCTTTACCGTCGTATTGCCGTTGGCAGGGGCACCGGGGTCCGGCATGACCGGGGAATACGAGTCTGTGGTCAACAGACCGATGGGTGATATGTCGGTCGACGACGGAATGCTAACCGCGGATTAATCCGATCCTAATGTTCTTGCTATTGCTCGATCATGTCGTGGACGTAGAATCGCTCTAGTCAGTTCCCGGGCCTTTTGTCCGGGCGCTGCGATCCGTCGCCCGCACCCCGGACAAGCGAGATGTTTAACAACCTCCTTGAATCGCAAGCCCAGAAGCAGAAGCGCTTGGGTGGGTCCCTTACCTCGGTAATCTTCCACACGGCGATCGTTGCTGCCCTCATTGTAGTTACGAAGAATGCGGGCATCATCAACGAGAAGCCGAAAGAAGAGAAGGCTGAGTTCGTCGAGGTGAAGAAGGACGAACCGAAGCCACCCGAGCCGGAGAAGGCCCCGCCTCCACCAGACGCCGTCGTTGCGCCGCCGCCACCCAAGGGGTTCCAGGTGTTGTCGGCCCCTATCGAAATCCCCAACGTCATCCCCGATATCGATTTGTCCAAGAAGGTCACGGACGAAGCCGACTTCTCGGGTAAGGGTGTCGCTGGTGGTATCGCGAAGGGCGTCGAAGGCGGAAAGGGTCCGGTCCCGCAGGGGGACCAGCCGTACTTTGACTTCCAAGTCGAAAAGCCCGTCGTCATGGCGCCGGGCGCCCAGGGCCCGTCCTACCCCGACATGCTGCGCACCGCCGGCATCGAGGGCACCGTGCTCGCACAGTTCGTGGTTGATACCACGGGACGAGCCGAAATGAGCACCTACAAGGTCCTCAAGTCCGACAACGACCTCTTCTCCAACGCGGTGAAGAATGCGCTGCAGCGCATGCGGTTCCTCCCGGCGGAAGTGGGCGGACGCAAGGTCAAGCAGCTCGTGCAGCAGCCGTTCCAGTTCTCGCTCAACCGCTAAGGTCCCCCCACTCGCTTTTCGGAGATCCTCGTTATGAACATGTCGTTGCTGGAGTTGTACGAATCGATGGGCTGGTTCGCCAAGGGCATCGTGTTCACACTCCTTGGTATGTCCGCGTTCTCGTTCACGGTACTGATTCAGAAGTGGTGGAGCATGCGGAAGGCGCAGGCGGAAACGCGGAAGTTCGCGCCCGAGTTCTCGCAGTTCCTGGAAGAGGACAACCTGGTTGAGGCCATCAACCTCGCCGAAGGCTACAAGAAGTCGCATGTGGCGCGCGTGCTCGGTGGTGCCCTCGCCGAAATCCGTCCGCTCATTCAGGATGGCTCGGTGACGGTGTCGGACATCAACACGTCGGAGCGCGCCGTTGAGCGTGAAATGCTCATGACGATCGTTGATCTGAAGCGCGGCCTCGGCGTGCTCGCCACGGTCGGCGCCACCGCGCCGTTCGTCGGTCTGCTTGGCACCACGATGGGTATCGTGAACTCCTTCACGGGTATGGCGACGTCCGGTGCGGGTGGTATCTCCGCCATCGCCGCCGGTGTGGCCGAAGCGCTCATCACCACCGCCATCGGAATCGGCGTCGCCATTCCCGCGGTGTGGGCGTTCAACTTCTTCCAGACGAAGATCGATAACCTCACGGCGGAAATGACGTACACGTCGAAGGAAATGATCGACTACCTCATCAAGGGCGTTTCGGGTGAGTTCGGTCGGTCCCGCTTCACCCGTGAGTTCAACACCGCTGGTCAGCAGTCGATCTCGCAGTAATCACGATCGGTCATCCGGGTGGCGCTCCGTACGGGGCGCCAGGTCGGACGGCTCAACGCTAGGAGTTGCGCGATGGGAATGAGTGTCAGCAGCGGGGGCGGCGTTAAGGCCGAACCCAACGTGACCCCCATGATCGACGTGATGCTCGTACTGCTTATCATCTTCATGATCACGATCCCGCAGATCAACGCGGGATTCACAGCGGTCCCACCGGAAGGGCAGAACCTCAAGCCGCATCCGGAAGAAGATGGTGATCAGGTGCTCGGCATCGACGATCAGGGACGGTATTATCTCAACAAGGCTCGGATCCGCAACGAGGACCTCGAAGCCCTTGTTGGCGAGATCTATCTGAAGGAACGCGAAGACTACATCATGTACATCAAGGCGCATAAAGACCTTGAGTATGTGAAGGTGGTTGATGCCCTTGATCGCATCTCGCGGTCTGGTGTGCGTGTCGCCGCGCTCATCACAGATCAAACACCGAACACGGAGTCGCTCGTGCAGAGCGACCGCATCATGCCGGGGAGTAAATAGCCATGGGCATGTCCGCACCGAGCGGTGGCTCGAATCTGAACAACGACATGAACGTCACCCCCATGATCGACGTTCTGCTCGTGTTGCTCATCATCTTCATGATGATTATTCCGATGAGCCGGAAGGCCATCGACACGCAGTTGCCTGATCCGACGCCGCAACCGCCGTCGGCCCAGGTCAATCCTGATCAGATCGTGCTTGAAGTCCTCCCGGACGACAAGTACGCGGTGAACAAGGAGCCGGTTGAGAAGGCCAAGCTCTTTGAGAAGTTGAAGTCCATCTATGATCCTCGCCCCGAGAAAATCATCTTTGTGAAGGGTGACACCACGGTGAAGTACTCGGCCGTCATCTGGGCGATGGATCAAGCGCGGGGCGCTGGGGTTAAAGTCATCGGCGTACCGCCGAAGTGATCGTGCGGGCGCGGATCTGGTAACGGGGTCGCGCCTCCCCACGAATTACGCCTCGTGAATGCGGCGGGCGAACCCACTGGGATCGCCCGCCGTATTACGTTTGATGAACCGTCCCCTTCGATTCGCAATGACGCCAACACCGCCCCTCCCCTCCAATTCCGCCGACCTCCCCCCGCCAGGGCGTCCGCGCTACCGTCCGCCAATTGGCGTGCCGGTCAGCGACCTGCGTCGGACACGCAGTTTGCTCATCAGCATTGCGGTTCACCTGCTGCTCATCCTGCTGCTCATCGTCCCCTTTACCTCCAGCGAGATGATCCGTGAGGTGTTGGGTGCTGGTGGCGCTGGCCCAGCCGGCGGCGGTGGTGGTGGAAACCGTGGCACGGGTGGGATGGCCAAGGATGAGCGGTTGCAGTTCGTGCGCGTCGCGGCACCGCCACCGCCGCCACCACCGCCCGTGGTGAAGCCGCCGGTTACCCCTCCGATTATCCCACCGCCACCGGTACCCCCCGTGGTGAAACCTCCGCAGCAGCCGGCGGCGGCAACCCAGCCATCCGCCGCTGACGCAGCCGATGCGAAGTCGGCTGTGGCGGGCACGGGAGGTGGCGCTGGCTCCGACGGGAGTGCAGGGGCCGGCCCTGGAAGCGGTGGAGGGGTGGGATCGGGCGTCGGTACCGGAAAGGGCACCAGCGTGGGGCCCGGTACCGGCGGCGGCCCTGGCACGGTGTACCCGCCCGCCCCGACCGAGCTGTTTCTTCCGCCGCTCCCGGTCCCCAACAAAGCCAAAGGCACCGTCATTGTCGTGTTTGATGTGGATTCGACCGGCAAGGTGAT
>CANHTA010000019.1 GCA_947463135.1 Gemmatimonadota bacterium
CGACATCACAGCCCTCGCCGGCGCCATCGCGGCGGGGGCCTTCGATCGCATCACCGAGGAGTGCATCGTATGAGCGCGACCGACAAGGGAACGGTGAAACCGGTGCACGGCCCGCGTGTGGTACGCGCACCGCGCGGTCAGACGTTACAGTGCCGTGGCTGGGAGCAGGAAGCGGCACTCCGGATGCTGATGAACAATCTCGATCCGGACGTTGCGGAACGGCCCGATGATCTCGTGGTGTACGGTGGCACCGGACGCGCGGCACGGTCGTGGGAGGCCTTTGATGCGATTGTGCGCGCCCTGACCACGCTGGCCGACAACGAGACGTTGCTCGTGCAGAGTGGCAAGCCGGTGGCGGTGTTCACCACACACGAGGACGCGCCGCGTGTGCTGATTGCCAACGGCAACCTGGTGGGGCGCTGGGCCAATTGGGATGAGTTTCGACGGCTGGAACGCGCGGGCCTCACCATGTATGGACAGATGACGGCTGGATCGTGGATCTATATCGGGTCGCAAGGCATCGTGCAGGGTACGTATGAAACGTTCGCGGCGGTGGCGACACGGCATTTTGATGGGACCCTTGAAGGACGGTTGGTGATCACGGCTGGATTGGGCGGTATGGGCGGGGCGCAGCCTCTAGCGGCGTCCATGCTTGGCGCGGCGGTGCTTGGTATTGACGTCGATGCATCGCGTATCGCGAAGCGGATCGACACGCGGTACTGCGATCGCATGACCGAATCGCTCGATGAGGCGTTGGCGTGGCTTGCCCAGGCACAGGCGGAACGGCGTGGCCTGTCGGTGGGACTCGTCGGGAATGCCGCGGTGGTGTTACCGGAATTAGTTCGACGCGGCGTCACGCCGGATGTCGTAACTGACCAGACGAGCGCGCACGATATGCTGGTCGGCTACGTGCCCTCGGGATGTTCGTTGTCCGAAGCGGCGGCCTTGCGAATCGCCGATCCTGCCGGGTACATCGCACGCGCAACGCGCTCGGTGGTGGACCATGTCCGCGCCATGCGAACCATGCAAGACCGCGGCGCCGTTGCGTTTGACTATGGCAACAACATTCGCACGGTCGCCTTTGATGCCGGTGTGGATGACGCATTCCGGATTCCGGGCTTTGTCCCCGAGTACGTCCGGCCGCTATTCTGCGAGGGGAAGGGTCCGTTCCGGTGGGTGGCGCTCTCCGGTGATCCCGCAGACATCGCGAGGACCGATGCGTTGGTGCTGGAGCTCTTTCCGCACGACGCCCAACTCCGCCGATGGATCGAACTCGCCCAGTCGCGTATCGCCTTTCAGGGATTGCCCGCCCGTATTTGCTGGCTTGGCCAAGGCGATCGCGCCCGCTTTGCGCTGGCGCTCAATGATTTGGTGGCGCGCGGTGAGGTCTCCGCGCCCATTGTCATTGGCCGCGATCATCTCGATACCGGCAGTGTCGCATCGCCCTTTCGTGAAACCGAGGCCATGCGTGATGGGAGTGATGCCATCGCCGACTGGGCCATTCTGAATGCGCTGCTCAACGTAGCGAGCGGCGCCTCGTGGGTGTCCTTCCATCATGGCGGGGGCGTGGGGATCGGCAACTCGCTGCATGCTGGCCAAGTGATCGTGGCGGACGGCAGTGCACGGATGCGCCGTCGCTTGGAGCGCGTGCTGACCAATGATCCCGGTATCGGGGTGGCTCGCCACGCGGATGCAGGCTATCCCATTGCGCTGGAGACCGCTGCCCGCGAGGGTATCCGACTTCCGATGTTGCAGCGCTGATGCTGTCGAGTCGATATCGTCCCTGGCATGTGCCGATTTTTCTCGCGAAGTACGCATGGTTGCGGGCGCGCAATCGACCGGTGCTGCTCAACTTTGAAGTCACCATGCGCTGCAATGCCAGCTGCGGCTTCTGCGACTATTGGAAGACCCCCTCCGACGCGAAACAGCGGGAGATGAGTGACTTCGCGGAGATTGCCCGTCGCTTCTCGCCGATGCTGATCACGTTCACGGGTGGGGAGCCAACGCTCCGGAAGGACCTCGAAGGAATCGTGGCCTCCGTCCGCGCCGCGGTCCGCTACACCTATGTGCAGATGATTTCGCACGGGGCCATGCTGTCACTGGAACGGGCGAAGTCCTTGTGGGATGCCGGGGTCGATCAGTTCAATATTTCGCTCGACTACCTCGATGCGCGGCACGATGTGGCACGCGGAATTCCCGGCCTGTCGGCAAAGATTCTGGACGTGGTCCCGCGTATGAAAGACGCGGGTATCGGGAGTGTGCGCTTCAACACGGTGATCAAGAACGATAATCTCGACCAGATTATGCCGATTGTGGAACGCGCCGCCGCCCTTGGTGGAGGGGTGAATTTTTCACTCTACACCGATTTCAAGAACGGGAATGGTGACTACCTGCTGGGCACCGATCACCGACGTGAGCTCGAACACGTGGTGCAGCAACTGTTGGCGTACAAGCGACGCAAGCGTGGCGTGATCACCAATTCCGACTACTATCTCGAACAGATTCCGCGTTATGTGCGCGGCGAGATGACCGAGCCGTGCCGAAGCGGTTCCACCACGATTCATATCGACCCGTATGGCATGGTGCGGCGTTGTCCGGATTTTCCGTCCGACGGCCCGTGGCAGGACTATGCGGGGTATGCGCCGATTGCGTGCAACGCGTGCTTCTACGCCTGCCGCGGCGAGGCGCAGGCCCCGTTGCGGCTCATGTCGCGTGTGCGGGATGTGATGGCATGACCGGCGACCCGACGTTGCACCACCGCCCGGTCACGTTGTTCGTGAATGCCGGCCAGACGGTGACGTGCGCCGGCCCTGCTCGTGCGCGTCGAGGCGCCGAAATGCAGGATGCGGGGGTTCAGGTTGGCGTCGGGGTGGCGGTGCAGGGTGACCGCTTCGTGGCGGTGGACCGTGATGACGTGCTACGCCGCCGTTTCCCGGACGCCGAGGAGATCGACTGCGATCGCGGTGTTCTCGCGCCCGGTTTTGTTGACTCGCATACCCACACGCTGTTTGGTCGGGCGCGCTACGAGGAGCATGAGCTGCGCGCCACCGGTGTCCCATATCTCGAGATCGCCGCACGAGGGGGCGGCATTCATGCCTCCGTCCGTGATTTACGCGCGCGGAGCGACGAGGCGCTGCGTTCGCTGGCGGTGCCGAGGCTGCAGAAACTCGCGGCTGGCGGGGTGACCACCGTGGAGATCAAGTCCGGGTATGGGCTGACGGTCTACGATGAGCTGCGCTCGCTGCGGGTTATTGCAGGGCTCGCGGCGTCGCAGCCACTCAATATCGTGGCAACCTGTCTTGGGGCGCACGAGGTGCCGTTGGAGTATCGTGATCGTTCGAACGGCCGCCTTGAGTGGATTGAGTGTTTGATCCATGACCTGTATCCGGCGGTGGCCGCCGAGCAATTAGCGGCATTTGCCGACGTGTTTTGTGAGCCGGGCGTATTCACGACCGCCGAGGCGAGGCGGTTGCTGGAGGCGGCACGGACCCACGGCCTACAGCCCAAGCTGCATGCGGATGAGCTGCACGACGGTGGGGCGGCCGCCCTTGCGGCCGAACTGGGGGCGGTGAGCGCCGATCATCTGGCTGCGATCTCGCCCGCGGGGATCGCGGCGCTGGCCGCGTCGGATACGGTCGCGACGTTGCTGCCGTCCACGATGCTCTTTCTCGGGACCGGACGCCAAGCCCCCGCCCGCGCCTTGCTCGAGGCCGGCGCTGCCATTGCGATCGCGACGGACCTGAACCCGGGAACATCCCCGCTGCAGTCGTTTCCGCTCGTGCTCACGTTGGCGGTCAGTCAGCTGCGTCTGTCCGCGTCGGAGGCGTGGATTGCGGGAACCGTGAATGGTGCGGCTGCCGTTGGCCTCGCGGGAGTGACGGGGCAACTCCGTGAGGGCTTCCGTGCCGACCTCGCGGTCCATGCCGTGGACGACTTCCGAGCGTTGCCTTACTGGTTTGGCGAGCGTCTGTGTCAGGTAGCGTGGGCCAGCGGGCGCGCTTGTCACCTGTCGCCGCAAACCCTAGCTTCCCACGGTATCGCACCATCCTGATCATGTGCTGCCGGTGCGCCGGTCGTCGGGTCGTCCTTTCTCCTTGTCGGAGTGGTTCTCGAAGTCATGTCCAACGCCGCAAAGCACCGAAAGAAGGCGGCTGAATTCGAGCAGCTTAAGCAGATCGATCGCGCGATCGCCTCGTACGTGCGGGCGATCGAGGAAAGCGAACTGGCCGGCGAGGACGTTGATGTTGCGCTGCTGAACAAGGTTGGCGATCTCGCCCTGCGCCAGCGGCGGGTGACCGACGCGATCACGTACTACGAGCGGGCCGTCGAGCATTATGCGAACTCCGGCCTGTTCAACAACGCCATCGCGCTCTGCAACAAGATTCTCCGGAATGCGCCTGGACGCGCCAACGTCTACTTCACGTTGGGGCGCATTTGCGCGCGCAAGGGATTGCGCGGCGACGCCACGCGGAATTTCCTGGAGTATGCCACGCGCATGCAGGAGGACGGCCGCACGGATGAACGGATGCGGGCCTTTGCGGAAATTGCCGATTTGATGCCCGATCTTCCCGAGGTCCGTCGCCTCCTCGATGAGGACGCGGACCAGGCGGGCATTGTGCTTCCGCGCCGTCGTACCCCGTCGATGGGGGCAGTGGCGCTTGCCGAGGAGAGTGCGACCCTACCACCACCGCGTCCAAGCCCCGCCCCTGGCACCGGCCCGACTCGTGGCAAGTCGCAAGATCTGATCTACCTAGAGGTGAGCTACCGCACGCCGTTGCTGCAACAGGCAGTGGCGATGTTGCCGTTACCGATGGCGGGTGCCGACTCGGCGCACCTTGACCACGCCCCAACGGTCCCCCAATCGGCTCTGCTCACCCCCTCAGCGGAGCCGGGTGACCTCCCGCCTCCCGACACGACGGGCATGGTTGCGGCACCCGACCCGTCTCCCTCCGCCTCGGGGCATCCGGAGGGGTTCGAGCTATTGGACGACTACGCCGAAGCAGGGGCGGTCCCGCTGCAATGGCTCACCGTTGCTGAACCGGCGCCAACGGTAGCGCCGCGTGCGTCGTTCCGGATCGATCCCCACGATTTCATCCTTCACGGGGAATTGCTCCCCCTCGTTCTGGATGATGCGTTGGTGGAGGCAGGCCTCCACCCTCATGGACTGGGTCAGGAGGAAGGCGCGGGTCACGAGACCGCGTGGTCGTGGGAGGATTCGCACGGGGCCGTGGCGGAGCATCCCGCGGAGCGTACGGAACCCGCGGAGGACGTCCGCGACAGTGGCACCGTCGGTGTTCCTGTTCCCGCTGAGGAGCCCCCACTGGCCGCACCGCAATGGGGCGCACGACCGATGATGGTGACGCCCGCGTTGCCGATTGCCGCCGTCGCCGCTGAATCGACGCTCATTGCAACGTCGCGACGTGACACCCTTCGGTCGGCCGTCGCCAGGTCGCCGCAGGATTGGCTGCTCCGTCGGCGGTTGGCGGAAGCGCTGTTTGAGGCGGGTGAGCGGTATGCGGGGCTCGCGGAACTTGAAGCGGCTCAGCAGGGCCTCATCGCGGAGGGTGATCTGCAGGCGGCCTCCGACTTGGCGGACACGTTAGTGCGGGTAGCCCCCGAACGCATCGCGTTTCATCAGAAGCGGGTCGAGTTGTCTGTCCGGTTGAAGGATCGCGGACGACTGCGGGTGGCCTATGTCGATCTCGCCGACGCGTTGGTTTTGCTCGGCGAGGAGAACCGCGCGCGGGCGGTGTATGCGCGCGTCCTCGAGATTGACCCCTTTGACGACCGGGCCCGTGGGGCACTCGGAAGCGCCGCACCGCCGCTCCCGCCAGGGCAGGGGAGTGAGGGACCGGTTGTTGAGTTCGCCAGCTGGCGCGGCGTTGATGGGACGGCCTCCACGCGGATGCGCATGCGGGAACCTGCCATGAGTGGTGATGAGGATGCGGATTTTGCGGCCCTGCTCAGGAACTTCAAGGAGGGGATCGCGCATTCGTTGGGTGAGGACGACTACGAGAGCCATTACGATCTCGGCGTTGCTTATAAGGAAATGGGGCTCCTCGATGACGCCATCGAGGAGTTCCAAAAGGCGCTCCGGAGTCGGTCGCACCGCCTTCCCGCGTACGAAGCCTTAGGGCAATGCTTCATGGAGCAGGGTCGGCACCAGATTGCCGTAACGGTCCTGACGCGTGCCCTTCATGAGCCGGAATTCGACGACGCGCTACGAGTAGGTGTCCTCTATCTTCTCGCGTATTCGTGCGAAGCATTGCAGCGCTGGGAGGAGGCTCGGAGCTATTACCAACGCGTTGATGCGATCGACACTCATTTCCGTGACGCTGCCGCCAGACTGGCGGCGCTCGACCAGGTAGCACGATGACGCTTTCCACGCGGACGCCGACGGCGTTGGCGGCGGCCCTGCGTGACATCCAGGCGCCCGTGCAGGACGAATTGCCGAAGGTTTCGCAGGAGCTCTGGCGCATCGTCTCCGCTGATGTGCCCTTGGTCAGCGAGGTGCAGCAACATCTCATGGGGATGAAGGGGAAACTCTTCCGACCCACGCTGTTGCTGCTGGCCAGCAGTGTGGACCATGAGCCGCCCCCTCGCGCGGTCACTTTCGCTGCCATTATTGAACTCATCCATCTCGCCACGCTGGTGCACGATGATGCCGTGGATCATTCGGTCTTGCGACGTGGCATGCCGACGGTCAACGCATTGTTCAGTCACCAGATTTCGGTCATTATGGGTGACTATCTCTACCTCAGGGCGTTGCGCGAACTGGTGACGCTGGGCGATCTCGAAGCGATGAAGGCGGTGACCTTCGCGTCCAACGAAATGACCCTTGGCGAGATTCGACAGCTTGCGTCCTACGACGCCTTGGCGTTCTCCGAGCGGGACTACGAAACGCTGATTAGCGCCAAGACGGGATCGCTTTTTAAGGCCTCATGCGAAGTCGGCGCGTTGTGCGGTGCCCCACGGCATCGTGAGGCGCTCGCACGCTTCGGCGAACGACTTGGCATGGCCTTTCAGGTGGCCGATGACTTGCTGGACTACACCGAAGGGCAGGAGATGACCGGCAAGCCCAGCGGATTGGACCTGAAGGAGCACAAGGTCACGCTCCCCTTGATCGCGGCACTCCGTGAGATGCCATCGGCAGACCGTGCCCGTGTGGATGCGCTCTTTGCTGAAAGCGACCCGGACGAGGAGGCGATTGCGGAGGTGGTTGGCATCGTTCGGACGTATGGCGGGTTGGAGTACGCCCGCCGACGCGCCGATCAGTACTCACGTGAGGCGGAGGATGCCTTGGAAGAGCTCCCGCATGGGACAGCACGGACCGCGTTGACCGACGCCATTGCGTATGTCGTGGAGCGGCGCTGGTGATGGCCCGTGGACCTTCGAAGCACCGACCCGTGTTTCACCTCGTGGTACTTGCCTCCGGTTTTGTGGCAGGCGGTTTGGTGACGCAAGTCGCACGGCGGTTCTTGCCCGCCGGTGCGGTGAAGGAGTTCCTGACCACCGGCGTGACGCCGGCCATTGGACCACTTCCCATCGATTTGGTTATATTGAAGTTCGCTGTTGGACCTGTCGCCCTGGATGTCTCACTTTTGAGCCTCCTGGGAGTATTGATCGCCTACCTGATCGCGCGGTCCCTCTTCTAGGAGTGTCTCATGGGTATTCAGAATTTCGGGTTCATGGAGATCATGGCCATTCTCGTGGTTGTGCTGCTCCTGTTCGGAGCCAAGCGCATTCCCGAGATTGCGGGCTCGTTTGGTAAAGGCATCAACGAATTCAAGCGGAACTTGAGTGATGCCCAGCGTCAGATCTCTGAGCCGCCCCCACGGAACGATCGTGTCGGCGGCGGAGCGGCAGAGCAGGTGGTGGCCGAAGAAGAGCGCCCCGAGCCGAAACGCCTGCTGAACTAACCGCTCAGTTCACACTCCAAGAGAAAGCCCCCGCGATGGCATGCATCGCGGGGGCTTTTCTTGTTCACTACACCGTGTGGATCAAATCGCGGACTGGCGACGGAGCGCGGCCATCACACTCGGACGCTTATCAACGACCTTCACGCTCTCACGAAGGTTCGTAAGGAACTCGTCCACGCGCTGCTGCCGCAGCGACTGCACCAGTTGCTGGCGTTGGGCCGCCTTATCGGCCTCAAAGGCTGGACGGCTGGCATCGGTGCGACTGTCGACCCGAAGCACCACCATCCCATCCACCGCCTTGAACGGCCCGCCAATCTGGCCAACGGGAACGGTAAACGACGCCCCGATGGCGGGCTCAAACTGACCCATGCGGGGGACGGCATCAACCCGTGCAAACGGGGCCGACTTCTCCACCTGGAAGCGCCGCTGTGCCGCGGCCGCTTCCAGCGTTGATGAACGGGCAGCCGACGCCAACTGCTCCGCGATCGGACGGAGCTTCTCGATCCGCTTTTCCTTGGCGAGGCGACGACGGACGTCGTCCTTCACGTCCGCGAGCGACTGTTGACCACCGACCGTCAGCGAGTCGACCCGTGCGAGGTAGTAGGCTTCGTTCGAGTCGAACAGATCGCTTGATTCACCCGTGCTCACTCCAGAAAAGGCCCAGGCACTGACACTCGGCACATATCGGCCAGCGTACGACAGGGGCTCATTTTCGAATACCACCACCGAGGCCGGTGACAGGCCGAGGGTCTTCGCCGCTTCGTCAAAGGCCTTCGGATCGCTTTGGCTTCCGGCCTTGCTTGCGAGTGAGTCGGCACGGCGGTCCGTTCGTGTTGCACTGGAATCGCTCTGCCCGATGGACACCAGAATGTGCCGAACGTCGAGCGTGTCGCCCACCTTCGAATCGACACGAATGAGATGCCACCCGAAAGGGGTGAGCACCGGCTGCGACAGCTCGCCGGGCTTGAGGGCATACATCGCGGTCTCGAAGTTGGGCGTGAATCGGCCACGCCCGCCCTTGCCAAGCGATCCCCCAAGGGCGCCGGAGCTGCTGTCGCTGGACTCGCGCTTCGCGACGTCTTCAAACTTCGCGCCCGCGGTGATCTCGGCACGGAGCTTTTCGATTCGGGCCTTGGCGTCGGTGGAGTCGGCAGCGGTGACAGAACGCGGGACCGTGAGTAGCGAAACGACGGCGCGACCCGGACGGGTGAACCGCTTCTTATTGCGGTTGTAGTACTGAGAAATATCCGCGTCGGTCACCGTCACGGTGGTATCGGTCAAGGCCTCTTGGCCAACCACCACAAAGCTGATTTGCGCACTGTCGTGGCGATCACGGTACACCTGCCAGAGGCGTTCGTCGGAGACGTACGCGTCGGACGCAACCTGATCAAACAGCTTTTGCTTCGGGATTTCACTGCGATAGTAGGCTTCCAGGCCGGCCAGCATCCCCGACTGCCGCGCCATCGGGCTGGCGAGGAGACGCTGATACTTGGCGATGTCAAACCGGCCGTCGGTCTGCAAGTCCGGAGACTGCATGGCCTGAGGGGGCGGTGCCAAGCGGGCCGCTTCGAGGATCTCGTCGTCCGTGACCGAGATACCGCGCCGCGTGAATTCCTGCTGCAGCAGCAGTTCCGTAACGAGCTCATCGTACGCGCGGTCTTCGAGCGTCTTGCGCTCGTCGAGCGTCAGGCCCCGTCCCAGCTGCTGTTGCTGCTGTTGCTCGAGGGCGTTCACGGCATTCTGCCAGGACGTCAGCAGGATGTCTTCACCGTTCACCGTCGCAATCGCGGTGGTGGTCGTTACGGGCGAGCGACCTGCGAGACCTGAGGTCTCATACAAAAGGAAACTGCCGACGAACGCCACGATCAGCACGATCCAGATGTATTTTGCGGCGCTCCGCATCGATTGCAGCACGGGGCGAGACTCCTTGGGGCGGAATAGCTGAGCAAACAAAATGGCACAATCCCCGGAAACCGACGGGTGGTGCCGCAGAGTCGGTTAAGCTAGCCGCCGCGCGTTGCGAATAGCAAGACGAACGGGAAGGCGGCACCACTTCACCGCGAATGCCTTCCCAGAACCTCGGCATCTAATAAGTTGAAGCAGGGGCCCGTCTTGTTTTGGGATCAGGGGTCTTGTATTGGGATGGGAAACATCACCCTGAGGGCGCTGGACTGATGAGCACTGCTGCCCGGATCGACGAACTCCGGTCCAAATTTGAGGATAGCCCACGCCGCTACTTTGCCCCCTTGGCGAATGAGCTGAGGAAGGCTGGGGACCTGTCGGGGGCTATCGCCCTCTGCCGCGAGTTTCTCCCGAAGCAGCCCGAGCACATGAGTGGGTACATTGTGTTCGGCCAAGCGCTCTACGAAGCGGGAGAGGTGTCTGAGGCGCGCACGGTGTTCGAACAGGCGCTTGCCCTTGATCCCGAAAATCTGAAGGCGCTCAGCTGCCTGGGCGATATCGCCAAGTGGGAGGGCGACACCGCTGCGGCCCGCCGATGGTACGAGCGGGTGCTCGAGTCGGACCCACGTAACGACGATATCGCTGCCCAGTTGGCGACCCTCGGGACACCATCGTTTGCGAATCGCGCCGTGGCGCCCCCCGATCGGCCCGCCCGACCAACCGCCGAAGCGCTGCCGATGTCCGCTGTACCGGTCGCCGAGGCGCTGCCGATGTCCGCCGTACCGGTCGACGACATCGGCCAGGTGGCTTCGGATACCGTGCTGGACGATCCCTTCGGTTTTTCGGACGTGACCACGGAGCCGGAGCCGTTTGAGGAGGGGCTCCTCGCGCCGGAGTGGCCCGATACCTCAGCACTTGAGGCACGCATCTCGGCCCCCCGGGCTGAGGCCCCGCGGTTTGCCCCCGTGTTGTCCCCAGACGCCGCCGCCGCGTTTGGCGTGGAGTCGTCCGATCGCCGCATCACCCCGCCGTCCGCTCAATCGTCTGTGGCCGTTGATGAGCCCACAGCGGCCACCGTCATGCCGCCAGTGATGACTTCCGTGGCAGATGCTACGATGGAGCGGGTGGATGTGTCCGTCATGGAGGCCACCAGCGAGCCGGTCGGTGCGCTCGCGTCGGAGCCCGCTGCTGAGCCGGCGAGTGAGCCGGTGTTTGAGCCGGTCGTTGAGCCGACCATGGCGTTACAGGCCGACGGTGACGCCAAGGTGGACGTCGATGGGGCGCACGTGGAGTTGGAGTGGATCGTCCCCCTTGAACCTGCGCCAACGCCATCCCTCCCCGATGACCTGCCGTGGCTCCCGCCGGCCCCCGAACGCGAGGGCGGCAGCGAGGGTGACGCGCTTGGTATCATCGACGATGTGGACGGGCTGTTCCAAGAGGTCGTGACGATCAACGCCCAAGAGCGTGAGGCTCCCCTCGCGGAAGCGAGCTTCGCGGATGTGATGCCGGACGAGTCCACGCCCGCGTTTGTGACCGAGACGATGGGGGAATTGCTGCTGGCGCAGGGCTTTACCGCCCAGGCGGTGTCGGTTTACGAGGAGCTGGTACGTCGTCGGCCATACGATCCCATGCTCTCATCGCGGTTAGCCGAAGTGCGCGAAGCGCTTGCCGCCGAGACGGCCGCTGCGTCGCCGGTGCATCTCGGCGAGCTCGCGGCCGACCCCGTGGTCCCTCGGTACACCGCACGTGAGCGCTTTACGAAGCTTGCCGCCCGTCGTGTGCCACGGCGAACGCCGCCGCAGGCGTCGGTGGCGATCGAAGCGCCGGCCGAGAGTTTGGGGGCGTTGTTCGGCCGTGACGAGCCGGCGCGCGAGGATCTCGCGGGACGAGCCTTCGCGAACGCGTTTGCACCCATGAATGACCGTCTGCAGGCTGATGCAGAGGTTCCGTTTGTCGTGGCGATGTTCGCGGGGGCACCGGCGGCGGAATCCCGCCCCGACACGCCGAGGGCCACGCCAGCCATCGTACCCGCGGTGGCCGGTCCGTTTTCGTTTGACCGATTCTTTCCCGATCCTGCCACCTCCACGTCGCCATCCTCTCCGGCGCCCTCACCGCATCGGGTGCCAGAGCTCACCGCGACGCCTGAGGGGGGATCTTCAACCGTCAGTGATGACCTCGCGCAGTTCTCCGCGTGGCTGAAAGGACTTGGGACCACGTGATTATCGGGATACTGAACGGGCCGAATCTCAACTTGTTGGGCACGCGAGAACCGCACATTTACGGCACCGCGACGCTGGACGACATCCATGCGCGTCTTGTGGAAGTCGCCGCCGAGTTGGGGGTTGAGGTGCGATCGGCGCAGTCCAACGTCGAGGGGCTGCTGATCGATACCCTGCATCTGTGGCGTGGGGTGGTGCAGGGGGTGGTCGTGAATGCGGGGGCCTACTCACACACGAGTCTCGCGTTGCGCGATGCCTTCACCGCGACGTCGCTTCCCTTCGTTGAAGTCCACCTCTCGAACGTGTATGCGCGTGAGCCTGAGCGGCGACACAGTATGCTCGCCCCGGCCGCGATCGGTAGTATCGTGGGGCTCGGCGCCGATGGGTACGAGTTCGCGCTGCGCGGACTCGTTGCCACCTTGCGCCGTCATTCGTGAAGGACACGAGCATTCCGGAGGTGAGGGATACGCACCCGGTCCGCTTGACGGCGTTGCGCGATGCGCTCGCCCGAGCCGATCTCGACGCCCTGCTCGTTACCTCGCTGCCGAATATCCGCTTCCTGACGGGGTTTTCCGGCAGTAATGCGCTACTGGTGGTTACGGCGTTGGAGGCGGTGCTCCTCACCGATTATCGGTATGCCACGCAAGTGGAAGAGGAGCTCGGCGCGTCCACCCGGGTGCGGATCGAGCGCAGCAGCCTCTGGAGCGGGCTCTGGGTGCACTTGGGCGCTGTCAGCGGCGTCGAGCGGATCGGTTTTGAGTCGTCCCATCTGCCCCATACCGATTTTGCTCGTCTCTTGGAGCAGGGCGCACGCTGGTCTTGGCGCCCCACGAGTGATCTGGTGGAGACCCTCCGCATGGTGAAGGACGTCTCCGAACTGGCGCATATTGAGCGCGCCATCTCGATAGCGGAAGCGGCTCTGCATCAGACCATCCCCCTGGTGCACGCCGGCCTTACCGAACTCACGGTGGCCGGGATCCTCGAGCGGCACCTGCGCGAAGCCGGGAGTGAGGACTTTCCGTTTCCGACGATTGTGGCGTCTGGGTCACGTTCGGCGCATCCGCATGCCCGAGCCAGTGAGCGGGTGCTCGAAACCGGCGATTTTGTGCTGCTCGACTTCGGGGCGGTGTCGGGAGGCTATTGCTCCGACATCACGCGGACGTTTGTCATTGGTCGGGCGACGGACGAGCAGCGAGAGGTCTACGACATCGTTCGTGAGGCCAACGTCCGGTCTTCGGGCGCGATTCGGGTTGGAATGACGGGAATGGCTGCAGATGCGGTGGCGCGAGACTACATTGACGCGTGTGGGTTTGGTGAGGCGTTTGGGCATTCGCTCGGTCACGGGATCGGGCTGGAAGTGCACGAGGCGCCACGTTTAGCCCGAACTGTTGAGTCGCCCCTTTCTGCCGGCATGGTGGTCACGGTTGAACCTGGGATCTACCGGGCCGGTTGGGGTGGGGTGAGAATCGAGGATGATGTGCTGTTGTCCGACGCTGGACCGAGGGTCCTTACGAGTTTCCCTCGTGAGCTCCACGAACTGTAGTGATGTCTGAACGCTCGGTGCGCTCTGTGCCGATGATCCCCTTTGACTCCCCCGCCATGATCGACCTGCGCTACGTGAAGAAGCTGATCGAGATGCTTGACAGCTCCACGGTGGATTCCATCGAGATCTCCTCTGACAAGGGAATGAAGCTTCGAATCTCGAAGAGTTCCCAGCAGCGTGTCTCGGCCGTGTCGGTTGCGCCGCCGTTGGCCGCACTCCCCGCCATGGCGTCGGTGTTGCCTCCGGGCGCCCCGGATCGTCCGCCCGTAGAGGTTGTCGCTGCCGCGCCGAAGGTTGAGGCGCCCAAGGTTGCCCTGCTTGAGATCAAGTCGCCAATGGTTGGCACCTACTACTCTGCACCCGAGCCCGGTGCGAAACCCTACGTTTCCGTGGGCGATCGCATTAGCAAGGGGCAGATTGTGTGCATTATCGAGGCGATGAAAATCATGAACGAACTCGAGTCCGAGTTTGACGGCGTGGTGCGGGAGGTCAACGTGACCGATGCACACGCGGTTGAATACGGACAAGTGTTGTATCGCCTCGATCCAACCGGCTGACTAGACATATGACGATGGGTACTGGCTCCGCCACTGGACCAGCGACGGTTGCCGTACCGACGTCGGGGTTTGATCTGAAGGCCGTGCTTCAGCGTATGGTGCGCGAGGGGGCCTCGGACTTGCACCTGAAAGTGGGACGTCCGCCCTCGCTGCGAGTGCATTCCGAGCTGGTGGCATTGGAGATGCCATCGCTGCGCCCAGAGGAACTGCGGGCGTTGGCCGAGCAGCTGCTCCCCGCCGCGCAGTTGCGTGAGTTTGCGGAGATGCGCGAAGCGGACTTTGCGATCAACGTGGCGGGGGTGGGCCGGTTCCGGGTGAACGCGTACCAGCAACGGGGCACGGTGGCGATCACGCTGCGGGCCATTGCCCACTCGGCCTCGTCAATCCGGGAGCTCAACTTGCCCGTTGCTCTCGAGCAGCTGGCGCTTAAGCCGCGCGGGCTGATTTTGGTAACCGGGGTGACCGGCTCCGGGAAGAGCACGGCGCTCGCCGCGATGGTGCAGCACATCAACGAGCGGCGCGCTGCCAATATCATCACGATCGAAGATCCCATCGAGTTTGTGTACCGCGATGTGCGGAGCCACATTAACCAGCGTGAAGTCGGGGCGGACACCGCTTCGTTTCCGCAGGCGCTGCGCCGGGTCCTGCGACAGGATCCTGATGTCATCATGATCGGGGAGATCCGTGACCTTGAGACACTCGATGTGGCGCTCAAGGCCGCAGGTACGGGCCATCTGGTGCTGTCGACGCTGCACACCACCGATGCGGCGCTGACCATCAATCGTGTCCTATCGTTCTACCCACCGCACCAGCAAAGCGAGGTGCGCTTTGCCCTGGCGAACGCGTTGTCCTCGGTCATTTCGCTCCGGCTGGTTCGGCGTTCCGATCGTGCCGGCCTCGTGCCGGCCTGCGAGATTCTGGTGAATACCGAAGCCGTGCGCGACCAGATCCGCGATGTGTCGGCGGTACTGAACATCCCTGACCTGATTAAGGAAGGGAGCCTTGCCTACGGTATGCAGAGCTTCGACCAGTCGCTCATGGCGTGGTACTCACGAGGGGTGATCTCCTACGACGATGCCCTCTTCCATGCGACCAACCCCGGTGAGTTCGCCCTTCGCTCTCAAGGGGTCGATGGGGGCAATGATACCAGCTGGAACGGATTCGGCCGAGACGGATCTGGCGCCTGAATGGTGGCGGCGGGACTGGCGGTGAGGCTTTGCTCCTGCCACCATACGTCATGTTCAAAAAGGTCCTGATCGCTAATCGCGGTGAAATCGCTCTCCGCGTCATTCGTGCGTGCCGTGAACTCGAGATCCAGACGGTTGCCGTCTACTCCGAGGCCGACCGCGAGTCGCTGCATGTGCGCTTCGCCGACGACGACGTCTGTATCGGCCCCGCGCCGGGTCGAGATTCCTACCTCAAAATCGCCCGGCTTATCGCGGCGGCCGAGATCACCGGCGCTGATGCCATCCATCCGGGCTACGGGTTTCTGGCGGAGAATGCGGAGTTCGCCGAAACGTGCCGTGCTACGGGGATTACCTTCATCGGCCCCACGCCGGAGCAAATCCGGGTCATGGGGGACAAGGCGTCAGCGCGGCGCGCGATGGCCGAGTGCGGTGTGCCGATTGTCCCGGGATCACCGGGCCCCGTGGACGACCCGGAAGAGGCGCTTGAGTTCGCCCGCAGTATAGGCTTCCCCGTCATCATCAAGGCCGCCGCTGGTGGTGGCGGAAAGGGGATGCGCGTGGCGCGGGATCCGGACGATTTCCTGCGCTCGTTCCAATTGGCGCGCTCCGAGGCGCTCTCGGCGTTTGGCAACGGCGATGTGTACGTCGAGAAGTTCCTTGAGCGTCCTCGGCATGTTGAGTTCCAGGTGATGGGGGACATGCACGGCAACGTGATTCACCTCGGGGAACGCGATTGTTCGGTGCAGCGTCGGCACCAAAAGCTGATCGAGGAGGCCCCGTGCCCGGTGATGACGCCGGAGCTCCGGGAGCGAATGGGCGAGGCCGCCGTGCGGGGCGCCAAGGCGATCAACTATGTGGGTGCCGGTACGGTGGAAATGCTCCTTGATGAGGATGGCTCGTTCTTCTTTATGGAGATGAACACCCGGATTCAGGTGGAGCATCCGGTTACGGAAATGCTTACTGGCGTCGACCTGGTGAAGGAGCAGATTCGGGTGGCCGCCGGTCTTCCGTTGTCCGTACTGGCAACCCCGGCCTTCCGTGGCCACGTGATCGAGTGCCGTGTTAACGCGGAGGATCCGGCACGGAATTTCCAGCCCTCTCCGGGACGGCTAGACGTGTTTCATCAGCCCGGCGGGCCAGGGGTACGCGTCGATACCCATGCGTACGCCGGCTACACCGTTCCGCCGTACTATGATTCGATGATTGCCAAGCTCATCGTGCAGGGCAACACCCGGGACGAAGCGCTGAAGCGCATGCAGATTGCGCTCGAGAGCTTCGTGATCGAGGGGGTGAAAACCACCATGCCGTTCCTGGCCCGTGTCATGCAGCATCCGGGGTTCAAGGCTGGGAAGGTGCATACCAAGTGGCTGGAGTTCGAGGGCGCTGATCTGCTCAAGGAACCGACGTAGTGCGCATCGATGTGCTGCTTGGCGAGGCGCAGGTGGTGCCTGCTGATGTAGCGGATCGGGTGGTCGTGGTTATCGATGTGCTGCGGGCAGCGACGACCGTCGCTGCAGCCCTGGACGCCGGCGCGCGGGCAGTGATCCCGTTTGAGACCGTCGACGAGACCGCCTCGCGGGCAAGAGCCTATGCGCGTGGGGAAGTTCAGCTGGCCGGCGAACGCCGGATGCTGAAGATTGACGGATTTGATTTAGGGAACTCGCCCGCCGAGTACACGCCGGAATCGGTGGAAGGGCGGACCCTGCTGTACACCACCACCAATGGCACCATGGCGTTGGCTGCCACGCATGGTGCGCGCGCCTGCTTCTTCGCGGCGTTTGTGAATGTGGCGGCCACCGTGTCGGCGGTGCGCACGGCGGTGGCGGAGGGCGGTGATGTGACCATCCTGTGCGCGGGGCACGAGCACCGCGTGGCGCTCGAGGATGTGGTCTGTGCTGGCCGACTGGTTCGGGGGATCACGGCGGGACGTGAGGGGGTTGTGCGCGGGGACGGCGCTCGGTTGGCGGAAATGGTGGAGCAGCCCTTTCATGGTGGTATTGCCTCGCTCGTCCTCGAGGCAGGGCATGCGAAGTCCCTGATCGCCGCTGGATTCGAGCGCGACGTGGAGCGCTGTTTCACCATCGACCTGTACGATCGCGCGGTGCAATACCAGCATCGCCAACTGCAGCTCGACCCGATGACTGGCGCGGAACGCTAAGGCATGGATCCCGCTGTGCTGCGTCGAGAGCTTTCAGCCATCGCGCTGACATTACTCGCCGTTTTTCTCACCGGTGCCTTGGTCTTTAATGCACCGGCCGAAAGCCAGCCGTGCCTTGAGGCAACGGGGGTGTTCGGTCCCGCGGGAACGTGGGCGCGTTGCGCGTTGGTGAGCACCGTGGGGATTCCGGGGGCGGCCATCGTGTCGCTGGGGTGCTTGGTCGTTGCGCTGACGTTGTTCGGGCGCATTGCGCGAGCCGACGATGCCAGCGACTGGGGCGTGCTCTTTGCCGGGGTGGTCACGCTCGTGCCTGTAGCCATTGGCTTGGCGCTTGGGGGTGAGCCGATGGCGTCTGACAGCGCCGGACTCTGGGGAAGCTTCGTCGCGCATTATCTGCGAAAAGGACTTGGCTCGGCCGGCGCGTGGGTGTTTTTCCTTTTGGCCTCGAGCGCCCTCACGGTGGCGACGCTCCGGTGGAATCCTATTCGAGTGCTCCTCGGCCCCGGTACGCCAAGACCCGAGCCGGCGCATACGCCCCCGGAATCCGATCGGGGTGGAGCGGGCCGTCGGAAACGTGCCACGCTGGCCCAGCAGCTGGAGCCCGAGCCGGAGGAGTTGCCGGCCATCGATCCAGTGCTGGCGCGCGAGCTTCTGGCCGCTGATGTCGCGTCTGAACGAGCGAATGCGCACCAGGCGGTGCCGCCCGACGCGGAGGCCGAGAGTGCGAAAGCGAAGAAGCGCAAAAAGGACAGTGCGCGTCCCGCCGTGGCGGCCACGGTGGAAGCGGCACTTGATGCCTCCGCTGACCCTACACCGTTTAGTGATGACCTCCCATCCACCGACCTGCTGACCGCTGCGCCGGGACGAAACGCGGAGGTTGGGAAGCGTGAGTTGGACGTGGCCGGCGAAAAGTTGATGGCGGCGCTTCGCACCTTTAAGGTGGACGGTGAGCTGGTTGGACGGACCACGGGCCCCACCGTGACGCAATTCGAAATTGAGCCGGCTCCCGGTGTAAAGGTGCGTCAAATTGCTGCGCTGGCGGACGATCTGGCCTTGGCGATGCGTGCCCCCAGTATTCGCATCGTCGCCCCCATCCCCGGACGTGGTGCGGTTGGCGTCGAGGTGCCCAATCCGACGCCCGAAATGGTGGTCCTCCGGGAAGTCCTTGAATCAGCGGAGTTCCGGCAGATGCGTGCGGCGTTGCCCATCGCGCTGGGCAAGGATCTCGAGGGTCGTGCGGTGATCGCCGACCTCGCCAAGATGCCGCACCTCTTGATCGCCGGGGCTACGGGGTCGGGAAAGTCGGTCTGCGTGAACACGATTATCACGAGCCTTGCCTACCGGCATACCCCGCGGACGCTGCGCTTTCTGATGGTCGATCCCAAAATGGTTGAACTCAGCGTGTACAACGCGCTCCCGCATCTGCGGCACAAGGTGATCACCGATAACCGTGACGCGGCTTCCGTCCTGAAGTGGGCCGTGATGGAGATGCAGGACCGCTACCGGTTGCTCGAGGCCAATGCCTGCCGCAACCTGCAGGAGTTCAATCGTCGCGTGCAGCTCCATGCCGACGGCGAAGGGGCGCCGCCGCAGAAGCCCAGAAACCTTGAAGTCGCCTTTGAAGATCGGACGTACACGGGGGGGATCTTGCCCTACATCGTGGTCGTCATCGACGAAATGGCTGACCTCATGATGACGGTGCAAGCGGAGGTCGAGACGCCCATTGCCATGCTCGCGCAAAAGGCGCGGGCGATCGGTATTCACTTGATCTTGGCGACGCAGCGTCCCAGCGTGAACGTGATTACGGGCCTCATTAAAGCGAACTTCCCGTGCCGCATTGCGTTTCGGGTGGCCTCGCAGGTGGATAGCCGCACCATCATTGACGGCGCCGGCGCGGAGTCGCTGCTTGGGAACGGCGATATGTTGTTCATCCCCCCGGGGAAGTCGGAACCCTCGCGGCTTCAAGGGGCCTACCTGTCCAGTGACGATACCGAGCGCTTGCTGAAATGGTACGAGGACGCCCGTGCTCGGCATGAGGCGGGCGAAGCGCTGGCCGCCGAGCCGGATATCCTGGAAACGGTGCGCGCTCTTGAGGCAAAAAACGATGGCGGGGAGTCGGATGAGGGCGATCGCGCGTCTGACGAGCGGGATGCTCGCTTCCGCGAGGCCGCGGAGGTGGTCATCCAGCATCGGCAGGGGTCCACGTCACTCCTCCAGCGGCGACTGAAGATCGGCTACGGCCGAGCCGCCCGTATCATCGATCAGCTGGAGGCGGCAGGGGTGCTCGCCCCATCAGAGGGGCCCGCGCGACCGCGCGATGTGCTGATCGGGGTGCAGGATCTGGATCGCGTCTGCGAATCCTGAGAATTCGAAATCTTTTTGCGTCTGGTCGTCACGACGTATTGACGGGCTGAAGCGGTCCGGTGAACATTGAGCGAGTACGTCCCCTCCCCCCGCCTTTCAATCCTGCGGGCTGCCGGACCTCGACGTTTTTCCTCCCTCCCGAGGTGTGACATGTTGTTTCTTCGTGTTCGACGAGTTTTGACGGCGGCCATGGTCGCGCTTGGCGCGCTGCCCATGGCTACGAATGGACTCGCCGCCCAGACCGGTACCATTACCGGTAAGGTGACCAATGCCGAAAGCGGCCGTCCGATCGAGAATGCCACGATCAAGGCCTCTGTGGCTGGCGGTACCTCGTTTGGTGCCGTGAGCGGTGCAGACGGCAGCTTCCGCCTCGTCAATCTGCCGAACGGCTCCTATACCGTGAGCGTATCCGCGATCGGCTTTGCGCCAAAGAGCTCCGCGAACGTCCAGCCGGGTGCCGCCCTTACGATTGCCATGACGCCGCGCACGAACGTGCTTGAGCAGACGATCGTCACGGCGAGCCGCAGTCGTCCGGAGAAGGTGCTCGATGCCCCGGCGCAGATTCTCACGGTCACCAGCCAGCAGATTGAAGAGCGGCCGGCCATGACGGTCACCGATCACCTGCGGTCAACCCCGGGTGTCGACATCAACCGTGGCGGTATCGTACAGTCGAACGTGGTGGCCCGCGGCTTCAACAACGCGTTCAGCGGCAGCATGCTCATGCTGCAAGACTACCGATTTGCCGGCGTCCCGTCGCTGCGAGTGAACGTTCCGTTCCTGTTCACGGGTACGAACGAAGACATCGATCGGATGGAAGTCCTGCTCGGACCGGCGTCGGCCTTGTTCGGTCCGAACAGTGCCAACGGCGTGTTGCATGTGATTACGAAGTCCCCCTTTCAGTCCCAGGGCACCACGATCAGCGTAGACGGCGGCGAGCGGTCCGTCCTCCGCACCGGTTTGCGCCATGCGGGCAAGGTGAACGAGAAAGTCGCCTATAAGCTCTCGGGCGAGTACATGCAGGGTAAGGATTGGGAGTACAACGATCGCGCTGAGCCGACCGTCTTCCCGTCCACGAGCAACGTGCCGGCTTCGCGGCGCGGTAAGACCAATGCCCGTGACTTCGATCTCCAGCGCTATACGGGCGAGGCCCGTCTGGACGTGCGTCCGCGCGAAGGGATGGAAGCCATTTCGACGCTTGGGTACACCAAGGTGGGGAGCGCGATTGAGCTCACCGGCGCCAATGGTTCGTCCCAGATCAAGAACTGGACGTATCTGAGCTTGCAGCAGCGCTTCCGCTGGAATCGCTTGTTTGCGCAGGCGTTTCTGAACAGCAGCGACGCGGGGAACGACAACGCCTCCTCGGACAACGGCACGTATTTGCTCCGCTCCGGTCAGCCGATTGTTGACCAGTCCCGCGTGGCATCCGCCCAGATACAGCACGGATTCGACCTTGGTGAGAAGCAGAGCTTTACGTACGGTGCGGACTACATCTGGACCAACCCACGTACGGCGAACACCATTAACGGCCGCAATGAAGATGTGGATAACGTCACCGAGTATGGTGCCTACATCCAGTCGTCTACGAAGCCCATCAAGCAGCTGGAACTGCTGCTCGCGGCTCGCGGCGATGCCAATAGCGTGATCGCCGGTCAGTTCTTCTCGCCTCGTGCGGCGCTCATTGTGAAGCCGTCGGCGAATCAGAACATCCGCTTCACCTTCAACCGGGCGTTCTCCACGCCGGGCAACTTCTCGTTCTTCCTGGATCTCATCCAGTCCCCGAACGTCGGTGGTTCGGGTTTTGACGTGGTCGCACGCGGCAATCCGCCGAAGCAGGGATTCCAGTTCAACCGGAGCTGCGGCACGGGAAGCGCGTTTGGCGAGTACTGCATGAAGTCGGCGTATACCTCGCAGGGCGCCTTTGTTGGCGCCTCTGCCGCGGCCGCGTTCCCGGGTGCTATCCAAGCGCTCGCCCCGCGACTCACGCCCGGCATTGCGGGGGCGTTGCAGCAGGCCGGACTTCCGGCCAACATCGCGGCCACCCTCGCGGCCGGCGCCGTGCAGTTCCTTGGCACGCGGACCCCGACCAACGCCGATCTCGCGACGCGCGTTTCGTACCTGACGTCAGCCACCACGGCGTTGCAGACCAACGCCTTGAATGACATCGACCCGTTGCAGGCGTCGTTCAACAACACCTTTGAAGTGGGATACAAGGGGACCGTTGGCGGCAAGGTGACGTTCGATCTGGCGCTGTGGGGGCAGGAGCGTGGCGATGTCGGCACGCCCGCGGCCCTCGCCACCCCGAACGTGTTCTTCGGGAACCCGCAGCAGCTTGGCGGCTACCTCGGTGCGCAGTTGGGTGCCAACCTCGGACCGCAGTTGGCCGGGCTCGGCCTCACCCCCGCCCAGATCAACGCCATTGTGAGCGGCGTCGCAGGGGCCCTGACGCCCAGCGTTGCCTCGCTGCCGGTGGGTGTGGTGACCTTTGCCAACGGCAACTCGGCGCCAAACGCCGTGTACGCCACGTACTTCACGTCGGCGAGTAAGATCTGGGTGCGTGGCCTCGACCTCGCCACCTCGGTGGCGGCCACCGACCGGATCACCGCTGATCTCGCGTACAGCTACCAGAGCCGGAACGTGTTCCAGGGCGTCAACGGCGGCAACGGGCTCCCGCTGATGTCGAATGCGCCGAACTCGCGCGGCTCGCTTGGCATGGCGTATCGTAACGACGACAACGGGCTCGGCTTCGAACTGCGCACGCGCTACAACGAGGCGTACCCAGTGAATTCCGGTGTGTATGCGTCGAACTTCGCGTTCCCCATCGCTGCGGGGCAGACGGGGGCCACCCCTACGGCCTCTGGCGGTCCGGGTCGGTGCTCGCCGGCGCCGGCTGGCACCTTCTGCTACGAGAATGTGCCGGAAGCGTTTACGATGGATGCGCAGGTCACCAAGCGCTTCAACCTTGGCGAGAACAAGCTGACGTGGTCGCTCAATGCGCAGAACATGTTTGACAACCGCATTCGGACCTTCCCGGGCGCGCCCGAGATTGGACGGATGGTCATGACGCGCATCCAGTACTCGTTCTAGTCAGCGGTACCCAGCGACTCGGTCGCTGGCGAGTGTTCTGAAGGGCTTGGCAGTCGGGGGCGGCGCACACGGTGCGTCGCCCCTTTTGCCGTCTCCATTATCTTCCGTCATGATCTTACTTGATCCGACGGCGCATCCGGTGATCGGACATCGCGGCAATCGCGCGTTTGCCCCCGAGAATACGCTCGAATCGTTGACCGAGGCGGTCGCCCTCGGTGCCGATGCCGTGGAGTTCGATGTGCAGCTCTCGCGTGACGGTGTGCTCCTGCTGATGCATGACCTCACCATTGACCGGACGACCAGTGGAACGGGGCCAGTCGCGTCGCACACCTTCGCTTCGTTGCGAACGCATGATGCCGGCGCCCGCTTCACTGCTGATCATGGACGCACCTTCCCGTGGCGAAACCGTGGCGTCGTCATTCCGTCTTTCGACGAGGTCGTGGAGGCGCTGCCGAGGACGCTTCCAATGATTGTAGAGTTGAAAACACCCGCCGCGTCAGCAGCGCTGCACGCGGCCATCGTGCGACATGGTCTGCAACAACGCGTGATTGTGGCTGGCTTTCAGCCGGCCAGTACGAAGCCGTTGCGAGGGCAGGGCTTCGCGCTTGGCGCGAGTACTCCTGATGTCGCCCGGCTCTTGCTCCCGGCAGTGCTCCGGCGCCCGATGGTCGCCCCGTGGTATCAAGCGCTCTGTATTCCGCCTACACACCATGGGATCCCGCTGCCCATCGGCGCCTTTACACGCACCGCACGTCAGGTGGACGTCGTCACACACATCTGGACGGTTAATGATCCATTGAAGGCGCTGCGGCTTTGGCGCCAAGGGGTACAGGGCATCATCACCGACGATCCCGCGGCGATTTTGGTGGCCCGCTCACGCACCGCGTTCGTTTGAGTCCGCCCGCGCTGTTCCGGTACCGCACATCGTGGGTGACGGTGCTAATGTGCGCCCATGACGAAACAACGACAGGCCTTGGGGTTGTTGGGCGAGCGCATCGCCGCCCGCTGGATGCGGCGCGACGGCTGGGAGTTCGTCGCGCATCGGTTCCGCAGCGGGCATCGCGATATTGACCTCATCATGCGACGGGGGCAGGAGATTGCGTTCGTGGAGGTCAAGGCGCGGCGCGGTGAGGCCTTTGGGCAACCGGTGGAGGCGGTCCACTTCCGCAAACGCCGAGAACTTGGCCGCAGTGCTCGTGTTTGGGTGGATCGACACGGCAGTCCTGAGCTCACCTATCGGTTCGACGTGGTCGGCGTCCTCGTAGCCGGTCAAAACGTCCGGATTCACCACGTCGAGAATGCCTTCTCGCTGTCCTGAAATCAGACAGCGAAGGGGAGTTGTCCACATCGATGTTTCTTCGTATTTTATTCGGGTCTTGGCCCTGCTCGCGTTCCCGGTAGATTCTGGCGAGCCAGGGCATGGCAGCTTCACCACTTACGACGGCGGTAACTATGGCGGGCACAGTGATGTCAGACGACAAGCGCAAGGCCCTGGCGCTCGCGGTCGCGCAGATCGAAAAGAGCTGCGGCAAGGGTTCGATTATGCGGCTTGGTACCGATTCCAAGGTGCGCGTCGAAGCGATTCCCACTGGAGCGATCAACCTGGATGCGGCGATCGGCGTGGGTGGTATTCCACGAGGTCGTGTCACCGAGATCTACGGACCGGAGTCCAGCGGTAAAACGACGCTCTGCTTACATGTAGTGGCCAACGCTCAGAAACTTGGTGGCGTGGCGGCGTTCATCGACGCCGAACATGCCTTGGATACCGAATACGCCAAGAAGCTGGGTGTTGACGTGGAGAACCTGCTGATCTCGCAGCCCGACACGGGAGAGCAGGCCCTTGAAATCTGTGAGATCCTGGTCCGCTCCGGCGCGGTTGATGTGATTGTGGTTGACTCGGTGGCCGCGCTGGTGCCTAAGGCGGAAATCGAAGGGGACATGGGCGATTCGCACGTTGGCTTGCAGGCACGTCTGATGAGTCAGGCGCTCCGAAAGCTCACCGGTGCGATCGCCCGTTCGAAGACGTCCGTGATCTTCATCAATCAATTGCGTGAGAAGATCGGCGTCATGTTTGGCAATCCGGAGACCACCACGGGAGGCAAGGCGCTCAAGTTCTATGCCTCGGTACGGCTCGATATTCGCCGCATTGGTCCGGTGAAGGACAAGGAAGAGGTGATCGGTTCGCACGTCCGGGTGAAGGTTGTGAAGAACAAAGTGGCACCGCCGTTCAAGCAGGCCGAGTTCGATATCATGTACGCGGAAGGCATCAGCCACACGTCACTGCTGGTCGACATTGGCTCCGAGGCGGGCATTATCGACAAGGCCGGTGCGTGGTATAGCTACGGTACGCAGCGCATCGGACAGGGTCGAGAGAACGCCAAAATGTTCCTCAAGGATAATCCTGCGCTCATGGCGGAGATCGAGGAGAAGGTCAAGGTGTTGCTCGGGGTGAAGGCCGCGGAGGCTCCCGGCGCGCCTGAGGAGACTGAGGAGTAGTTCAGTCCGTTGTGCGTATGCGTGATGCAGACACCGAGGGCCGAGGGGTCGCTCGCGATGGGAAGTGGTGCCCGGATCACCACGGCTCATTGTGAGTAGCCCCTCGGCTCTCTCTGTTTCTGCTCCCGAACACGGGAGCGGTCCCGGGACCGTCAAGACGGTGCTGGAATCGGCGCGTCGGCCGGGACGGTTTGTGGTCACCCTCACCGATGGACGCCTCTTCACCGTGGCGATTGGTGCCCTCTCCGAAACGGGCGCCACGCGGACGGGGGTCGAACTGACTCGTGAGGCCGTCGGCGTTCTCGCACGCGAATCGCTGATCACCGATGTGAGCGATCGCGCCATGAATACGCTCGCCCGTGGCCGACGCACTCGGCGGGAGCTGGAAATCCGCCTGCGCCGCGTGCAGCCGGACGCGACCGTGGTAGCGGAAGCGCTCAATCGCCTCGTGGACGGCGGTATCCTGTCCGATGCAGAGGTGGCGCGCGCCGAAGCCGCGTCTCGGCTTCGCCGTGGGGAGGCGCCAGCGCGGGTACGCCAGGTCCTCCGCCAGAAAGGGATCGAGGGGACCATGGTGCAGGAGGCGCTCAGCGATGCCGTCATCGATGATGGATTCGATGAGGCCCAAGCCTGTCGGGCGCTGGCAGAGAAGCGACGGCGAACCCTGGGTGAGAAGGAACCGGAGGTCATCCGCCGCCGACTCATCGCATTTTTGCAGCGTCGCGGCTTTGGTGGGCGGCTCGTCACGGGGGTGGTCAACGACATCCTCCGATCACAAACCATCAACGAAGTCGACTAGCCGCCGCACAAATCACCGTCAGTCGCCTATATTTGGACGCCTATGCAAGCGTCCGATATCCGCGCCCGATTCCTGGCCTACTTCGAGAAGCAAGGCCACGCCATCCGTCCGAGCTCCGCGCTCGTTCCGGCCGATGATCCCACTCTGCTCTTCACCAATGCAGGGATGGTGCAATTCAAAAAGGTCTTCCTTGGCATGGAGGACGCCCCCGATGGCAATCGGCGCGCCACCACGTCGCAGAAGTGCGTCCGTGCTGGCGGTAAGCACAACGACCTCGAACAGGTCGGTCACACCGCTCGCCACCACACCTTCTTCGAGATGCTCGGGAACTTCTCGTTCGGTGACTACTTCAAACGCGAGGCCATCCGCTTCGCGTGGGAGTTTATCACCGAGGATCTGAAGATTCCGCGCGAGCATTTGCGTGTCACCGTCTTTCATGAAGACGACGAAGCACGGCAGTTGTGGAAGGAGGTGGCGAACGTTCCCGATAACCGGATCTATGGACTCGGGGCGAAAGACAATTTCTGGCAGATGGCCGACACCGGTCCCTGCGGGCCGTGCACCGAGATCTATGTCGATCTGGCGCATATGGCCCCTGATTGGGCGTTCCCCAATGACGCCCACGGCGAGTGGACGAACACGGACATTTCGGACTACTCCCTCGATGCCTTTGTCGAGGGGGCCGAAGCCGGTCGTTTTCTCGAGATCTGGAACCTGGTGTTCATGCAGTTCGACCGTCAGGCAGACGGCACCATGGTACCGCTCCCCAAGCCGTCGGTCGACACCGGCGCGGGGCTCGAGCGGATTGCCGCCGTCATGCAGGGCGTTACGAATAACTTCCACACCGATCTCTTTCGCCCGCTCATCGCAAAGGTCGAGGAGGTCGTCGGCATAGGTTATCCGTATCGTCCGGGGATCGGTCTTGGTACGGCCGTTGGAAAGGATGGACGCGCTATTGATCCGGCGTCGTTTCGCGTGATCGCGGACCACGCGCGCGCGACGGCATTTCTTCTGGCCGATGGCGTGTTCCCGAGTAATGAAGGGCGTGGCTATGTGCTTCGGCGCATCTTACGCCGTGCGGTGCGCCATGCGTGGTTGCTGGGTCGTCGTGAGCCCACCCTCGTCCATGTCGTCGAGGTGGTGATCGAGACCATGCGCGATTTGTATCCCGAGTTGCATGTGCGGCGTAAGCACATCCTCGAGACGACGCGGGCCGAGGAGGAACGGTTCCTCACCACGATCGACGCCGGGATGACGCGTTTCGAGGAACTCGCACCGGCGGCGTCGACCCAAGGCTCGACCACCATGCGCGGTAACCTGTCCGGCGACGATGCATTTCGCCTGTACGACACGTTTGGGTTCCCGATCGACTTGACTGAGCTCATGGCTCGCGAGCGCGGGTATCTGGTGGACATCGCCGGGTTTGAACAGGCGCTGTCGGCGCAGCGTAAGCAGTCCCAGGACGAGCGGAAGACGCGGCAGATCACCGTAAGTGCCGATGATTTCGGCGACCCAACCCAGTGGACGCACGATCAGCAGCACGCCGCCAAGCTCGGGCGTTTCGTGGGCTACGACGTGTCCACGGTGGAGACCGTCGTGACGGCCGTGCGCGCACTGCCGGATGGCCGGGTCGCCGTCATGCTTCGCGAAACGCCGTTCTATGCGGAGTCCGGTGGGCAGGTGTCGGACCATGGTACAATTGCCGGCGACGGGTGGTCGGTCGATGTGTTCGACGTGAAAAAAATGGATGGGCGGATTGCGGCGATCGGGACCGTAACGGGTGAGATCACCTTTGGACCGGCTCGTGCAGTGGTGCCTCGGGAGCGTCGCCACGATACCGAGCGCAACCACACGGCGACGCACCTTCTTCATGCGGCGCTGCGCAACGTCCTCGGTGAGCATGTTCACCAAGCCGGCTCACTGGTGTCCCCCGATCGGTTGCGTTTTGACTTCACGCACCATGGTCCGCTCACCCCGGAGCAGCTGGCTGCCATCGAAGCGCAGGTGAATGCGGGGGTCTGGACCGCTGCCCCTGTCACGACGCGTGAGGCTGCCTACGCGGATGCGGTGGCGCAGGGCGCCATGGCGCTGTTCGGTGAAAAGTACGGCGATGTGGTGCGCGTGGTCGAAATTCCAGAGATCTCCGTTGAACTCTGCGGTGGAACCCATGTGCGGAATACCGCCGAGATCGGGTTAGTGCGATTGGTCTCGGAAGGCGGTGTTGCCGCTGGTGTACGTCGCATCGAGGCGGTGACGGGACCAAAGGCCTTCTGGTTCCTGGCTCATCGGGAGCGAGCATTAGTGCAGGTGGCGACGCGCCTCAAGGTGCCGATGGCTGGTACGGCCACCAATCTCGAGCAGATCGAAAAGAAGCTCGACGCGTTGATCGACGAACGGAAGCTGCTCGAAAAACGTCTCGGTGAGGCGATGCGAGGCGGAGGGGCCGGCGGTGGCCTCGCGGCGCAGTTGGCGGCCCAGGCCACCGAGATCCACGGCGTCCGATTCGTGGCCGCCGAGGTTGAGGTGGCCGATGTGAAGGCACTGCAAACGCTGGGTGACTCGCTTCGCGAGTCACTCGGCAGTGGCGTGGCGGTGATCGGTGCCGTGCTGTCCGATGGGAAGGGGGCGTTACTCGCCGTCTCCACCGATGACGCCAGGGATCGCGGATTGCGCGCCGACCTCGTTGTTCGGGAAGTGGCACTCACCGTTGGTGGCCGCGGTGGTGGGAAGCCTCACATGGCCCAAGCGGGCGTTGATGCCGACAAACTCCCCGCGGCGCTCGGCGCTGCCGTGGGCGTGTTCACTCGACTGGTCACTGCCGGGTGAGCGCGGCAAACGGAGGGGACCACGTTAGCGTGCCCGACGTGAGCACAGTTGGCGCGTGGTTTGAGGCGTTAACGCCGGCTCCTCCGGCGGGGCTTCGGATTCGATTAGCCGCCCTCCTCGAGCCGTACGCCCATCAGCCTGTGCAACAGGTTCCGGAGGCGTGTCTCGACGCCGGGGAGAAGTTGCTTGGTGAATTGTTGGCATCGGGCTCCACCTCGAGGGCGACCGCACTCGATCTGCTGGCGGTTGACTCGCTGGTGACCTACGCGTTTCAGGCGGCGGCCGACGATCCGGCCCAGCTCGATGCGAGAGCGGAGCGGGCACTCTCTCGTATCGCGGCGCTCCCGGACTCCTTGGACGCGTAAGCCTCGTCGTTCGCGCACGATGTTGGTATCGGCGCACCACCCCGGTTGGAGGGACGCGTCGTGATTGACCTGCATTCGCACCTGCTGCCGGGCGTCGATGACGGCTCACCCTCGTTTGAAGTGTCCATCCCTGTTCTGCAGCGGTTTGCGGGGCAGGGGGTGACCCAGCTGGTGTGCACCCCCCATCTGAACGCCAGCGTTGCCGCCCACGCACCGTATGCACGGCACCAGGAGCTGCTTGGGCAGCTGCAGGCGGCGGCACCGGCCGGACTCGAGCTGCTATTGGGCTGGGAGATCATGTTGGATCGCCCCGGTGTCGATCTCACGGCGCCTGAGCTGTGTCTCGGGGCCTCGCAGGCGCTCTTGGTAGAATTCGCGCGCGGGGGGCTTCCGCCTGGTGCCACGAAGGAGTTGCACCGTATCTCGCAGAGCGGCCGCACGGTGATTCTGGCCCACCCGGAGCGCTATTTTGGCTGTACGCTCCCCATGGTGCGGGAGTGGCGAGCTCTTGGCGTTGTCATTCAAACAGACGCATCGGTGTTGATGGGCCGGGGCGCACCGGCTGCTTTAGCCCGCGCCATGCTGGCGGACGGCCTCATCGACATCTTGGCGTCGGATAATCACGGGGACAGCCGCTCGCTCGGCGCCGCACGGCAATGGCTGACTGGCCAGGGAGCCGACGAGCAAATGGCATCACTGCTTCGCGAGAACGCCGCGCGGGTGCTCGCCAATCAGCCTCCGGTGCCGGTTCCTCCCCTGAAGACACGGTTTCACCAACGACTCGCGCGCTTCGTGGCACGCTAATTTCTTCCCTTCCTGAACCGGATTCACACCATGTCCCACCCTGATCAAGGCGTCTCCGACGCGCCAGACGCATCTGTTGCCCCGTTGTTGACGGCCCTTCG
This sequence comes from Gemmatimonadota bacterium, assembly GCA_947463135.1. Classification (GTDB taxonomy): domain Bacteria; phylum Gemmatimonadota; class Gemmatimonadetes; order Gemmatimonadales; family Gemmatimonadaceae; genus Gemmatimonas. The sequence goes on from CANHTA010000019.1 coordinate 30,325, forward strand.
CGAGCTGTCGGAAACGGCCGAGCGGGTGGTGCAGGAGCTCGCCCCGGAGATTGGCCGTGCGCTGTTGATGGTGCGCGGGGCCGTGCAGCAGGGGGGCACGTTACTGTTTTGCGGGAACGGTGGATCGGCCGCTGACGCACAACACATGGCGACGGAATACGTCGTGCGGTACATGCGAAACCGCCGAGCCTACCCTGCGATCGCGTTAACGACCGATACGTCGCTCCTTACGGCGGCCGGTAATGACCTCGGCTTTGATCACATTTTTTCCCGTCAGGTTGAAGCGCTTGGCAAGCCGGGGGATCTCCTCATTATCCACTCCACGAGCGGGAATTCACCAAATGTGATCCGGGCCGCTGAGGTGGCCAAGTCGATGGGGATTCCCGTGCTGGCGTTAACCAAGCGTGATGGTGGAGCGCTGCGGCTCATCGCGGACCACACGATCGTTGTGCCCACCGATCGAACCGATCGTGCCCAAGAGATCCACCTGTGTATCCAGCACGCCATCTGCGATGCGATTGAAGCTACGCTTTGAGTGTTGACGCAGTATTTATCGGTAAAGTGTTTCTTAGCAGATAGATAGCATATCTAACCTGA
>CANHTA010000020.1 GCA_947463135.1 Gemmatimonadota bacterium
AAACACCATCGCGATGCCAAACCCGGTCAGCACCAAGGCAATCAGCAGCAATGGGATATCTACGCTCTGCCGACGCCATATAGACCCCCTCGACATAGGCGCGCCTCTCAGTCGTTAATGATGGAGGACATCGTCAGGCGCGTTCGTAAGAAACGCTCCATCATCTTGGTGGCGGCTCGTGCGGCCGTAGACCCGTGCAACCCCTCCTCGATAATGATGGCCACCACGATTTTGGGGTCATTGGCCGGCGCGTATCCCACAAACCACGCATTATCGAGCTGTCCGTTCACCTGGGCTGTTCCCGTTTTGCCGGCAATCGTCAAGCCTTGAATCTGTGCACCGGCGGCGGTACCGCGCGACACCACGTCGGCCAGCGCCAGTTGAATACCTGCCAACTGCAGACTGTCCAATTTGAGAATCCGCGTACGCTCCGGCTCCCGAGCAACGATTTGTGGGGTGGCAGCACGCCCATCCGTAGCCAGCGCCGTATAAAAGCGCGCCATACTGAGCGGGGTCTGCGCGTTGTCGGCCTGTCCGATAGACAAGCTCAACACCACCGACTTGTTCCATCCACGCGCGCCGTACTTCCGGTCAAAGTAGGAGGTGTTCGCAAACCAGATCGGCTTCCGTTCGTTGGGCAGATCGATCCGTGTACGGTCCGCAAACCCGAGACCGATTCCACCGGCGAGCAGGTTGGTCAGGCCAATCTTCAGACCAAGCTGGTAGAAATAGACGTCACACGATTTCGCGATAGCCTGCGCGAGCGTGACATCGCCATGGCCATGCTTATCCCAGCACTTAAACACGCGGCCGTAGTAGTATCCGCCGGTACAGGGCACGGGCATACGCGTGTCCATGGTCACCAGCCCGCGTTCCAAGCCGATCACCGCCGTGGCGAGCTTCCACGTGGAGGCTGGCGCGTACATCCCCGTGATGGCACGATTGACCAGCGGCTTCCGAGGATCGATCCGGAGGCTTTCGTAAAATCGGCTGGACACCCCGCCAATGAACTTATTGAGGTCGTAGCTCGGGGCACTATAGAGGGCGAGGACGCCACCCGTACGCGGATCGAGGGCCACAACCCCTCCACGCAGGGAGTCACCGAAATACGCATGGGCAAAGCGTTGCAGATCAAGATCAATGTTTGTTCGCAAGGCCGGCGGCGCTTCGGGTTGTTCCTCCCGGCGCACACCGGCATCGCGCACGACGCGGTTGCGCGCATCGACTTCCACGAATCGTCGTCCCTCTTTCCCGCGGAGCTGCGCCTCATACTGCAGTTCAAGACCGGTTTTCCCCACCTGCTGTCCAGCCTTGTAGCTCTCAAACCTTGGCTTCGAGAGTTCCTCTTCGGAAATCTCACCCGTGTACCCGATCAGCGCGGCCATAGCCGCCCCATCGGGATAGTACCGTTTGGGGGCGCTCTGGATGATCAACCCGGGGAACTCGACACGACGCTCTTCGAGGACGGAGACGACCTGAAACGAGGCGTCATTAAAAATCACGGCCGGCCGCGTGCGCGCTCGGCGGAACCGTCGCACCGCGAGTTCCTGCTGCGCAGAGTCGATCTGAATCACTTTCGACAACGTCGCAAGCGCCGAGCGAAGCGAATCCTCGGTTGGACTCAGAATCGATACGGAATATCCCGGCAGATTTTCGGCGATGACTTCCCCATGCCGATCATAGATGGTCCCTCGGGCGCCAGGGAGTGGTACTTCGCGCAACCGGTTGTTTTCCGACTGCACGAGGTACTCCGCGTTCTCAAACACCTGGGCGCGGAAGAACGCGCCACCAAGTGCCAGAACGGCTGCACACATCACGACGCGTGTGAGACGCGCACGACGGAGAATGGCATTCGGGTGGTAACTCACGCCGTCACACGCTGCGCGAGGGATGAGGATGACGCCCCACCATCATCGTGATGCTCACGCCGCATGCGGTCGATACAGCGGACGAAATGCGGTGAGTAGTATTACGGCCAAGACCGCCGTCATCGCCGCCGAGATTGGAGACCAGAGCAGGAGCGTCACAATCCACGTGGAACCGGACACGCCTCCAATCAGCAAGGTACTGGCCGCGTCAAACAGCCACTTGCCGATAAAGACAAATAATCCGGTTAAGGCGATATGGTCGGCGAAAAAGACCGCTTTGAGCCACGACGCGCCGAAAGCGATGAGTGTCAGTACGAGCGCTGACACGCCGAAGAAACCCGGCGCCACCGCATCGACCGCCAAGCCGGTGAGAAATCCCGTGAGCGCGGCGAGCCCCGGTCGCATCCGCACCGAGGCAAAGAGGATCGCAATAACGATGAAGTCCACACCCGCGCGCCCTCCAACGAGGGGGCGCACGCCGAAATGAGCCAACAGCAACAGGAAAAATCCCACCCATGCGCGCAGCGCACTCCCGATCCCTGACTTCGGAGGCATCGGGCGACTCATCGGACGGGCCGTCCGGGGTTCACCATAACCCATCCGATGGCGGAGGGCCCGTACGCAGCGCTGGCGGCACCGTCGGCCGTGGTTTGCCGGTGTCCGGGCGTACGCGCGGACGAACACTGCTGTCCCCGCCAAGGCGCCGCCGTGTACTGTCAACCCGACGCGGCATGGCGTCTCCGCGAGCCGAATCGACGACCACATTCGGTCGTACCGGGTCCGCCAGCGTTGAATCCGTCAACGAATCCCCCACCGTGAAGGCGGCGCGACGTGCCGCGAGCTCATCGAGTGCCGTAGCACGGGCTAATGAATCCCCGATGGCGGCAACTGCGCGGGCCGCACTGTCGGCAGCGCTCACGGTCGTCCAAACGCCATTCACCCCGCGTTGGGTTCGCGACGGCAGCAGCACCAGAACCGGCCCAATCGCTCCTGGGAGGACGGAGGGTTTCACCAGATAGGTTCGCGCCCATTTCTCCGGAGTAACGAGCTCACCGAGCACCGTTCCAATGGGAATGCCACGCGGATACGTCGCACCCAAACCGGAACTCACAATCAAAGCCCCTGGGGCAAGCTTCGCACGGAAGGATACCCCACGCATCTCCAGCAGCCAGCGTTCCGCACCGGCGCCAAGATGTGGTTGGACGATGCCAAACGCCCCCTCATCAGCGCTCATGGCGCTGACGCGGAAATCGGGGTGCGCCCACGTGATCGCGAAACTCGTGGCCCGGTCGACGCTCTGCACCATGCCGATGAGACCATCGGCCGTCACGACGGGGAGGAACGGCTGCACACCGGCATCGGAACCGGTCGCCAAGGCCATGAGGAACTCGTCCGTGGCACCGCGCGACGGAAGGACATCGGCTGGAATAAATCCATCGCGCAGCCGCGTTGATAAACCAAAGAGTGCGCGGAGTGTGGCGTTTTCGTCGGCGACCGCTTGCATCTGCAACGCGTTGGCGGCCACCTGCCCCCGCGTGACCAGCACGTCATTCCGACCAAGAATGGCGGCACGCATCGACGAGGCTCGCCCTTCAAGAGCGACGAGCGGCGAGAGGACGGTGGTGCGCAACGACGCCGCCACCCCATCGCGCGTGCGCCGTGGTACGATCAGCGCAATGACCGCCAACAGGACACAGGCCAGTGCGAGACCCGTGTCGAGTCGCCCATCAGAACGGACGCGTCGGGCCGCCACGCGATCAGGTCGTGAGAACGGACCAGTATTTTTCCTCGTCGTCGAGGATCTTCCCGGTACCACGCACCACACAGGTCAGGGGATCTTCGTCCACGTGAATCGGCAATCCCGTTTCCTGGCTGAGCAGAACATCAAGCCCGCGAATCAAGGCACCGCCACCGGTCATGACGATACCGCGATCCACAATGTCCGACGCCAGCTCCGGCGGTGTGATCTCCAAGGCCCGACGTACGGCATCGACAATCTGCTGAATGGGCTCCTGAATGGCTTCGCGGATTTCACTGGAGTGCACGCGCACCGTCTTGGGAATCCCAGACACCAGATCACGCCCCTTCACTTCCATCTCGCGTTCATCGCCAACCGGATAGGCCGATCCAATCTGGATCTTGATCTGTTCCGCCGTTGGCTCACCGATCAGCAGATTGTAATTCTTTCGCATGAACTGCACGATGCTGATGTCGAGTTCATCACCACCGGTGCGAATCGACGTGTCGCTTACAATGCCTGAAAGCGCGATGACCGCAATTTCCGTGGTGCCGCCACCAATGTCGATCACCATGTTGCCCGTTGGCGACTCCACGGGAAGGCCGACGCCGATGGCTGCCGCCATGGGTTCGGTCACCATGAAGACCTCCTTCGCGCCAGCTCCAAGCGCCGAGTCTCGCACCGCACGCTTTTCCACTTCCGTAATGCCCGACGGCACACACACAATCACGCGAGGCTTCACCTTAAACACGTGCTTATCGATCACCAGCGTGAGAAAATAGCGCAGCATTTTCTCCGTGACATCGAAGTCGGCAATGACACCGTCCTTCATCGGTCGGACGGCCATAATGCCATCAGGAGTACGACCGAGCATGCGCTTCGCTTCCAGTCCGACACCCTTCAGCTTCTTGGTCTCTCGATCAAGCGCGACCACGGAGGGTTCGTTCAACACGATGCCCTCGCCTTTGACGTAGATCAGCGTGTTCGCGGTACCAAGATCGACGGCGATGGCGTTCGCGGGAAAGAACGAGTTGGACTTATTGAAGGGCCAGAACATCTAGGTTAGTGCTCGACGGCGCGGAGCGCCGGGAAAGGGCATACTGCGACAGCATTCGCTGGAAAGCTACGTCTACGGGAGAGCAGGAACAAGCTGTTGTGGCAGCGTCACCTAGCACACGTCAACAGGCACCAGCCACCAAAGTCCAAAGGCCACCGGACACATGTCGCGGTGGCCTTTGGACGCCCTGCCCCATGCGTTAAGCGACGAACGATTCCGGATCAACGCACGCCATGCCGAAGGCGTCGGCAACGCCACGGTACGTCAGCTGGCCTTCGGTCATGTTGAGCCCCTTGAGCAGCGCACCGTTCTCGCGGAGCGCCCTCTTCCACCCCTTGTTCGCCAGCTGGAGCGTGTAGGGCAGCGTGGCGTTGGTGAGGGCCAGCGTGGAGGTGCGAGGTACGGCCCCCGGCATATTGGCTACCCCATAGTGGATGATTCCATCCACCGTGTACGTGGGGTTCTCATGGGTGGTTGGATGAATCGTTTCAACGCAGCCCCCCTGATCCACCGCAACATCTACGATCACCGCACCGGGACGCATACGCGACAGGTCCTCGCGACGCACCAGCTTGGGAGCCTTCGCTCCCGGGATGAGCACACCACCAATGACGAGGTCGCAGGTGCTGATCTGCTCGAGAATGTTATGACGGTTTGAGTGCACCAGCTGGACATTGGCCGGCATCACATCGGACAGGTAGCGCAGGCGTTCCAGCGACAGGTCCAAGACCACAACCTTGGCACCAAGCCCGGCCGCCATCTTGGCCGCGTTCACCCCCACAATGCCGCCTCCGAGAATCACGACCTTTGCCGGCGCGACCCCCGGGACGCCCCCCAACAACACGCCACGGCCACCGTACAGCTTCTCGAGGTACTTCGCGCCTTCCTGCACGGCCATCCGCCCTGCCACTTCCGACATCGGAATCAGGAGCGGGAGGTCCCGGTTGGGGAGCTCGACCGTCTCGTATGCGATGCACGACGCACCGCTGGCAAGGTGCGCCTTGGTGAGCGCCTCGTCTGCCGCGAAGTGAAAGTAGGTAAACAGCGTGAGATCACGACGCAGGAAACGCCATTCCGGCTCAATCGGCTCCTTCACCTTGAGCAGGAGCTCCGCGCTGCTCCAGGCCGCGGCAGCGTCCGGCACGATCTCGGCGCCGACCGCGCGATAGGCGTCGTCGTCAAAGCCGCTCCCGATGCCAGCGCCCGACTCGATGAACACCTGATGGCCCGACGCAGTCAGTGCTTCCGCACCGGCGGGGACGAGGGCCACGCGGTTTTCGTTGGTCTTGATTTCTTTGGGTACACCGATGCGCATAGTCACGTTATCCGGTACATGGTGAGACGTCAGCGAACGGCCTTCGGGCCGAGGCTGACCAGAATCTGTCGGTCAGGATCAAAAAACTCGTGCGCCACCTCGCGCACCTGCTCAAGGTCGATGGCATCGACCAAGGCCTTGAGTTCGTCAATGCTGCGGTACGGTTCGCCGTACAAGGCCGTGAGCGCCGCACGATACATCCGCGACGACACCCCCTCCATGGACAGCACGAGCTGTCCACGCAACTGACGCTTACCGGCAGCCAAATCGGCCTCAGAGAGACCATTCGCCGCCACATCTCGTAACACCTCACGAACGGCATCCAAGGCGTCCTGCGCCGTGTCCGGAGCACTCGCCAGATAGACACCATGGGCGCCAGCATCCGCGTAGGAGCTGCTGAACGTCTGGACACTGTACGCCAGCCCCAACTCCTCACGCACCTTCTGGAAGAGTCGCGAGCTCATGCCGCCGCCAATGAGCATGTCCAGCAAGGCAAACGCGTAGCGACGCGTGTCACCGAACGCGATGCCCTGCGACCCGAGCACCAGGTGCGTTTGCGCAATGTCCTTGCGTGAGACATGCTCGGCATGTGGGCCGGCGGCCTCGACGGGGTCCAACGGGAACGGTGTCATATCCCCGCGCTCCCGTGTACTCCACCCCGTGTGGTGGAGCACCTCAAGCAGCTGATCGTGCTCCACACGCCCCGATGCGGCAACCACCAACCGACCCGGGTGGTATGCACGCTCCTGTAAGGCCCGGAGGTCAGCCACGGAAAGGGACTTTACCGTGGCGCGCGTTCCGAGAATGGGGAAGCCATGCGGATGGTCCCCCCACACGGCACGGTTGTGAACGTCGAAGATGATATCATCCGGCGTATCCTCAACCATGCTGATCTCCTCGAGAATCACCTTCCGCTCGAGGGCCAGATCAGCCGGTCGTAAGAGCGGCTCGAAGATCAATTCCCCAATGACCGACGCGGCATCAGCCAGGTGTTCATCGAGCACCCGGGCCTGATACGACGTGTGTTCACGCTCGGTGTACGCATCCAGCGACCCTCCCAGCGCTTCGAGGGCGAGGGCAATCTGCTGGGCACTTCGCGTACGCGTCCCCTTAAACACCATGTGTTCAAGAAGATGCGATACGCCCATCTGCTCAGGTCGTTCATGAAGCGTTGCCGCGCGGACCCACGCCCCGAAAGCAACCGACCGCGCTCCCGGAACGGATTCCGAGAGCACGGTCAGTCCATTAGGCAGGTCCGTGCGGTGCAACGTGGGTGCCGAAGCACCCGACGAATTAGCGCCGATCGCGACCACCACCACCACTCCGTCCACCACGGCCACCACGATCGCCGCCATCATCACGACGGGGCGGGCGCTCGCCTGGCGTCTCTTCTGGCATGCCCTCGGGGCGTGGGAGGAGCGCCTTCATGGAGAGGCGGAGGCGACCACGTTCGTCACGATCCACCAACTTGACCGTGACACGATCACCCTTCTTGACCACATCTTCGGGCTTTTCTACGCGCTCCCATTTCATCTCGGAGACGTGCAACAGCGCTTCCGTGCCCGGCATGATTTCAATGAACGCACCAAAGGCGGTCACGGTTTTGACGGTGCCTTCGTAGGTCTCGCCCACCACCGCCTCGGCCGTCATGCCTTCCACCATCTTGCGCGCCCGTTCCATCGATTCGGCACCGACTGCGGCAATCGTCACCGTTCCATCGTCGTCAACCGAGAGTTCCGCACCGGTCTCTTCCTGGATGCCACGGATGTTCTTGCCCTTCGGGCCAATCAGCTCACCAATCTTGTCAACCGGGATCTGCACCGTCACAATGCGCGGCGCGAACTTCGACAGATCGGCGCGCGGCGCAGCAAGCGCCTTGTCCATCTCGGCGAGGATGTGCAGGCGGCCTTCCTTGGCCTGCAGCAGTGCCTCTTCCATGATCTTGAGGTCAAGCCCCTCGATCTTGATGTCCATCTGGATCGACGTGATGCCGTCCTTCGTGCCCGCGACCTTGAAGTCCATGTCGCCGAGATGATCTTCGGTGCCCAGGATGTCGGTGAGGATCGCGTATTTGTCGCCTTCCTTGATGAGACCCATCGCCACACCGGCGACCGCGGCCTTCATGGGTACGCCGGCATCGAACAGGGCGAGCGAACCACCGCACACCGAGGCCATCGACGACGAGCCGTTCGACTCGAGCACTTCCGACACAATGCGAATGGTGTACGGGAAGTCGGCAAAGTCGGGGAGCACGCCCTGCAGCGCACGCTCAGCCAGATTGCCGTGGCCGATTTCGCGGCGGCTGGTGCCACGCATGGGACGCACTTCACCGGTGGAGAACGGCGGGAAGTTGTAGTGCAGCATGAACGAGCGGGTGGTTTCGCCCGCCTCGTTGATGGTATCGAGACGCTGCGCATCTTTCGCGGTCCCGAGCGTTGCCGCAACCAGCGCCTGCGTCTGCCCACGCGTGAAGAGTGAGGAGCCGTGCGCCCGAGGCAACACACTGTTGTCGATGCTGATGCCACGCACTTCATCGGGCTTCCGACCGTCGACACGCAGATTCGTGGTGAGCACCTGCGCCCGCAACTCGTTGTACTCCACGTCACCGAGGACACTGTGAATGTCCTTCGCGTTGTCCGGGAACTCGACGAGGAGCTCCGCCGCGACGGCCTTCTTGACCTGTTCGATCGCTTCGATTCGCGTGTGCTTGTCCTTCTGATTCAGCGCCTCGCGAATGCGGTCGGACGCGTGGGCCTTCGTGCGGGCAACCACCGCGTCGGGCGACACCGTCTTCGTCCACGCCATCTTCGGCACCTGCACCTTGGCCAAGAGCTCGTGCTGCATCGCGATCAGTTCACGGATGCCATCGTGCGAGAGGCGCAGGGACTCGAGCACGTCGGATTCCGACACCTCAAGCGCACCGCCTTCCACCATCACAATGGAATCCTGCGATCCGGCAACCACCAACTCCATGTCGGAGAACGCCAATTGCTGGAACGTCGGATTGAGCACCCAATGTCCCTGCACCCGACCCACGCGCACGCCGCCGATCGGTCCCATGAACGGGATCTTCGAGGCGTTCAGCGCAAACGAGGTAGCAAGCAGCGCCAGCACGTCGGCGTCATTCTCTTGGTCCGCCGAAATGACGTAGACGAACACCTGAACTTCGTTTTTGAACCCTTCCGGGAACAGCGGCCGGATCGAGCGATCGATGATGCGACACGCCAGGATCTCATGATCATGGGGACGCCCCTCGCGCTTGATGAACCCGCCCGGAATCTTACCGGCGGCGTAGGTCTTCTCCTTGTACTCGACCGTCAAGGGGAAGAACGGGAGCGGACTCTGGTTCTCGCTCACGGTAACCGCGGCAAGCACCATAGTCTCGCCGAATTGGACGATTGCGGATCCTGCTGCCTGCTTCGCCATCCGACCAGTTTCGATAACCAGGGGGCGACCGGCGAACGTCCGCTCGATTCGATGCATCATCTGCTAAATAGCCTCATGAGAACGCAAATCGCGCGGGTGGCATGAATGCCCCCGCGCGACGACATGGCGTGACCCGACTTAGTATCGGAGCCCAAGGTCCTGCACGAGCGTGCGATACTGCTGCACGTCCGTACGCTTCAGATAGTCGAGCAGGCGGCGACGCTTGCCCACCATCTTGAGTAGCCCGCGACGACCATGATGGTCCTTCGCGTGCGTACGAAAATGTCCCGTGAGGTAGTTGATGCGATCCGTGAGGATAGCCACCTGAACCCGGGTCGATCCGGTATCCACATCGTGGGACCGGTACTTGTCGATCGTAAGTGCCTTATCGAACGCCATCGTCGTAATATTCTCAGCGCGTGTCGTGCGCAGCCTGTTGTGCGCGCAATAGTAGGAAGCATGGAAGCTAAGTCGACTAGCCCCTGCCTGTAAAGGACCTAGCGGCGCTTGTCGGACATTTCACCGACTTTTTCCACCGAATCGGGGCTCCCGCCTACCGATTCGGCCTGATTACCGCGTGAACAGATTGCGCAGGTCGTTAAATGTGACCAGCACGATCAGGGCAAGGACCGCCAGCACGCCAACGCGAGCGATGCCTTCCTTGACCCGGCCACTGAAGGCGCGGCCCTGCACCCGTTCGGCCAAGACGAGCAGGATTTGGCCGCCGTCAAGCACAGGGATCGGCACAAGGTTCAGAATCGCAATGTTCAAGCTCAGAAAGGCGATCAGTGACCACAGGGATTCGGGACCGTTCTTGGCAGCCTCCACCGACGTCCGTGCAATCTGGATAGGGCCTCCCAAGTTCTTGGCCGATACCTGTCCCGTGGCTAATCCGCCAAGCACCGACGCCACGCTGGTGGTCATCCGCCACGTGGCGCTGACACCAGCCGTGACCGCGCCTCCCAAACTCAGCGTCTCGGTGACGGTGGTGGCACGGACCTGGATCCCGATTCGCCCCACCGACTTCTTGGCACCGGTTACCGGATCATCGATTTCCGCCAACTGGGGAGTGATCTCCCGCGTGAAACGCTCGGTGCCGCGCTGAATCTCCAGGCGCAACGATCCACTCGTGACTGGCGCGACAGCACTCAACACTTCATCCCACGCACGCACCGCGTGGCCATTGATCCCCACAATACGGTCACCACCGGCGAGTCCGGCCACGGCGGCGGGGGCGCCGGGCACCACCGAGTCGATCACCGCCGGCACATACGTGTTGCCGGCGCGATAATAGATCCCCGTAGACACCACCAGCGTGAGCAGGATATTCATGAGCACGCCGGCCGACAAAATGAACACCCGCGCCGACGTGGACTTGTTCTCCACCCAGCGATCTGCCGGGACAGCCTTAGGGCCAAAGGGCGCCATCGACTCCGCATCCCACAGGGCCGATGGCATCTGGGCGGGACGTTCCTCGACCGCCCCCAGCGACCCGCGATCGCTTCCCCCTTCGATCCCAACCATCGACTCGTCATCCTGACTCGCCATGCGCACGTATCCGCCCAGGGGAATCAGCGACACGCGATAATCGGTCTCCCCGCGGCGTATCCCGAACAACCGGCTCCCCCAGCCCAGGGAAAAGACCGGCGCGTACACCCCCGTCAACTTGGCGGCGACGAAATGCCCAAGCTCATGAACAAAAACGACCAGTCCGAAGACGAGGAGTGGCGCGATGTATGGTGTGATCGAGTCCATCAGTGTTAGCACCCCACCTGGGCATGTACGAGGTGACGCGCGGCGGCATCCGCCTGAAGAAGATCTTCAAGGGACGCACCGGACGCGCCGGAAAACTCCTGGAGCGCGGCCGATACCCGCTCGGCAATACCCGAAAAGCTGAGGCGACCCGCGAGGAAATGTGCGACCGCAACCTCATTGGCTGCATTAAACACGGCAGGAGCCGCGCCCCCGCGCCGTCCGGCATCAATGCCGAGCTGCAGCATGGGGAAGTCGTCGTACCGCACCGTTTCAAAGCTCAGTCCGCCCAACGCCACCGGATCAAAAGATGGTACGCCTGTATCCGGAACCCGTTCCGGAAAGGTCAGGGCATAGAGGATGGGTAACTCCATGGACGGCACCCCCAGCTGGGCCAACACACTGCCGTCTACAAACTCCACAAACGAGTGAATGATGCTTTGCGGATGGACGACCACGTCGATCCGATCATAGGGCACCCCAAACAAATGATGCGCCTCGATGACCTCCAGCGCCTTGTTGGCCAGTGTCGCACTATCGATCGTGATCTTGCTTCCCATCTGCCATGTCGGATGCTTCAGGGCGTCCCCAATCGTGGCATTGGCAATGCGGGCTGTCGGCCACGTGCGGAAAGGGCCGCCAGACGCGGTCAGCACCAGTCGACGGACCTCGTGCGGCTGGCGACCGGCGAGACATTGCAAAATCGCGGAATGCTCACTGTCCACCGGCACGAGCTCTCCACCGTGCCGCTGAGCCGTCTCGGTGACGATCGCCCCCGCCACGACGAGTGTCTCCTTGTTGGCCAAGGCCACTCGCTTTCCAGCCCGGAGTGCGGCCAACGTAGCCGGTAACCCAGCCGCCCCAACCACCGCGTTAATCACGATGCGGGCGTCAGGATGTGTGGCCGCCGTCACCAAACAGTCGGCGCCCACCCCCCACTCACGGGGGGCCTCGTCGTGCGGCTGCACCAGCCCAGCATAGGCCGGCCTCCACGTTGCCACCTGCTCCGCCAGCGCGCCCACATTACCATGGGCGGTCAGGGCAACCGGAATAAACCGATCACGCTGGCGCGAGAGCACGCGAAGCGCACTCGTCCCAATCGATCCGGTGGAACCAAGAATCGCGACGCCGGTTGAGGTCGTCGGCATCGACGGACCGTCGTCGTGGCGCATCATGCGCGCGGAGCCGGCAGCAACAGCGCGTAATACAGCGCATAGGTCACGGGCAACACAAAGAACAACGAATCAAGGCGATCCAGCACCCCACCATGCCCCGGAAACAGGGTGCCACTGTCCTTCACGCCAGCCTCGCGCTTTAACAGCGATTCCGTAAGGTCGCCGATCTGTGCCGTCACGCTGAGACACACGGCAAACACCAAGAGCCCGGTTGGGCTAAAGGCCAGTTGTGCGTGAGGTTTGAGCAGGTACTCAACAAAGGCAGCGCACGCGGCGACGGTCGCAAGCACGGCACCGACGGCGCCTGATATCGTCTTGGCCGGACTGACCGAGGGAATGAGCTTCGGACCACCAACCACGCGCCCGGTAAAGTAGGCGCCGGTATCGCTGGCCCAGGTGAGCACCACGGGCATGATGACCACGAGCGCGGCAGCCGAATCACCGACGGCGTAACCGAAATAGCGCAGCGCGTATCCGTAACTGAGTGTACCACCGGTGTATATCACACCAAAAATCGTCGTGGCGGCCGCGCCAAGTGGCTGACCAGCGACGCCACGCGTCCAAATGGACAGGGCAAGGACACCCAATGGCACCAGCATCCACGCATACACCGGCACGGCGAAGACGCCGAGCTGCTGCGCATGGACCGCAAGCGGGATGAGCGCGGCCAGCACCACGCCCACCACGCTCATTGGCGTTGCCCCACCCTGCCGAGCGATGCGATAGTACTCCCACGCGGCAATGCCCGAAAGCGCCCCCATGAGCGTAGCGAGAGGCGCTCCACCAAACCAGATAACGGCGAGCGCGATGGGCGCTCCGATGACGGCGACGATGGCGCGACGGGCGAGTTCGTTCACGTAGGCGAGGGTGTAAGCTGCGGCTGCAGAATGGAGCAGGCGTTTCGAAAAGGCATTACGTACCCACGCGGCCAAAGCGGCGATCGCGGCCTTGGAAATCGCGAATAGCTTCGTACAACGCCGTACAGCCGAAGTCCGGCCAGAGCACATTCGAGATGTACAACTCGGCGTAAGCGACTTGCCAGAGCAAAAAATTTGACAATCGCCGCTCCCCCGAGGTTCTGATGAGCAGATCAGGATCAGGGCAATCGGCCGTGAACAACCGCGCGCGAAACGCCTCCTCGGTGATGGCATCCGGCACCAATCGACCGGCCGCCACGTCCTCCGCGAGTAACCGGGCCGCCCGCACGAGCTCGGCACGACCACCATAGGAGATGAAGAGATTGAGACCTAGCCGAGTCCCGGATTCCGTCGAGCGTACGACCCGCGAGATGGCGGCTGCGGCGGGGCCGCTGAGTCGTTCCAGGTCGCCGAACACCCGAACCCGAACGCCCTGCCGGTGCAGGTCGTCCGCCTCGCGCGCAATGAACTCCTCGAGCAGCGACATGAGCGCCGATACTTCGGTCATCGGTCGCTGCCAGTTTTCCTGGGAGAAGGCGAAGAGCGACAACCACTCCACACCGACCTCGAGGCATCCCTCGACGGCCGCACGCACCGCCTTCACACCGGACCGATGGCCAAACGGACGCGGCATGTGGCGCTCACGGGCCCACCGACCGTTTCCGTCCATAATGATGGCGATGTGCCGCGGGACCTCCCCCTGCACGCGAATGTTCGCGAGCAGATCCGCTTCGGAATCAGCCATGGGTCGTGATGGCGTGGGGGACGGTGGCAATCGCTCCGAGGCGCTGCCTCACACTTCCATGATCTCGGCTTCCTTCGTCTTCAACAGGGCTTCGAGCTTCGCGATATGCTCGTCATGCGCCTTCTGCAAATCCTTTTCCGCGTGTTTTTTGTCGTCCTCGGACACCCCATCCATCTTCTTGACCTTATCGCGGGCATCCGTGCGCGCGTGGCGGATGGCAATGCGTCCGTCCTCGGCCAGCTTGCTCAGCACCTTGACGAGTTCCTTGCGGCGCTGCTCGTTCATTGACGGCAGCGGCACTCGGATCACCCCGCCCTGATGCGCGGGATCGAGTCCCAATTCCGATTCACGGATGGCCTTCTCGATAACCTTCGCCTGGCCTTTATCGAACGGCGTGACGAGCAAAATACGGGGCTCAGGAGCCGATACCTGCGCCACTTGATTCAGTGGCACGAGGGACCCGTACGCCTCAACCTTGATCGTATCGAGCATGCTGGGAGAGGCCTTCCCGGTACGAATGCCGGCAAAGTCCCGCTTCGACGCCTCAAGGGCCTTCTCCATGCCGCCCTTGGTGTCCTTCAGTATCTGGGCAATTGTGCTCATGAAACCAGTGTCCCCACGCGTTCGCCGTTGATGGCGCGTGCGATCGCGCCTGGCGTGTGAAGGTTTAGCACGATCAGGGGCAACTGATTCTCTTTGCACAGGGTAATGGCGGTTTGGTCCATTACGCGGAGCTCTTCGAGCATCACGTCGCGATAACTGATCGACTCGTACATCGTGGCCTTCGGATCCTTCTTGGGATCGGCAGAATACACCCCATCCACGCTCGTCGCCTTGATGATGACATCCGCCTTCATCTGGATGGCCCGCAAGACGGCCGCCGTGTCCGTGGAAAAATAGGGGTTTCCCGTACCGGCAGCAAAGAGGACCGTGCGCCCCTTCTCGAAATGGCGCAAGGCGCGCCGACGGATGTAGGGCTCGGCCAACTCCTCCATGCGAATCGCCGTCATGACGCGCGTATCAAGCCCCTTTTTCTCCAGGACGTCCTGCATGGCCATCGCGTTGATGACCGTGCCCAACATCCCCATATAATCGGCACCTACGCGATCCATGCCCATTTGGGACAGCTGCGTCCCGCGCACGATGTTGCCCCCGCCAATGACCAGTCCCAGTTGCACACCCATGCGTGCCACGTCGACGATCTGATCCGCGAAGGCACCGATCCGTTCAAAGTCGAAGCCGACGCCGCGGTCTCCGGCGAGTGCCTCGCCGGAGAGTTTCAAGAGGATGCGCGTGTAGCGCTTGTCCGTGGCGCCCACCGCGCTCACTCGGCCCCGAGCTGCAGGCGCGCGAAGCGGTCAACCGTGATCGTGCCACCGGCACGCTCCGCATGATCCTTCACCAGCGCGGCGATCGTAATGGCCGGATCGCGCACCCACGCCTGCGGGAGCAGCGTCACATCCTTGAGAAACGCTTCGATCTTGCCCGTGGCAATCTTCTCGATCATCGCCTCAGGCTTGCCCGTCTCGCGGGCCTGCTCCTCCGCGATCCGCTTCTCACTCTCGATCTTCTCGGCCGGCACGCCCGAGCGATCCACCGCGAGCGGCGCCGACGCAGCAATGTGTTCGGCGATGAACTTCACCAGCTGCTGTGTGGACTCGTGGGCCGCCGCTTCCGGGGTCGAGGCCGTCACCTGGACCAGCGTGGCCAGCTTGCCGTTGTGATGGCGGTACATACCGACCACGCCATTCTCACCGACATCAAACCGTGCGACGTGCTTGACGTTCACCGCTTCGCCCGTCTTGGCCGATGCGATCTTCACAAACTCGGCAACCGATTGCGACGGATCCGCCACGAACGGTTCGGCAAGAAACGCCTCGACGTCGGCCGCAGCGGAATGCACGCGCTGCGCCACGAGCTGCGCCACCACCTTACCGAAATCCTCGTTCCGGGCCACAAAATCCGTTTCGCACGCGACCTCCACGAGCGCACCGGAGCGGCCGCCGTTGAAGATCTCGCCGCCAATAATGCCTTCACTCGTTGAGCGGTCGGCGCGCTTCTCAGCCTTCGCGATCCCCTTCTTGCGAAGGTATTCAACAGACGCGTCCATATCGCCGCCATTCTCTTCGAGCGCCTTCTTGCAGTCCATCATGCCGGCGCCAGTACGCTGGCGGAGTTCCGAAACAGCCTTCGCGGTGATCACCGTGGTCATCTTCAAGCCCTGTCTATGCGGAGTGTCAGTATATGCGATGCGATGGTACTACGAACAGCGCCGAGCTACTGCGTACGAACGCCGCCGGTGTTGACCCGGCGGCGTCGCGGTGCTGCAGTGGAAGCCTGATCCGGTGGTCAGGAAACAGACCGAATGTTACTCCTGTCCGGCCGTCTCGGCTCCCGCTTCTCCGGCGTCACCAGCCGCTTCCGGGGCGGCGCCTTCAGCGGCCGTTCCCTCGGAGCCCGGCTTCAGGCGGGCCGCGATGGCTTCCGGCTTGGCGCGGCGACGGCGCGGGCGATTGCCGGCACCACCACCCTGTCCGCCACCCTGTCCGCCACGATCGCCACCCTGGCCGCCACGATCGCCACCGCGGCCACCGCGCTCCCCACGACCCGCCGGCTCCGTGCCGCGGTCGCTCGAGAACGTGTAGCTCTCCTGCTCCTCGTCACTCGGACGGGCCGGCGCCTCACGGCGGGCCTCGTCGATGGTGTCGGCAATCGCCTTGGCGATCAACTCAACGGAGCGAATGGCGTCGTCGTTACCGGCGATCGGCACCGTAATGAGATCCGGATCGGCATTCGTATCGACGATGGCCACGATCGGCACGCCGAGCTTGTTCGCCTCGGAGACCGCGATGCGCTCCTTCTTCGAGTCGATGATGAACAACAACCCCGGGAGGCGGTTCATCGACTTGATGCCGGAGAGGTACTTGCCAAGCTTCTCGCGCTGACGCGACATGAGAAGCTGTTCCTTCTTCGTATAGTTCGTGAGCGTCCCGTCTTCCGTGCCGGCTTCGAGCTCCTTGAGCTTCTTCACCTGCTTCTTCACGGTCTGGAAGTTGGTGAGCATGCCGCCGAGCCACCGCTCCGTGACGAACATACCGCCACAGCGCTCGGCCTCTGCCTTCACGATTGCGGCCAGCTGGCGCTTGGTGCACACGAACAAGACGCTCTCGCCACGCATGACGACCTCGCGAACGAGCTTCTGCGCCAGCTCAATCTGGCGCAGCGTCTTCTGCAGGTCGATGATGTGAATGCCATTGCGCTCGGCGAAAATGAACCGGCGCATTTTGGGGTTCCATCGACGGGTCTGGTGCCCGAAGTGAACGCCCGCGGCGAGCAGTTGCTCGAGAGAGGGAGTGGTCATCTGCCTGATACTGAGAGGTTTTGAAGAACGTCCGCCATCGTCACGGTCGGCTGCGACCGACACCTTGTGGTACCCGGTACCCGCAGCCGACTCAGACAGCGTGAGAGATACGCCAACCGTCGCGAAAACTTCGCGGAGATTAGCGCTTGGAGAACTGGAACCGTTTCCGCGCACCGGCGCGGCCCGGCTTCTTGCGCTCGACTTCACGCGCATCACGCGTCATGAGACCATACTCGCGCAATTTCTTCTTGTTGCTTTCGTCGACTTTCACCAAGGCCCGCGCAATAGCGAGGCGCACGGCACCGGCCTGACCGGCCACCCCGCCACCGTCGAGCACGGCTTTGATGTCGTACTTGCCCAGGCTGTCGGTGAGCGTTAACGGCTGCTGGATCGCGGAAACGAGCGTCGGGCGCGGGAAGTACTCACCCAAGGCACGACCGTTGACGTCCCACTTACCCGAACCCGGCGTCATGTACATGCGGCACACCGCACGCTTCCGACGACCGATCGTCTGAATCTGCTCTGACATTACTTGGCCTCGGCGGAGGAGAAGGTGAGCGTCGCCGGGACCTGCGCGACGTGCGGATGCTCCGTGCCCGCGTACACGCGCAACTTGCGACGCAGAACCTGACGACCCAGCGCCGTCTTCGGGAGCATGCCGTACACGGCCTTCTCGATCACCCGCTCCGGATGCTTCGCCAACACCGATGCAAACGGGGTGTGCTTCTCGTGGCCCATGTAGCCCGTGTGGCTGAAATAGGTCTTCTGTTCCGCCTTGCGGCCGGTCACTTGCACCTTCGACGCATTGATCACGATGACGAAGTCACCCGTGTCCATGTGTGGCGTGTACATGGGCTTATGCTTGCCGCGGATGATCTTCGCGACTTCCGACGCGAGACGGCCCAGGACCATTCCTTCCGCGTCGACGATGTACCACCGACGGTCGATATCCTTCGGGGTCGCGCTGTAGGTCTTCATGCTAACGTGATCCGTGCGTGATTCGGAGACGCCACCAGAGGCGCTCAGAAAGAGATAAAGGAACTACGATGGGAGAACAGGCCCTGCGAAATACTGAAACGCCCGAAAAACGGGACAGACTCGTAGCTTACTCAGCATTGAAGTCTGTGTCAATGCGAGGGTTGAGGGTTCCCCGCCGAACATCCGCCGCAATTATGCCCGAGGCCGCTTGCCAGCACCTCGACCGCCTCGCCAAACTGCTCCATACGGCCGGCTCGGCCCACCCACCCCACCTCGAGGAGTTTGCATGTCGATGATGTCGGAGTTTAAGGAATTCGCCATGAAGGGCAGCGTCTTGGATCTGGCGATCGGCGTCGTCATCGGCGGTGCATTCCAAAAAATCGTGGATAGCATGGTCAACGACATTATCATGCCCCTCGTCGGCTTGGCCACCGGTGGCGTTGACTTCACCAACCGCTTCGTCGCCCTCCAGGGTGGTCCCTTCACCACCCTCGAGGAGGCCAAAAAGGCCGGCGTCGCAACCCTGAACTATGGCCTCTTTATCAACCAGGTCCTGACGTTCCTCATCGTGGCGTTCGTGCTGTTTATGGTCATTAAAGGGGTGAACCGCATGCGCAGCGCCGCTCCCCTCACGCGCTGAGGCACCGACACGGCCGCTCGCGTGCCGCTATCCGGCCGCGAGCGGCCCGAGCTCCACCAGCAACGCCCCTTTTTCGACCACGTGCCCGGGCACCGCCAACACCGCGGTCACCACGCCTGCCGCCGACGCACGAAGTTCGTTCTCCATCTTCATCGCTTCGACGACCACGAGCCCTTGTCCCGCGCTCACCGTGTCGCCGACGGAGACCGAGACCCGCACCACCAGCCCCGGCATCGGGGCCTTCAACGGCGCCGGCCCACTCGCCTCGGCCGCTGCCGCCGTGAGATCCCGGATCGCGCGTAAGCGCTCGTCCAGCGCCTCGACCTCCATCCGCTGACCATCCAGATCAAGCGTCCAAAGGCCCCGTCCCCCTCCGCGACGCGCCATCAGCCGATGGACCTGTTCGCCAATCCGGACCAAGCGAACGGGGGTCCCCTCGATCGTCACCAATGAAACCGCCAGACGCTCGCCATCCACTTCGGCATGCGTGCCGTCCAAGTCCACGATCACACGCTCGCCTGCGACATCGACGATGTACTTCATGCGGGTATCTCCGGGCGCAGCACACACACGGTTTCAACGTGTGCGGTTTGTGGGAACATGTCGAAGCAGCGCACCGCGTCGATACGCCACCCCGGTACGCGCGCGAGGTCCCGCGCCAGCGTAGCCGGATCACAACTCACATACACCACGCCGCGCACCCCCTGAGACGCCGCGTGGTCAAGCTGACGCATGACGCCCACATCCACCCCCATCCGTGGAGGATTCAGGATCACGACATCCGCGGGCAACGCCGCAGCCAACGCCGACTCCACCAGCGCCGTGATCACCTGGACGCGATGACCAAGCCCCGCCTCCTCGAGCCGACGACGCGTCGCGTCCGCGCCCGAGACATCGGCTTCAATGGACACCACGTTGGTACCACCGCGGGCCAGACGCTCGGTGAGCTGGCCGCTGCCGGAATAGGCATCAATGACGCGGGTTGGCGAAAAGGACCGCACCGCATCAACGACATAGTCACGCAGCGCGGTGGCCACGGCGGGATTGACCTGCGCAAACGCGAGGGCTTCGCGCGCGTCAGGCTCGTAGCGTCCGGCCTCGGCCACCTCGTCAAAGGGCGCGGCGCCAGCCGCCCCCGCTCCGGCAACGGGCTCGCCGATGTCGACGCCGGCCTCACCATGCGTCACATCGCCAGCCAGTCCAACCGGTGCCCCGCCACGCGGGATCCACCACACCGCACGCACGCGCGACGAGCCACGCAGCAACGCGTCGGCCCACTCGACGCCCCCCTGCCATGACACCCCGCCCTGCACGACCACCGCCACCGTTTCCTGACCGGGATCCGCCGTGAGTAACCGGAATGAGACGCGCAAGAACCGATCCGTCGGCATCCCATGCAAACGCTCACGCATGTCCAGCCAGCTCTGCACGAGCACCGGGTTCGCAATGGCGCAGGAATCCAGCGAGAAGACACGCGCCGCATCATCGTACGGATGCAGTCCCCCAGTCCACCCACGTCCTCGTGGCAGCAGCATCAGCGTCAGTCGTCCGCGATAGCCCCACGACTCACCGGTTACCAGCTCGGGAAGCGCGATCGTGCGCTTGCCGATCCGTAACAGGGCGTCCTGCACCATATGGCGACGCGCCGCGCGCTGCGTCTCGTCATCGAGATGCTGCAGCTGACACCCACCACACCGATCGCGCTCGTAATGCACACAGCGCGCTTCTACGCGATGCGCGGAGGGGGTCACGACTTGCAGGACACGGCCGCGACCATGCCGTGCCTGCGCGACATATGCCACCTGCACCACATCACCAGGCGCCGTGCGTGGAACGAAACAGGCCAACCCGTCGACCCGACCCACACCGTTGCCACCCTTCGCAATACGGTCGATCGTCATGGTGGCAATTTCCTCCACGCCTGACTTCGCCGCGAGTCGGTGTCCCCCACGTCGTGAGCTGCCTGGGCGGACTGGCCCCTGGGACACCGGACCGCGTGCGGCGCCGACGACGGTCCGACGATCCGGTCGCTTCCGCTTCACGAGGATCGCAACGCTTCGCGCCGCGCCACCTCACGCCACGTCGGCCCGGTCGGCTCGCCGCGGACGGTGGCGCTCGGTAGCGACGCCTCACCCATGGCCGCGGCGTGGGCACCTGACGCTACGTGACCGGCTTGCCGTTCCGTGTGCGCGACCAGTGCTGCCGCCACCGCGGCGAGCCGGATCGCCGAGGGATCGCTCACCGGCGCCGTTAACGCCGGCAGGTTCTGCTCGAGCCACTGAATATGGATCGCGCCCTGCTGAAATTCGGGATGATCCATCACGCGCAAGTGGAAGCCACGCGACGTTTCGATCCCATCGATGGTGAGCTCCCGCAACGCACGGCGCATCCGCGCAATAGCCAGCGCCCGTGTGGGAGCGTGCACGATCAGCTTCGCGAGCATGGGATCGTAGTGTAACCCGATATCACTGCCCGCTTCGATCCCGCCGTCCCAGCGAACACCGGGCCCCGTTGGCAGATGGAGATACTCGATCCGCCCGGTACTCGGCAGGAACCCGTTGGAGGGATCTTCACTGGTGATTCGGCACTCCATGGCCCATCCACGCGGCGTAAAGTCCTTCTGGGCGAATGGGAGCGCCTCGCCGGCAGCCACGCGTATTTGCCACTGCACCAGATCAAGCCCCATGACCAGTTCCGTGACCGGGTGTTCAACCTGAATACGCGTGTTCATCTCAAGGAAGTAGTACTGCCCGTTGGTATCGAGCAGAAACTCGCAGGTACCCGCGTTCACATACCCGGCCGCTCGCGCCGCAGCCACCGCCGTTGCCCCCATCCGCGCGCGCAATTCCGGCGAGACGGCAACACTCGGTGCTTCCTCGATCATTTTCTGATGGCGACGCTGCACGGAGCATTCCCGTTCGCCGAGGTGCAGCACGTTGCCGTGCATATCGGCGAGCACTTGAATCTCAACGTGACGTGGGCCCTCGATGTACTTCTCGATATAGACGGCGTCATCACCGAAGGCGTTTTGTGCCTCACGCTTGGCAGAGGCCAGCGCATCGGCCAAATCCGACGCCGCGCGCACAATCCGCATGCCCTTCCCCCCGCCGCCGGCTGCGGCCTTCAGCAACACGGGGAAGCCAAAGCTCTGGGCGATCGCGATGGCTTCATCAGCATCGCGCACGCTGTCGGTGGTACCCGGGACCACCGGAACGCCGGCCGCCATCACCAGCTGTCGGGCCGAGGTTTTCGATCCCATGGCGTCGATGGCTTCAGCTGGCGGACCAATGAACACGAGGCCTGCTTCGCGCACCGCGCGGGCGAACCATGCCCGCTCAGAGAGAAACCCATACCCCGGATGAATGGCTTGGACCCCCGTCCGCAGTGCCACCTCAATCAGGTGCTCGCCAACGAGGTAGCTCTGGCTTGAGGGCGGTGGGCCAACGAGCACCGCCTCATCAGCCTCGCGCACATGCGGCGCGCGCGCATCCGCCGCTGAATACACGGCCACGGTCTTTATGCCGAGTTCCTGACAGGCACGAATGACGCGCAGCGCGATCTCGCCGCGGTTTGCCACCAGCACCTTACTAAACATGTGCGGCGTCACAGCGGGAGGTTTCCGTGCTTTTTGGGCGGATTCCGATCACGCTTCCCGCGCAGGGCCTCGAGCGCTTCGATCAAACGCGGTCGTGTGTCCCGCGGATCAATCACGTCATCCACGTAGCCGCGCGCGGCGGCATTGTAGGGATTCGCGAACCGCTCGGTGTATTCGGCCACCCGCGCATCCATCGCCGCCTGCGGATCACTCGCCTCGGCAATTTCCTTCTTATACAGAATCTCCACCGCCCCCTTGGGACCCATGACGGCAATTTCGGCCGTTGGCCAGGCCACGTTGTAATCACCTCGGATATGCTTCGAGCTCATCACATCATAGGCGCCACCGTACGCTTTCCGCGTAATGACCGTCAGCTTGGGCACCGTGGCCTCGCAGTACGCGTACAGCAGCTTCGCGCCGTGCTTGATGATCCCTCCATGTTCCTGGGCGACACCGGGGAGAAAGCCCGGGACATCCTCGAAGGTCACCAGCGGAATGTTGAAGCAGTCACAAAAGCGTACAAACCGCGCCGCTTTCATCGACGCATTAATGTCGAGCACCCCAGCCAGGACCGCTGGCTGATTCGCGACAATGCCAACACTGAAGCCGCCGAGATGGGCAAAACCCACGAGGATGTTGCCCGCATAGTCACGCTGGACCTCGTAGAACGCGCCGTCATCGACAATCCGGCCAATGATCTCGTGCATGTCATATGGCTTATTCGGATTATCAGGAATCACATCCAGCAGCGATTCGTCTCGGCGGTCTCGCGGGTCACGCCCCGGGCCGCGTGGTGGATCCTCTACGTTGTTCGACGGCACAAACCGGAACAGCTCCCGGATCTCCTGCAGACACGCGAGTTCCGAGTCACAGGCAAAGTGCGCGACGCCGCTGGTTCCGGCATGCGTGTCCGCGCCACCAAGCTGCTCCATCGTGACGTCCTCGTGCGTCACCGTCTTCACGACATTCGGCCCCGTCACGAACATGTAGCTCGTCCCGCGCACCATGTAGATGAAGTCGGTAATGGCCGGCGAGTACACCGCACCGCCTGCGCAGGGGCCGAGAATCGCCGAAATCTGCGGCACAACCCCGGAGGCCATCGTGTTGCGGAGAAAGATGTCGGCGTAGCCGCCAAGCGAGACGACGCCCTCTTGAATCCG
The DNA here is from genome assembly GCA_947463135.1 of Gemmatimonadota bacterium. Taxonomy (GTDB): domain Bacteria; phylum Gemmatimonadota; class Gemmatimonadetes; order Gemmatimonadales; family Gemmatimonadaceae; genus Gemmatimonas. The sequence continues at coordinate 23,728 of CANHTA010000020.1, forward strand.
CGCGCCCCCCGAGTCGTTGAGGCCAATCACCGGCGCGCCGTTCCGCACCGCCAAATCCATGATTTTGCAGATCTTGGCGGCGTGTGCTTCCGAGAGTGATCCACCAAAGACGGTGAAATCCTGTGAAAACAGGTACACCATCCGTCCGTTAATCCGCCCGTGCCCGGCAACGACACCATCCCCGTAGACCGGGGTCTCACCGTCGGCGAGAGAACGGGAGGTGACGAACCGATCGATCTCGACGAAGGTCCCTTCGTCGAGCAGGACATCGAGGCGTTCCCGGGCCGATAATTTGCCCTTGGCATGTTGAGCGGCAAGGCGGCTCGCGCCGCCTCCCAGTTCGGAAGCGTCGCGGGCGCTGGCCAACCGTTCGAGCTTCTGGCGCATGGTCGAAGTCTGTGACATGGAGCGGGAAGCTAGCATGTCCACGCAGAAAAACGAGGCATGAGCGGATCACCAAGCCGCTGGTCCGCCGGCAGAGGGACAAACCGTCAGCCAGAGACGACGAGCGAAACGCCGTCCCTATCCCCGGCACAACCGGCCCATCGCGCCATCCCCTGGGTGTGACGGGCTCCCCCTCTCCCCCGTCTTTCCTCCTGACGCCATATTCGCCACCATGCCGTGGTGTGCCGCTCAACGCGCTGGAACACGGCTTGCAACAACGATGTCTGACGACTGCCTCCTCCAAATCACGCCCCACCCCTCTTCATGTCTGATTTTCTCAATCTCCGCGATGATCGGTCAGCCCGTCGCGTCGTGTATGTCAGTGCATTCCTCCTGATTATGGTGCCTTTTCTTCAGGCGGGCGCGCAATTGTGGCCCCTCCAGCTTGGGAATGTCCAATGGCGCTATAGCGCAGCCAATGCGCTCTCCAGCGTCCTGCTCCTTCCCTACCTCGGCCTGGTGCTGTTGATCCTGCTGTCTCGGGCGATCGAGAGTCGTAACCTCGCCAAGGCCGTCGGCGTAGGGTCCGCGGTTGTTGTCCTGGGTTTGTTGGCCTCTCTGACCGTTTTTGCCCTCGATGCCGTGCAGTTGAAGGCCATCGTCAACTCCTCTGTCATGAGCAGCTTCGAGACGACAACCGTGCGGGTTGGCGTCGTGACAACGCTGTTTTTGCTGGCCTTCTCGTTGATTGCCCTAGCCGGTTTTTCGGGTCCCCGGCGCCGGAGATCCGCGTCTTCCCAAAGGCACACGAGACGGCCGGATGAGGACGAGGGGCGGAGTACCGGTCGCGAAAGTGTCGTAGGCGGACGATAAGACGTGGCACCGTAGGCCGGCGAGTGCGTGATCGCCGGTGCCCGTGCCCTCATTCCACAACAGAAAGGCCCCGGCATTGCTGCCGGGGCCTTTCTCGTTTCGAACACCGTGCGAAGGATTACAGTCCGAGTTCGTCTTCGGAGCTGTGCACCTTGCTCGGTTCAGCAGGCTTCGGCGGCTGCTCTTCCGGAACCGACGTCACGGCGAGCACGATACGGCGGTGGATCGGATCCACCTCGAGCACGCGCATCACCAGGTTCATCGTCTCCCACGTGAAGTCGGCCGGATTCGTGACCGTCCCCTCGGGGTTAAGCTGGCTCACCGGGACAAAGCCTTCGATGTCATTGCCAAGATCGACCACGACACCCTTGTCCATCAACCGGACCACCGTGCCCGGCAGGTCGGTACCCACCGGATAGGTCTCACCGATGCGAAGCCACGGATCTTCCTCAGCCTGCTTGAGGCCGAGCGAGATACGCTTGTTTTCGCTGTCGATGTTGAGGATCACGACGTCCACCGCGTCACCCTTCTTCACGACTTCCGACGGATGCTGGACGCGCTTGGTCCAGGACATATCGGAGATGTGAATGAGGCCATCGATGCCCGGCTCGATTTCCACGAACGCACCGAAGCTGGTGAGGTTGCGGACCTTGCCGTTGATACGCGTGCCAACCGGGTACTTGAGCGGCAAAATCACCCACGGATCCTGCTCGGTCTGCTTCATACCCAGCGAAATCTTCTCTTCGGTCTCGTCGACCTTGAGCACCACCGCCTCGATCGCTTCGCCGATCGACACGATCTTCGACGGGTGGCGAACGTTGCGCGTCCAGCTCATTTCGGAGATGTGGACGAGGCCTTCGATGCCCGGCTCGAGCTCGATGAACGCGCCGTAGTTCGTGATGGACACGACCTTGCCGTTCACGCGCGTGCCAACCGGGTACTTGGCCGCCACATCCTTCCACGGGTAGCTCTGGAGCTGCTTGAGGCCGAGCGAGATGCGCTCGCGCTCCCAATCGATATCGAGGACCTTGATTTCCAGCTCCATGCCGATCTGGACCATCTCGCTCGGATGTGAGATACGGCCCCACGACATGTCCGTGATGTGCAGCAGGCCGTCCACGCCACCGAGATCGATGAATGCACCGAAGTCCGTGATGTTCTTGACGACGCCCTTGCGCACCTGATCCTTCGAAAGCTCCTTCATGAGCTTCTCGCGCTTGCCGGCGCGTTCCTGCTCAAGGATCACCCGACGCGACACCACGATGTTGCGGCGACGCTTGTTGAGCTTGATGATCTTGAACTCGTACTTGTGCCCAAGCAGCTCGTCGATGTTCGGCACGCGACGCAGCGCGATCTGCGAACCCGGCAGGAACGCATCGACGCCCATGAGGTCGACGACCACGCCACCCTTGATCTTCTTGACGAGCGTGCCCTCGACCGGCATGTCGCTCTCGTAGGCCACGCGGATGCGCTCCCACACGCGCATGAAGTCGGCCTTCTTCTTGGACAGGACGACGGAGCCTTCCTGATCCTCGAGGTGCTCAAGCAGCACTTCGACTTCATCGCCGACCTTGAGGTCGGGCATGTCCTTGAACTCTTCGAGCGGGATCGTCCCTTCGGACTTGAAGCCGATATCGAGGACGACCAAGTTTTCCCGAATTTCGAGGACGTGCGCCTTGACGATCTCCCCTTCTTCGATTGAGGCGAGCGTCCCGTTGTACAACTCCAGCATCCGCTCGTACTCATCGGACGAGAACTCGTCTTCTTCGTAGAGTTCAGGGCGCCGGTTGGCTAGCGGGCGGAGCTGGCTCTTCTGCAGGTCGCGCTTCTCGCGCGGCGTGAGCTTATTGTGCGACGGCTCCTCATCGAGGTCGTCCATATCCGCGTTGAGAGCGGCTTCCAACTCGGCAGCGAGCTCAGGGCTCAGTTCAGTGCTCATACGTGTGGGTCTCTCCGAATCGCGGGACTGCTCTCGCCGCGCCGAGATAAGGGTGGGACAGCTAATCAACAGGAACCCAGAAACCTAGGGGGGATCCTCCCTGTTCGGCAATGGGTTGGGGATACGGGGTCGCCCCACCTGCCCCCATCATGGTCCCTGGCGTCGCTCCCGGGCCGCTCTGGCCAGAGCCACAATCCGTTCAACCTGCTCCTCTTGGGTCACGGTCGTGGTGTCGATGGTGATGGCGTCCCGCGCCGGAGCGCTCTGCGCCGCATCCAGCGCGTCCCGTGCCACCAAGGCTTCGGTTTCCTCAGCGATCTCCGGATCGTTCGGCCGACGTCCCAGACGCTGAATCAGGCGACGCCGTGCCCGCTCCCACGGATCGGCCACCAGGAACACCTTCAAGGCGGCCGTGGGAAATACCGCCGTTCCGATGTCGCGTCCATCCACCACCACGTCGGTGGCAGAGCCGGCCGACCGTACCTGCTCATTGACCCAGTGTCGGACGGCCGCCATCTGGGCAACCCGCGATACGTGACGCGTGACCGGGGTGTCCCGCATGGCATCATCGCGCACGTGCCCGTCGACCAGCGGCAGGACCGATCGATCGGTGAGTCGCCAGGTGATCCGCGGTGCCAGCGCCATCACCTCATCCGGTGTCCATTGGTCTGGTAGTACCTGCGATTCGAGCGCCACCAAGGTGAGGGCGCGATAAAACGCACCGGAGTCCACATGATGGACGTTGAGTTGTTGTGCCACCCACTGAGCGGTTGAGCTTTTCCCCGAAGCAGCAGGGCCGTCGATCGCAATGACCAGCGGTGACGGTCGGCCCGCGTTGCGATCGCCCGCGTTGCGATCGCCCGCAGTGCGATCGACGGCGGTGTGATCGACGGCGGCGGCCAGGTCGCGCCAGAACGTAGGATAGGACACCGACACGCACCCCGGATCATCGATGGTGATCCGATTATCCGGCATCGCGGCGAGCACGCCGAAGGCCATCGCGATGCGATGATCGCCGTGCGTGAGCACGTGCCCGGTGAGGGCCGCCTGCGTTCCGGTGATACGCATGCCATCGGGGAGCTCGTGTACCTCCACACCCAGCTGCCGCAGGTTGTCAACCACGGAGCGAATCCGATCGCTTTCCTTTACGCGTAACTCCCCCGCGCCCGTGATCCATGTCTCGCCGACCGCACACGCGGCCACACACGCAAGTATTGGCAGCTCATCAATACACCGGGGAATGTCGGCACCACCAATCGACGTCGCACAGAGCGCCGCGGGCGAGACCACCAACGTCCCGATCGGTTCACCGCCAACGGTCCGTACCTCCTCCCGGTCAATGCGCACCCCCATCCGCTCCAGCACCTCGAAGGCGCCCGTACGTGTGGGATTCAAACAGACCTGCTCGAGCCGCAGCACACCGGCGGTGGCGAGCGCGGCGAGCGCCACGAGGAAGGTGGCCGACGACGGGTCGGCCGGGACCTCGACATCCACCGCCGCGAGCCGTTGCGCGGGCGGCATGGTGACGCCGTCGGCCGTGACGATAAGGTGCACGCCTCGCGCCGTCAGCATCCGCTCGGTGTGATCGCGCGACCGATAGGGTTCACGAACCGTCACGCCAGCACCGGACGCAAGGGCGGCCAACAACACGGCGCCCTTCACTTGCGCGCTGGCTTGCGTGTTCTCGCAGGTGATCGCGGTGAGCGCCCCACCGGTCACGCGCATCGGGAGGGAGTCGTGGCGATCGGGGCGTTCGAACTCAATGCGCGCGCCCATCTCACGCAGCGGGACGGCTACGCGCCCCATCGGTCGTCGACTCAGACTCGCGTCGCCCTCGAAGCGAGCCACGCGCCCCTCAAGCCCCGCCACCAGTCCGGCGAGGAGCCGCGTCGTCGTCCCGCTGTTCCCACAATCCAGCGCGGATTCCGGCGAATGGAATGACGAGAGCCCACGTCCGTGCACGACGAAGTCGGCACTCAGCGCCGGCATGTCGACGCCCATGGCGCGGAGGGCTCCGGCGGTTGCGTAGACATCGGCCGACACGAGAATGTCGCGAATACGTGTTGAGCCGTTGGTCATGGCCGCCAGGATCAAGGCGCGATGGCTCATCGACTTGTCACCGGGGACGCGAATGGCCCCGCGCACCACGAGTGGCGAGCGGACGGGACTCACCGCAACCACGCCTCAAGCGCGGTCGCCGCGTCCGTTTTCTCATCGCGGTACTTCACAATCACCGGCGTCTGCAGCGAGAGCCCCAGCGCCTCGCCGTAGTCGGACGTCACGCGCCGCGCACCGGGCACCACCACCGCGCCAGCGGGGATGATCAACGGGTGGTCGCCCGTGGCCCGATGCACGGTTTCCTTTACTAGGTCGTACACCGGTGTGCCACGCGTCAGAATAACGCCGGCCCCCAACACGGCTCGCGACCGCACGACGGTGCCCTCATACACGCCGCAATTGCCACCGACGATCACGTCGTCCTCGATGATCACGGGCGAGGCGTTGATGGGTTCCAACACACCGCCGATTTGCGCCGCCGCACTCAGGTGCACGCGCTCACCGATCTGCGCACAGGAGCCCACCAGCGCGTGGGAGTCCACCATGGTGCCGCGACCCACATACGCACCGACGTTGATGTACATGGGCGGCATGCACACGACATTCGGTGCGACGTAGGCGCCGCGCCGGATGGTCGATCCGCCGGGGACCACGCGCACCTGATGCTCCACACGGAGCTCCCGGGTTGGGTAGGTGTGCTTATCAAGAAAATGGAACGGGGCCTGTCCGGGCATCTCCACCACCCGTCCGATTCGGAATCCCAACAGGATGGCACGCTTCACCCACGGCACCGCGTGCCATCCCCCATCCGGATCACGTCGCGCGGCGCGGATCTCGCCCTGCTCCAGCAAGGCCACGGCGTGGTCAAACAATCGCTGTGCATCCGGTGGCAACGACACCGTTCCGTCCAATAACAGCGGGTCGTTGCAGCGCGCCTCAAGTTCGGCGAGTGTAAAAGCCATGCGTCACGTTCCGGTGAAGAGGAGATAGCTTATCTGGGAAGGACACCCGCGTGCCGCAACGCGGCCCGAACGGCGGGGCGATGCTCATCGAGCAAGGGAACAAGGGGTAGTCGGAGGTCATCCCCCATACGCTCCATCATCCCGAGCATCGCCTTAATCGGAATCGGATTCGACTCCACAAACGCGGCATGCATCACGGGGGCCAACTGCGTATCCACGCGGCGGGCACCATCGAGGTCGCCCCGCATCAGGGCCATACACAGAGCCGCCATGGCGCCCGGTACGACATTGGCGACCACCGAAATCACGCCATCACCGCCGTGGGCCATGACACTCAGCGTTAACGCGTCATCACCGGAAAGGACAGCAAAATGGTCCGGACGGTCGCGGATCAACTGCGTGATCTGCGAAAGATTCCCCGAGGCTTCCTTCACTGCCACGAAACGTGGATCAGCGGCAAGCTCGAGGCAGGTACGCACCTCCAGATTACTCGCCGTGCGGCCGGGCACGTTGTAGAGCACGATCGGTAAGTCACACGCGTCGGCAATCGCACGGAAGTGCGCCAGCAACGCCCGTTGCGGCGGCTTATTGTACATCGGGGTCACGTGCAGCAGATGCGTCGCCCCAACGGCTTTCATCTCGCGAGAGGTGGCAATCGCGCGCGCCGTATCGTTTGAACCAGCACCCGCGATCACCGGAACACGCCCGCGCACCGTTTCCACCGTGATTTCCACAACGCGCCGGTGCTCCGCGGCCGTCAAGGTGACCGCTTCACCCGTGGAGCCACACGGAATCACCATGTGCACGCCTTCGGCAATCTGCCACTCCACAAAGTCGCGCAGGGCCGCCTCGTCGAGGACGCCACGGGTGGTGAATGGAGTGACGAGCGCGGTACCGCACCCGGAAAGTCGCTGCGGCATCGCCGGTGTCATAAAAGGTGTCAGGACGTGGTGTGAT
>CANHTA010000021.1 GCA_947463135.1 Gemmatimonadota bacterium
GAGGCGAGTCCCACGGGGTCACTGCCGGCCGACACGGCCAGGAGCCGTTCGTCGGCGTGCGGGGTGAGCGCGCCGATGGCGACATCAATGCGCGCCCCGGCGTCAATGACGACCAGGTCCATGCCGTCGGTGAGCGCGCTGAGCCGGCGCATACAGGCGCGCCGTTCGTTGGGCGTAATCAGCGGCAATCCCTCGATGGTGCGCGACGGTCCGCCGGCCACCAGGGTGAGCGTGGTGCTGACGGGGGTGGCCGTGTCCATGGGGGTGACGCGACCGCCACGGAGGTCCTGCCAACTGGCCCCGGGCGTCACGTTGAGGAGCATGGCCAGTGGACCGACAAAGTCGTCGGCATCGACCAAGAGCACGCGATAGCCTTCGCCGGCCGCGGCCATGGCCAGCAGCGCCGCCACCAGGGAGGTGCCGCTGCCGCCGCGCCCGCTGGCGCAGAGGATGGTGGGAACGCCACGGGCGCCGCCGGCGTCGGATCGGCTCCCAAAGCGCCCCGCCACGCCCGACGCCCGAGACGCCTGCAGCTGCGAGGCCGGCAGGGTGCCGCGCGGTGGGGTCATGAGCAACGGACTGCTCACGCGGTGACCCAGTTGGGTTCGATGCCAACCCCAAGTCCGATGGTGCGCATTAAGCGCGGCACACCGGTTTGGAGGTCGGCCGGAACGTTCTGTCCATCGGTGAGCCAGCGCGTCGGCATCTCCAGCGAGAGCGCGAGATCGGCCACGCCCAGCTCCTGGGGGACTTCGTCGATTTTGGAGAGCAACAGGTGGGTGGCCCCGCAGTGGCCCCCGGCCGCGCGATAGCTCCGCCCCACTTCGACGGCCAGATCGGCACGCAAGGTGGCCGGCATGACCAGATGCACTTCGTCCGGGGCCAGCGCGTCCAACAAGGAGCGCCAGCGTTCGGTGAGTTCGGCCGACGCGGGGCTCCGCCCCGGGGTATCCACAATCACCACGTCGCAGACGGCCAGCCGCTTCATGGCGGCGTTCACTTCGCGCACGTCGTACACCACTTCAAAGGGAACATCCGCCAGTTCGGCGTAGGTGGCTAACTGCTCCATCCCCCCAACGCGGTAGGTGTCGATGGTGAGCAAACCCAGGCGTGCACTGCCGAACATTCCGCGACGCACCGCCAGCTTGGCGGCGGTGGTGGTCTTCCCGGCACCGGTGGGGCCCACCAGCGCGATGACGTATGGACGCCCGTCGCCGCGCCGCAGGGTGGTGGGGAGTGGCACGGGCTCAAGCAGCGTCCGCATGCGATCCACCTCGCTCGACGGGGCGGCAAGCACCTCGAAGATGGGGAGGCCCCCGTCACTGACGGTACGCGTATGAAGGATCATGACGTCGTCGCCCATCGTGCGACGGGCGCGCTCAGCCAGACGGGCGAGATCCGCCCCCCGGAAACGTTCAGCCTGCATGGTTCATCTCCCAAGTCGCGGCACTGCTCAGCGTGATCTGCGCGGGGAGCTCGGCGAGCGAGACCACGGGCAGGCTGGGCAAGACCGGTTCAATTAGACGGCGCACCCCAATGCGCAGCGACGGCGGCGTAATGAGCGGCAGCGGTCGCCCGTCCACGGCATAGGTGGTGGCGAGGTGGTTCAGGTCGCGCAGCAAACCGGCGAGGAGTTCCGGCGTGAGCAGCGGGCTGTTCGGTGCGGCGCTACGCGGCGTGAAGAGCCCGGTGAGCGCCGACTCCAACCGTCCGCCGATGGTAATGCCGTGCACCGTTCCCGTCTGATCGGCGAAGAGCCGCGCAATGACGTTGGTGAGGGAACGCCGCACAATCTCGGTGAGCGCTTCGGGATCCTTCGTGGTTTCGGCGCCATCGCCCAGTGCTTCGAGAATGGTGACGAGATCGCGGATGGGAATGCGCTCGCGCAGCAGGCGCTGCAAGACGCGATGGAGCAAGCTGAGCGACACCTTGGCGGGGAGGATTTCTTCCACCAGCGCCGGGTGCGACTTCTTGAGCGTCTCCACCATTTCCTGCACGTCCTGACGGCCGAGGAGATCGGCGGCGCTGCTCTTGAGCGTTTCCAGGAGATGCGTGGCCACGACGGTGGTGGGTTCCACCACCACATAGCCGTGCGCTTCCGCTTCGGTGCGTCGCGACGCGGCCACCCAGCGGGCCGGCATGCCGAACGACGGATCCACGGTTTCCATACCGTCGATTTCCGCAAACACCCCGCCGGTATTGAGCGCCATCATGAAGCGCGGCAGCACCTCGCCGCGGGCCACTTCAGAGCCACGCAGCTTGATGACATACTCGTTGGCCGGGAGTCGGATATCGTCGCGAATGCGGATGGGCGGCACCAGAATGCCCAGCTCCACCGCGGCCTGCTTGCGCAGCAGCGAGATGCGTTCCAGCAGGTCGCCACCTTGCCCTTCATCCACCAACGGGATGAGCGCGTATCCCACTTCGAGCTCGATCGGATCGATCTGCAGCAAGTCGCGCATCGGATCGGGCGCTTCGGGGATTTCGGTGGCTTCCGCCGGCGTGGACACCATCGCGAGTTCGGTGCGACGGTCTTCTTCCTGGCCGGCCATGCGCGCCAGCGCGGCCGTGCCGCCCGCGAGCGCGAGGAACGGAAAGGCCGGAAGTCCCGGCACGAGCCCGAAGGCAGCGAGCACACCCGCGGCCATCCACATGGCGCGCGGGTGGGCGCCCAGCTGACGGCCAAGCATCACGCCAATGCGATCGGTGCCGGTGGCACTGGTAACCATCAGACCGGCGGCGGTGCTGATAATGAGCGCCGGCACCTGGGACACGAGTCCGTCGCCGACGGTGAGAATGGTGTAGGTGCTGGCGGCCTTCGCGATGTCCATGTCGCGCTGCACCACACCAATGAAGATGCCACCGAGAATGTTGACGATGACCACCATAATGCCGAGGATGGCATCGCCCTTCACGTACTTGGACGCGCCGTCCATGGCCCCGTAGAAGTCGGCCGTGCGCGAGATCTCCTCGCGGCGCGTGCGCGCTTCTTTTTCGTCGATCAGTCCGGCCGAGAGGTCGGCGTCGATGGCCATCTGCTTACCGGGCATGGCATCGAGGGCAAAGCGTGCGCCCACTTCGGCGATACGCCCCGCACCCTTGGTAATGACGATGAAGTTGATGCCGATGAGCAACAGGAAGATGACCACACCAACGGCGTAGTTGCCGCCGATGACGAACTGACCGAACGCCTCAATCACTTTCCCGGCCTGTCCCTGCGTGAGGATGAGTCGGGTGCTGGAGACGTTGAGGCCGATGCGGAAGAGCGTGAGGAGCAGCAGCAGCGTGGGGAAGCTGCTGAAATCCAGGGGGTTCGTGGTGTAGAGCGCCACGAGGAGCACCACCAGCGAGATCCCGATGCTGGCCGCCAGACAGAGGTCCAGCAGCACCGCCGGCAGCGGGACCACAATGAGTGCAAGGACGAAGACCACCACCAGCGCCACCGAGAGCTCCGCGATGCGGTTGGCTTTCATGGCGTTGGGCATGGGGAGTGCGGCACTGGTCATGCGGCCGCCGTTCCGCGCCATGAGGCGCCGTAGCGTTCACGCTGACGAAGCACGAAGGCCAACACTTCCGCCACCGCGAGATACATCTCCACGGGGATGACGGTGCCGACTTTCGCTACCACGATGAGGGCGCGGGCGAGGGGGATGTTTTCGATCACGGGGACACCATGGGCGAACGCGAGCTCCTTGATGCGCAACGCGACTTTGCGTTGGCCCAGCGCCACGATGTATGGCGCAGGGGCAATGTCGGGGTCGTACTTGATGGCGATGGCGATGTGGACGGGGTTGACGATCACCACATCCGCCTTGGGGACCTGCGCGAACATTTGGCGACGGATGCGGTCGCGTCCGATGGCACGACGGCGGCTCTTCATTTCCTGATTGCCTTCCTGTGCCTTGCCTTCTTCCTTCACTTCCTGCTTGGTCATCTTGAGCTGCTCGGCCGTGCTGTAGCGCTGCCATGCGTAATCCACGGCCGCGAGCACGAGGAACATCATGCCGGCGTTCTTGAAGAGGGCCATCCCGTATCGGGCGACCAAGTCCATGACGGCGGTTGGGGAGGGTTGCAGGGCGAGGTCCTGAATGTCCGGCCATGCATTTTTGATGGTGGCATACACCGCCCAGCCAACGACGCCCATTTTGGCGAGGGAGCGCACCAGCTGGGCAATCGCCTGCGTGCCGAGCATGCGCTTGGCATTTTCCAGGGGATTGAGGCGACTCCACTTGGGCGCCAGCGGCTTGGTGGTGACGAGGCCCCCGGTTTGAATGGCCACGCTGAGCACCGCGATCACCGCCATCGCCGTTGAGAAGGCGAGCACGGGCATCAGCGTCCGGAAGCTCACGGTTTGCAGCCAGGTAATGGCCGCAATGCCCCCCCGTTCGGGGTCGGCCACGGTGGACAACGACTCACCCATGGTATCCAGGAGCATGCGCCACATCATGGGGCCGATCATGGAGAGGGTGAGGGTCGCTCCCAACAAAAAGGCGGCCGTGGTGAACTCGGCGCTCTTCGCCACCTGCCCTTCGGCGCGGGTGTCTTCGAGTTTTTTACTGGTGGCTTCTTCTGTTTTTTCGCCGGAATCGGATTCAGCCATGGATCAGCGCCTCATCGCCGGCGTGGGGGCCACCTGCACCGCCCTCGCAAAGATTTCGACGCTGGTCGCATAGCGCGGGGTCCAGTCGTTCATGGCATGCACCATGAGCCCGATGGAGCCGGCCAGCGTGAGCAACCCCACCCCGATCTGGAGCGGGAAGGCCAAGCCGATCACGTTGAGCTGGGGCGCCGCGCGGCCAAGCACGGCAAGCGCCAGGTTGGTAATCAAGACGGCGGCGATGACCGGGGAGGCGAATTGCATCGCCAGCGCAAAGAGAGTGGTCATGAGGCGAACGAGCGCCAGCAGGCCGTTGGTGAGCGCCAGCGGCGCCCCCAGCGGCATGGACACAAAGCTCTGGGCCACCGCCTCCAGCATGAGCACATGTCCACCCCCGATGAGGAGGATGGTGAGTGACAGCAACTGCATGAGGGAGCTGAGGACCGCGCCCTGGGTGTTGTTGATGGGATCGAAGATGGCGGCCCCGGAGAGGCCGATCGACGTATTGATGATTTCGCCGGCGAACTCAGCGGCGGCCACAATGAAGGCGGCGGCGAGCCCTAAGGCGAATCCAATGGCGGTCTCGCCGAGAAAGCTGGCGGGGGTGATCGCGATGGAGTCGAGCTGGGCGGTGGCGGTGGCGCTTGGGAGCAGCAGGGTGGCAAACACCACCAGCAGCGCCGTGCGCAGCTTCATGGGCACCGACTTGGCCGACCAGGCCGGGGCAATGAGGAGCAGCCCACCCACGCGGAGCGCGGTGAGCACAAACGCGGCGGCCACGCCAGGGGCGAAAAAGTCGGGGAGGCCGAAGAGATCCACGCGTGCGCCGAGCTTACGCGATCATCGCGGGAATGCCGCGAATCAACTGGGTGGTGTACTTGATGAGCAGCTGCATGAGCCACGGCATGCCAACGACAATCGCGCCGCCCACAAACACCAGCTTGGGGACGAAGCTGAGCGTCTGCTCCTGGATCTGGGTCACCGACTGGAAGATGGAGACGATCAAGCCCACGCCGAGCGCGATGAGCAGCATCGGGGCCGAGAGCATGAGGGCCGTCATGATCGCGTCGCGGGTAAGGTCGATGACAAGCTGATGGGACATCCGAACCGGGCTGAAGAGAGGGGACTCGCGTCGCGCGTTACTAAAGCAGGTGGCGTACCAGCAGGCCGAGTTTGCTGGAAATTCGCTAACCTGTTGTTTGCCAACATGTTGGAAACTTTCGATGAGGCGCGCTGGTTGGCGCGCCTCACAGGCAGGCGGAAAAATCTGCCGATCCGGTGGGCGGAGATTCGCGCGCAGCACCGGGGTCGGCGGGAAGTGCCGACTATTTGAAGCTCTGCACCAAGCTGGTGATGGTGAGGCTCCAGCCATCCACGAGCACGAACAGGAGCAGCTTGAAGGGGAGCGAAATCATGGCGGGGGGCAGCATCATCATGCCCATGCTCATGAGGACGGAGGCTACCACCGCGTCGACGATGATGAAGGGGAGGTAGATGGCGAAACCGATCTGGAAGGCCGTCCGGAGCTCGCTGGCCACAAAGGCCGACATCAGGACATGCAGGGGGACATCATCAACGGTGGCCGGGCTGGGGATGCGGCTCATCTCCACGAACGCGGCAATGTCCGACTCGCGCGTTTGCCGCACCATGAAGGCGCGCATGGGGACCACCCCGGTTTTCATCATCTCCACCTGCGTGATTTTGCCGTCGAGCCATGGGGTAATGGCTTCGCGGTTCATCTGGCTCAGGGTGGGGGTCATGACAAAGCCCGTAAGGAGCAGGGCGAGGCCGGCGAGCAGGTGCCCCGGGGGGGCGCTCTGCGTGCCCATGGCCTGTTTCAGGAAGTGGAGCACAATCAGGATGCGGGTGAATCCCGTCATCATGAGCAACAGGGTGGGGAGCAGGGTGAGGAGCCCCATCATCACCACGATGCCCACGGTGCCGTTGAGGCGGAGGCCACCGGTTTCGCCGTCGCCCCCCATTTTGACGTCCATCTGCGGCATCATGCGCATGAGGGCGTCGTCGGCGGCGATGGGGGCCGGTGTCGCGGACTCAGCCTTGGGGTCCTTCGGGTTCTTCGGCGGGCGCGCCGTGTCGACGACCATTTGCATCATGGGACGCGAAGCGGCCGTCCCTTGCGGCGTGGTGGAGGCGCCATTGCCCACGCGCGGGGCGGTGGCGGCGGCCGGCCGTGCCAATCGGGCGGCGGCATTCGGTGCTTGCCCTGGCCGCGCGGCGATGGTGGGGGCGGTGGGCGCGGGCGGGGCCGCGGGTGGCGTGACCACCGGGGCGGCGGGCGGTGCCCCCTGCGGGGCCCCCTGCGCGGTAGCTGGCGGGGCCGCCTGCGCGCTGAGCGCGGTGGAGGCCAGCATGAGCATGGCGGCGACCACGGTGACGAGGCGGGACGCGGTGGCCCGCGAAACGCTTAAGCGACTGCGATAGGGTGGCGACGCCACGGGAGGCCGCATGGGCGCGGGCATGGGCTTGGGTGCCGGCCGCGGGGTTGGACGCGGGGTTGGCGTGGTGAGGCTGGCGCTTCTGGCGTAGGTCAGGGCCGCGCCGCGGCTGGTGGTAAGGGGCGCGGTGAGAAACGAGGGGATTTCGGCCCGTTCGGTGAGCGTGAAGGGCGCCACCACGACCGGTACGATGGCCTGCTGTGCGGGTTTGTCTTTATGCTGTTCTGTTAATGACGCGGTATTGGCGCGTACTTCCGGTGCATTAGGCGACGGCGACGGCGAGAGCGCGCGGCTCAACACGGCGCCGAACTTCCCCGGGAGCATGGGGCGATCGGCGGCGGGTGCGGGGAAACCGGCAGCGGCCGTTGGGCTCGATCGCATGGGCACGGCAATCTGGCTGGTGGCCAACACGCGCTGCCGATCGGCTTCATCAAGCTCGAAAAGGGATTGGATGCCACCATCGCCAACGGAGACCGCCACCACCTTCTCGCCAATGCGCACCACCGCCAGCCCCATTTTGGGGCCGAGTGCGACGCGCTGCACCACTTCCATCGCCACGCGTGAGCGGGGGGAAAAGGCGCCGGCGCCCCAGCGCTTGACGGCCCAGAGACAGAGGGCGCCGAGGCCAAGCACGAACGCAAGGGCGGCAATGATGCCGAGTACGGCGGACAGCATAGGTGGGGTCGCGCTCAGATGGTGAACGGCACGGCGTCATGCCGGGCCGCGAAAGCCGTCGCGGGGATGATCACGCGGCGTCGGCCGTGGCGATCGTGCCGGCGCTGGCCAGCACCCGCGTGATGCGCACACCGAAATGCTCGCCGAGCACCACGACTTCGCCTTCGGCAAAGCGACGGTCCCCGACGTAGATGTCGACCGGTTCACCGGCGAGTCGGTCCAGTTGGACCACCGAGCCGCGACCCAGACGCAGAATTTCCTGCACGGTCATGGTGGTGCGACCGAGTTCAATGGAGATGGGCAACGTCAGGTCGAGGAGCATGCTCAACGGCACCTCGGTGGCGCCCGTCATGGCCTGCTCAAAGTCGGCGAATTGCGCGGCCCGCGGGGTGACCGCGGCCTGTTCAGCGGAATCCATACTCAGGAAGTCAGGGTGTCGAAGGAGGGTACGGCATCAAGGATGCGTACCGCGAGATTGCCGTTGACGCGGCCGGGGTGGCCGATGAAGCGTTCCTGCGTGGCGGCTTGCACCAGGATCCGTGTGTCCTTGGGAATCCCGGTGGGGATGATCACGCCTTCCTGTACCAGCGCGAGATCGCGCATGGGGATCCGGAAATCGGGGAGGCGCGCCGTGATGGGCACGCGCGTGGCGCGGAGCGTGGCCTCGCTGTGCTGCCGCGTGACATCCCGTTCCTCCTCGCTGGTGGACAGCATGGCGGAGCGCTGCTGGAGCGTGGACGTGAAGAACTTGTCCAGCACGGCGGCGGGGAGGCAGATCAGCAGCATGCTGGAGATGTTGCCGGTGGTGAACTCCATGTTCGCCACGAGCACCGGGTCTTCGCGGTTCACCACCTGCAGCATTTCAGGGGATGACTCGTAGCCGGAGATACTGCACTCCATGGGGGCGTGGTCCTGCCACACTTCCTGCAGCAACACGGCGACCTTATCCGCCACGGAGCGCACCGCCATGCGTTCAATCGGGGTGAGGGCACGGGTGAGCGATATGGCCGACCCTTCGCCGCCGAACACCCGATCGATGATGAACGTGGAGCACTCGGCGCCGATATCGATGGCGCCTTTCTGGCCGGTCCCCAAAATGTCGAAGGTGAACGACGAGCAGGGCTCGGGGAGTGACAGCGTGAACTCGCGGAAGGCGAATTGGGTGAAGCTCTGCAGCCGGACTTCCACCTGACGGCGGACGCGCGGAATGAGCCACGCTTCCAGTGATTTGCCGAGGCGCTCGTACATGGCCTCCAGGATGCGCAGTCGCTCCTTGGAGACCCGGTTGGGCCGTCGGAAATCGTACAGATTGGCGTTGGCGCCTGCGGCATTGCTGCCCCCGGTGTTCACGCCGAGGAGGCGGTCAATGTCGTCTTTACTGAGGCGTCCCGTGCTCATGGCCGTGGACTCCGGTTACTGGACGACAAACTGGGGGAAATACAGCCGCTTGACGGACTTCTTGCCGAAGTGCTCATCGATGGCCAGCTGGATTTCGGTTTTGAACTGGTCGCGGGCCGAGATATCGGTGAGCTGCTCGGTGGTCTTGGAGCCCAGCGACGTCAGGACGATGTCGCGGAGTTCGGCATCGCGCGCGGTAAAGCTGGCGGAGGCGGCGGCATTTCCGACTTCGATCGCCACGGTGAGGAGGAGGAAATGGGTCCCCCCGCTACCGGCGGGATTGAGCACCAGATTGTCGAGGACGAGGACCGGAATGGCCCCGGCGGCGCCTTCTTTGCCTTCCGCGCCATGTTCTCCTTCGGCGGCGGCGGCTTCACCTTCGCCGTGGCTTGCGGAATCGGCGACCGCTTTGAGGGTGTAGACCTTCCCCATTTTCTTGGCCACCATGGGGCCCACGACGGCGGCGCCGGTACCGCCCCCAAGCGCGAGGCCAACGGCGAGCATGCCGATCAGCATGGGAAGCTTGGGTTTGGAGGGCGCGGCGGAGGCGTCCTGAGGTGCTGCGGCTGCTGGTGCGCTGGACATGGCGGAGACGGACGAGGGTGAAGGATTCCCCCGTGGTAAAAGCACAGAGGGTGCCAATGTCGCCGGCCACCGCCGCCTGCTGCGCAACGTCTTGATATTCAACAGCTTGCACGACTTTCGCGCGCGCCAGCGGGACGGCCTCGTTGGGCAAGCGTTCCCATCCGGCACGGCATGTTTCGCAGAATGCGGCAAATAATGCCGAGTCAAGAACGCCAACGACGGCGGGTGCGAGCCACTGGAGGCCCGCACCCGCCGTCGTCGTTGCCTGCGCGATGGCGCCGAGGTCAGGCGCCCCGCACGTGCCCGTTAGCGCTTGATGGCCATCAGATCCGAGAGCATTTCGTCGGAGGTTGACACCACCTTGCCGTTCGCTTGGAATGCCCGCTGGGCCACGATCATGTTGGTGAACTCCTGCGCCAGGTCCACGTTCGACATTTCCAGCGCGCCGCTGCTGATCTGTGACTGCGAGCCCTCCAGTGCAAAGCCGAGCTGGGCACTGCCGGAGTTTCCGGACTCCTGCAGCATGTTGTCGCCTACGCGGAGGAGGCCGCTGGGGTTATTGAAGTCGGCCAGCACAATGCGCGCGAGCGCGGCGGTGCCTCCGCTGGGGAGGGATCCGGTGATGAGCCCCGTGCGGTCAATGCTGAACTTTTCCAGCGAACCGGACGGATATCCGTTTTGGTCACGCAGCACCGGCGTGGAGGCCGTGGAGGCATACTGCGTGAAGCCGCCCACTCCGCCCAGCAGCATGAGGTCCACCTTCACCGGGTCCGCGCCCGGCACGGCAAAGTCGATGGACGGCGTGATATTGGTGCTCATCATGCCGTTGTTGTCAAAGGTGAAGGTTCCGCTGTTCACATTCGGCACGGCCACCGTCGGGCTCATGAAATACGAGATATTGACGAGGGCGTTTGACGGCATGCTGGCGGTGAACTGCACCGCCGGTGGCGGCCCGGCGGAGAAGGTGAAATCGGTGGGGTTCACATACGAGGCGCCGGCGTCGCTTTGCACCGTCACGTTGGCGGAGAGAATCTCGTAGCCGGCGGGTGCGACCGGCAGCGAAATAGGCGCCGGCGGCGAGGCGGCGCTGGTTTGGGTGACCAGCACATTCGCCGACGCGCTGGGCTCCATGCGCCAGTCCCACGTGTTCGCTCCCGTCTTCCACATTTGCAGCTTCACGTCGTGCTTGGCCCCTTGCGAGTCAAACACGCCGATTTGGGATTCCGTCCAGGATCTCGAATTAATCGGCAACGCACGGTCGGCCGCGTTGGTGAAGGTGCCGATAAACGCGGGCGCGTTGGCATTGAGGTTGCCGCCGATGCTGAGCTGCGTGGTGGCCTTGGCGGAGATTTTCTGACCGAAGGGCAGCCGGATGTCCTGAATACCATCCAGCATGGCCCCATTTTCGTACATGCGGCCTTGCACCACAAAGCCGCTGGCCGGTGAGACCAGCTGGCCAAGGGCGTCCACCTGGAAATTACCCGCGCGGGTGAAGAAGCTGTCATTCCCCTTGCGGACCACGAAGAGGGCGGCCCCGTTGATGGCCAGGTCGGTGTTCAGCCCGGTGGTTTCGAGATTACCCTGGCTAAAGTTTTGGTCGATGGAGCCGATCTGCATACCAACACCGATTTGCATCGGGTTGGTACCACCCAAGTCGCCGGGGGTCCGGCTGGGCGCCAGCAGCTGTGCGTACCCTTCCTTAAACGTGACGCGACCGGACTTGTAGGCGACGGTGTTCACATTGGCGATGTTGTTACCGATAATGTCCATACGCACCTGATTGTTGCGTAGCCCGGACACGCCAGCGAAAAGCGAACGAAGCATAAGAGGGAAGACTCGGGTAAAGGGCGCGGTTAACTGCGGATCTGGGAGAGCTGCGACATCGGGACCGAGAGGGCATCACCGATGATCATGATGGGGTTGCCGTTTTCGTACTTCATGCCGGTAATGCGACCGGCCGTGTAGGTCTTGGCGCTGACATACTGGCCGTTGCCGGCGTCGATCTCGAACTTGTAGCTGTACGTGCCCGGCTCGGGCTTCGGCGACCAGGTGAGGTCGCCCAGCTCAAACGATTGCTGACCGGGTTTCACGGCACCGATCATGGCGGTGCCCACCGTTTCGCCTTTCGCGTTCACCATGGTGAGGCGCCCTTTTCCGCCGGTGGTGCCGGCGTCGATCACCACCGTGCCCTGTCCTGCGCGGTCAACAAAGGCGGTGTTCCCTGCCGTGACGCCGATTTTTCCAACCGTGGCCATCGCCATCTGCCCTTCGATCAGCGCCGCGAGCTCGTCGGCGCGCTCGTTTTGCGTGGTTTCCAGCGATTTGATGGCGTCGGTCATGGCCTGCTGCGAGCCTTTCTGCGCATCGATCGACGTGTTCATGGCAATCAGCTGTTCCACCGTGGAGAACTGGGCGAGCTGCGCGGCCATGTCCTTGCCGTCCATCGGGTTGAGCGGATCCTGATTTTTGAGCTGCGCGACGAGCATTTTGAGGAACTCGTCTTTCCCCATCCCCTTGGCGTTGGTGGGGAGGGTCCGCGGAGGGGAGGTTCCGGCATCACCCGGTTGTGCGGGAGTCGCGGCGGGGGCCAGTGGGTCGGCAATCGATGTGCGACGGACGGCGGTGAGCATCACTCGGTACCGGTGAACGGGTTCCGACGGCCACGTGGTTGGCCATCGTGCTGTCTGTCCTCGCGCGTGCGGTTGGCCTGCTGACGACGTGCGTCGTCCTGGGCGTCCGTATCGCGCGACGGGGTGCGATCGCGCTGCTGGTTGGCGTTGGCGCCCTCACCCGATGTTGAGGCGGGTGCAGCGCCGAGCTTCATGGCGTCCCGGCTGCCCGCCATGGCGCGGATGGCGTCGGCGCTGTCCGACGACGTGCTCGCGGCCCGCACGGTGACGGACTCGCCATCGAGACCATGCCGGAGGAGCGCGTCCTGCAGTTCCCCGCTGCGCATGCGCAGCGTGTCCACATTCGCGGCGTTCGTGGTAATCACGGTGTCCACCGTGTTCCCACGCAGATCCACGGTGACGCGCTCCTGGAGGCCGTTGGCGCCGTCTACGTTGAGCGTCATGCGCGTCAGCGGTCCTGCCGGCGCATCGGCCCGCAGCTGCTGGACGTCGGAGACCCGCTCGGCCTGTGCGCTTCCGGCGGCAGGGGTGGGGGTGGTGTTCATCACCCGTTCTACGCCACCCAGTGCGCCGGCTGCCATGCTGTTCGGATGCATACTATTCAACTCGTCCGTGCTCATCTCCCGTGACGCCGGCCCCACTTTACGGGCGCGCGTGCCCGGCTGTCCTCCCTCGTCGCTCGCGCTGCGCTGGAACGACCCACCAGACTGCTGCTCACCCTGCTGCCCGGCGTTCTGTTGCGCGGTGTAGGCGGAGAGCTGGGCCTGGCGGTTTGGGTTCGATGGTGCTGTGTTCCCCGGCTCGGCCGTACCGGCGACGTCCGCCACGCGGGCCACGCCGGCAACTTGCGCCACGCCGGCGATGGTGGCCTGCGGCGGAAGCGGCTCACTGCGGGCTTTCGGGTAGGCATCCATGAGGGGCGTGCCGATGGACGCCTTCGTTCCCGGTGCGCCGTTCCGAAGCAGTTCGAGGTGGCCGGGATCGTCCATACCAAGGGTGCGGAGTCCTTCCTCGCGAGCGATGCGCTGCAGACGGGCAAAGCCCTCGGCATTATCCCAGCGGCCATCGATCACGACATCCACGGCTTCGCCGCGCGTCTGCGCGGAGTCCCGCGTCCACGTGACCACCTGACCGGGCCGACTGCGCCCCTGCTCAAAGAGCAGGTCTTGCCGTTCCTGCGAGCGGACGGACTCCACGACGGTGACATCGTGTCCGAACTCCTGCTTCATGCGATCGATGACGCGTTCGACACGGGCGCGTAATTCGGGGGCGACCCCATCCAGCTGCTTCACCGGTGTGGTGGGATCGGCCGCCGACAGGTCAAGCGCTGCCGCCATCGCCTGTGCGGCGTGGATCTGCGCCTGCGCGTGGCCATGGGTGTCCATGGCCGTGACGATGTCGACGTTGGTCGTGCCGCTTTCCCAATCCATCATCCCGGTGGCACCATCCACGGCGTTCCCAAAGCCGAGGGCCTCACGCTGCGCGGCAAGCCGAAGTCCCGCCGCCGTCCCGGCCTTGCCGAGGATGGCGTCTAGCGCCAACCGCGCATCGGCGCCACGGGTATCGCCGAGGGCGAGGAGCTGTTCCAGACTGGAGCCACGCTGGGTGGCGATACGCGAGAGCAACGCCTGCGTCGGATCGTCGACGATCTCGCGTTGCGGGGTGCTTGCCAGACGTTCCGCGGCTGTGGTCAGTTGTGGACGAGGGAAAATCCCGTGGCGCAGGGCGTCGCTGACGGCATCGCTGACAGCGTCGCTGACGGCGTGGTTGACGCGAAGCGGGGCGCGCTCCGGCGCCGGCGCGGGGGTTACCGTGAGCATGCCATACCGGAGGGCGTCGCTGGTCTCGCCGGTGGTGGCGAGCGTCTCATTCAGCTCACCGTCCACCAGGCGATCAACGAGCGAGACGCCGTCGTTGGGCGTGGGCTGAGGGACGGGCAGAGGCGATCCCGCCAACTGCGCCAGCATGGCGGCGAACTCCGGTGGCGTGACGCTTGGCTTGGTGGTGTCAACGGGACCGGCGTCGGCGAACTCGCCCTGTACCGCGTCGGTGCGGTCCATGTGGGCGCGCGGCGCGGCTGACCGCGACGCGGCCGCCGAGCGTGGGGCGTCCGACCGTGCGCTACCAGCCCGTGGGGCGTCCGACCGTTCGCTACCAGCCCGTGAGGGCGCGGTACGGGTGGTCGCTGTTTGCGGTGCGTCGGGGCGGGTCTTGTCCGACGGCGTGGCCTTGCTCCGCGGGGCTTTGGCATACGGCGCGTCGGAGCGCGCCACGTCCGGGCGCGTTCCTTCAGGGCGCCGTGTGGCAGCCGGTTCGGCGGTGCGAATCCCTGGAATGCCGATCATGGCGTGTCCTTGGGCGCCTTCAGCGGCCCCTTGGTAATGGCGGCCGCGCGCGGCGCCGGGAAGGTCGTCAAAATGGCAGCGGCCTGCTTATCGCTCATCACGCCGAGGATGGCGCGAACGTCGCTGTCCGTCATCTGCTCCAACACTTTGGCGGCGTCCTTCGCTTGCATCGCCCCGAAGATTTTGGCCAAGCGCTGCTCCGGCATGGTTGCACTGGCCGCCGGTGCCGCTGGTGCGGCGGTGGGTGCCGGTGCCGGGGCCACCTTTGCCGGGGGGGCGGACGCTTTTTCCGGTGCCGGCGTGGCGTGATCGGCGGCGTTCGGCACGCCTTTCGTGGCGTCCTTCAGCGAGAGACGCGCCGCTTCGAGCGCACGCAAGCTGTCGGCTGGCGTCATCGGCGCGGCGTGTGCGGCGCTGTCCACGGCCGGGGCATGCGAGCTGTCGGCATGCTCGGCGCTCTCGGTACTATCGGCCGGGGGATGCGCCTTCAGGCTATCCGCGACGTGCGTGGAGTCTTTCACATACTTTGCCGATGCCTTCATGTAGGCATAGCCGGATCCGCCGCCAAGACCGGCGAGCAAACCAATAGCAATGGGGATGATCAACGGCTTCATCGTGTCGGTCGATCCGTGGGGCGGGGAGAAGAGGACGGCAAGGAATGCGTGGTGGTATCGTCTGGTGCCGGGTGCGGCGAGTCGTCATCCTTACGCGTGAATTGTGCCAGCGCGATTTCGTCCATCGCGATCCGGTCTTTGAGCGCGAATTCGGCGCGATACGATTCCGCGTGGCGCTCCTTCAAGCGATCAAGCACGCGACGATCTTTGGCCGCCGCGGCGAGTGCCTCCTGCGCGGTGACGACCTGGGCCTCCGCCTCGTGCACCACCTCTGCTGCACGCTCCATGCGAACCTCAAGCGCGGTGAGGGCGAGATCGAGTTGCCAGAGGTGCCCCACGCGAGGGGCAGCGTGTGTGGTGGCGTGTATCAGCGCCTGTGAATCGTCGCGGAGTGCGGCGAGCGCCGACTGGTCCGCACGGGCGCTGTTCGCGACGTCCTGGGCACCGGCGAGCGCGCGCGCTTTGGCTTGTTCATGTTGCTCGCGCAATTCGAGAATGCGCTGCAAGCGGAATTTGAACATCAGAGACGACGACCGACGGCGGCTTCAATGGCCTCGGCAATCGCGAGCAACGCGGCATAAGTGTCCCCATAGTAGGAAACTTCGTCCGGGCGTTGCTGCAGAAAATCCACGACGCGCTGGCGATAAGTGATCGCCGCGTCAACATAGGGATCGCTGCCTTTCTGATAGGCGCCCACCATGATCAGGTCTTCCTTCTCGCGATAGGCCGCTTCAAGTCGCAGCATCGCGGTGCCGGCGCGCTTCTGGTGGGTGTTGATGATGTGATCACGCACACGACTTTTTGAGTCGAGCACGTCGATGGCCGGAAAGTGATTCTGCGAGGCGAGTCGTCGCGTGAGGACGATATGGCCGTCGAGGATGGAGCGGGACGCATCGGCTACGGGTTCGTTGAAATCGTCGCCGTCCACCAACACGGTGTAGATGCCGGTAATGCCGCCGCGCTCTCCGTTGCCGGCGCGTTCCAGCAGCCGTGGCAGATTCGCAAACACCGATGGCGGGTATCCCTTGGTGGTTGGTGGCTCACCCGTGGCCAAACCGATTTCACGCCACGCCATGGCCACGCGGGTGACGGAATCCACCATGAGGAGCACCTCTTTCCCCTGATCACGGAAGTATTCCGCGATGGCCGTGGCCACCAGTGCGCCTCGCGCCCGCACGAGCGCCGCCTGATCGCCGGTGGCGACAATAACCACCGAGCGCGCGAGCCCTTCTTCCCCGAGGGAATTCTCGATGAACTCGCGCACTTCGCGTCCGCGTTCACCAAGCAGCGCGATCACGTTGACGTCGGCCTTGGCCTGTCGTGCAATCATGCCGAGCATGGTGCTCTTGCCCACGCCGGACCCGGCGAAGATCCCGATGCGCTGTCCGCGCCCGATGGTGAGCAGACCATCGATGGCCCGCACGCCGGTTTCCAACGGACGATCGATCGTGTCACGCGTGAGCGGGTTGGGCGGCTCGGCGCTGAGTGATACGCGGTCGATGACATCGAGCTTCCCTTTCCCGTCAATGGGGTGCCCGAGTCCGTTGAGCACGCGCCCCAGCAGGCCGGGGCCGACATCAACACCGAAGGAGCGCCCCAGTGGTTGCACGATGGCGCCCGCATGAAGGCCGTCGAGTTCACCCAAGGGCATCAGCAGCACATGGCGCTCGTTAAACCCCACCACCTCGGCCAACACCGAACGATCACGGGCGTGGCTGGTGATGCGGCACAGTGACCCGAGGCCAACGTCAATGCCGGTGGCTTCGAGTACCAATCCGACCACACGCGTTACGCGGCCGTACGCCGCAAACCGGTCATGGTTGTGGAGCCGTGCCTGCAACAGCTCGGCCATCGACAGGGCATCCCCGGGCACCGTGGGTGTTGCTGGTTCCAGCTCCACCATCACGACTGAATGCCGCCAAGCGTCCGATACACGCGTTCAAGCGCGGTGTCAACGCGCCCGTCGATGATACGTTCACGGCCTTCAGTGAGACAGCCACCCCGCTGCAGCGTGGTGTCGGCCATCCACTGGATGTTCGGCGCGATCGTTAATACGTCGTTCGTGAGGATCTCGCGGCAGGCCGCGAGATCGCCGGGATTGAGCCGTACGGTAATCGCCTGGTCCATGGGATACTGACTGACGGCGTTGAGGACCACGTCCCGGATGAAGGTGGGATCGGTCACCACTTCCCGTTGCACGATATGCCGCGCCACGGCCACGGCGACGGCCGCGAGATTTTCCTCGACGTTGCTGAGCCAGCGCGCCTCGTGCAGCTGAATGGACTGCACGGCGTCACGGAGCGCGCTCACGGCCAACGTGATCTCCGGCTCGAGCCGCAGCTGTGCGGCCTCCTCGCCATCTGCCCGTCCCTGGGCATACGCATCGGCGACCGCCTGTTCATGTGCGGCCTCCTCACGCGCGCGCTGCTCGGCCGCGCGGATGGCCGCGGCGCGGACGTTATACGCGCCCGCCCCGACGGACATACTGATGTCCTCAAACACATCCGGCATCGCGAGTTCATCCAGCGACCACGGCATCGCCCGCATGGGGGCGGCTTTAAATGAGGACATCATCGGCTCCGGCACTCAGGACCACTTCACCAGACTCCTCGAGCGCACGGATCTTCGCCACAATGTCGGACTGCGCCGCTTCCACATCGCGCATCCGGACCGGTCCGAGGAACTCGATCTCTTCCTTGAGACCGGCGACGGCGCGTTGCGACATGGTGCCCATGATCTTGGTCCGCAGTTCGGCACTGGCGGCCTTGAGGGCGAGCGCCAGCTGTTTGACATCCACTTCGCGCAGCAGGCGCTGCATCGATTTGTCGTCGAGGGTTGTGAGGTCCTCGAAGACGAACATCAGGTTCTTGATCTGGTCGCTGAGGTTGTTGTCGTTCTCGGCCACATGTTCGAGGACCTGCTTCTCCAGCGACGTGTTGACCAAGTTGAGGACCGCGGCCACCGCGGCTGGTCCACCGATGCTCTTCATACCGGCGGTGAAGGTGAGGTCGGACTCGTTGCCGATGGCCCACTCCACCAGTGAAATCATGTCGGGCGACACTTTCTCCATGCGTGCGATGCGGTACATCACATCACTGCCCAGCACCGGATCGAGTTCGCGGAGGATGGCCGACACCTGGGTTGGATCGAGGTGGGCCAGAATGAGCGCAATCGTTTGCGGATGCTCACCGCGGATGGTGGTGCTGAGCTGTTGCGCATCGACCCGTCGCAGACGACCGAAGCGGTCGCTGTCGGCGAGCTGGCCATGAATACGATTGAGAATGACTTGGGCTTCTTTCGTGCCGAACGCTTTCTCAAGCACGTCACGCGCGAAGTCCACACCACCGGCACTCAGGGAATGCTCGCCCAGCGTGAGTTCCAGCCATTCTTCGAGTACCGCATCCACGGTGGCCGGCGGTACGCGATCGAGCTGTGCCATCTCGAGCGCGAGGATTTCGGATTCTTCCGGATCCAATCCCGCCGTGATCTTCGCGGCGTACACCGAGCCCAGCACCATGCAGACAATGGCAACCTTCTGGCGACCGGTGAGGCGCTCCGGGGCCCACCGGTCGAGGGTGGCCTCAACCGGCGCGACCGCAGTACCGGGGGCGGTCACGAGCGGATCCAGCCGCGCATGACGCGGATGGCCGTGTCAGGGCGCTGTTCCATGGTCGCGATGGCTTGTTCGCGGGCGGGCGTCGTCGGCATCAGGGTCATGACGTTCTGCTGTGGTTCCTCAACCGGGGTCTCTTCTTCCATCTGGTTGCCGGCCAGGAGCGCGGCCTGTTCTTCCAGCGCCGGGAGCAGGGCGGCGTACTTCGCCGCATCCCGCAGCGCCACCTTCTCAGCCAGGGTCCGCTTCGGCTTCAGGGCGTTGATCGCCACCATCGCGATGATCAGCAGCACCACCAGTGCGGCCAGCGCGACAATCGGTTTCGGGTTGGCTTGCAGCTTGGCCACGAGGTCGTTGGGTGCGACCACAGAGTCCCCGCGCACCACCGGCGTCGGGACATCAAACGGGGCACTCATCACCGAGATCATGTCCCCACGGGTGGAGTCCACACCCAAGGCATTCTTCACCAGCATTTCCACGCGCGTGATCTCTTCCGGCGTGCGCGCGGTGATGATCGGCTCCGGGGGCACCGTGGCGGTACTGTCGGCGGCCGGCATGGTGACTTTGTCGGCAATGAGCACGGCCACGGTGAGCTTGGTCACGTTGCCGATGGCGCCGGAAAAGCTTTCCACGCTGTGCGTGTTCTCAAACGAGGAGGAGGTGGTGGTGTACCCCGCGCCCTGCTGCGGCGCCGTGGGGGTAACCTCGGCCTTCTGTTCCGTGACCAGTGCCTGACGATCGGGATCCACCGCCTGAACGGTGCGCTCCACCTTATCGAAGTTGATGGTGGCGGCGACCTGTACGCGGGCGTTCCCGTCGCCGACCAGGCTGGAGAGCAGCTTGTCGGCCTTCTGCTCCATATACGATTCCACTTCGCGCTGCACCGTGAGTTGGCGACTGGTGAGCTCAGTCAGCGACCCGTCTTTCGTGGTGAGCGACTGCCCACGCTCGTCCACCACCGTGACATGCTCGGGATCGAGGCCGCCGATGCTGCTGGCCACAAGGCTGGCAATCCCCTGCACGGTTTCCGAACGCGGTTGTTGCCCGTTGAGCATGGCCAGCGTGACCGATGCCTTCGAGGGCCGTTCGTTTTTCTTGAACACCTGCTCGTCTTCAATGGCCAGATGAACCTGTACCGCCTTGATGTCCTTCATTTTGCCGATGGTGCGCTCCAACTCGCCTTCGAGCGCGCGACGGTAGTTCACTTTCTGCGTGAAGTCCGTCATGCCCCACGACGGCTTGTCGAACAGCTCGAGCCCCGGGCGCCCGCCACTTGGCATGGCTTCGGCCGCCAGATCCACGCGGGCGCGCGGAAAATCCTCACTGGCCACCGAGATGGTGGTGCCCGCGCGGTCGAGGGAGTACTTGATGCCGATTTCGGTGAGCTTATCGGTCATGGCCTTGACGTTCCCAACCGGGACGTCGGCGTAGAGCGGGACCATCACCGGTTCGGTGGCCCAGCGCGACAAGCCAAACACGGCGGCCGTCACCAGAACGCCAACCGCAACGATGGCGGCCCGGCGTCCACCACCCATCCGACCAAACAGCGAATCCAACAGTTCGTTCATAAAAAGAGGCGGTGTCAGGACTGCATGGCGATGACCGACCGATACGCTTCAACCATCTTGTTGCGTAGCTCGATGACCATATCAAGGGCAATGCCGGCTTCTTCACTGGCGGCCATCACTTGGTGGAGCTCCACGTTTTCCCCAGCGGCGAAGCGCTTGGTCAGATCGCTGCTGTAGTCGCGGGCGTCAGACACCTCGTTCAGCACGCGCGTGAACGTGTTGCCGAAGCTGTTCTCGCCCTCTCCCATCACGGGCAGCTGTTTGATGCCCGTGTCTTGGCTGCTGATGCCCGGAATCGAGCGGGTGAGAAGGTCGAGTCGCGTTTGCATGGGTGGTGTCGTGAGGGCGAAAGCGTGACGAATCAGGCGCGGACATCGAGGCGCACACCGCGCGCCGCCGGCGGCGCGGGGGCGGTGGCCGCCTTGAGACGGCCATACGTCAACGGGCCGAGGGCGGCCGTTTTGGCGAAGAACGTCCGCTCGTCGGTGGTCAGGACGCTCCAGAGCATGGGATCGGTGCCAGCTGGGGCCTCCGCGGGCACCGCGTGCTGTGCGGCGGCCTGACCGGCAATCGGCGTCTGCGGCTTGAGTGCGGCCATCTGCGCCGCACGCGCCTGGACGTTCGCTGCCGCGCGATCGGCGTTGGGGTTTGGTCGCGTGGCGCCGGGGCGCGATGTGGCGCCCGTATTGGGCAGCAGGCTGTTGGTCAGGCCGTTGACGCTCATAACAGATCTCGGAGAAGCGGGCGAATCAGAAGGGGGACAGCGGCGGTCGCGGTGGGCGCGGCCGCGTTAGATGTCGAGGGCCGCGCGGAGCATGGATTTGGCGGTCTGAAAGACCGCGGCGTTGGCTTCATAGATGCGCTTGGTATCCATGAGCTTCACGAGCTCCTGCGTGGTGTCTATGTCGGGGTAGCGGACGTACCCGTTGTTGTCGGCGTCGGGGTGGCCGGGCTCGTACACGAGCCGGCCTTCGCCCTGATCTTCGGCGATCCCGGCCACGCGCACGCCGTACTGGCCATTGGGGCCCACGTCGATCCCCTCCACGCCACCGGTTGTGGGGAGCACGGGCACCTCGATGCTGCGCCGGGTGTCGTTCATGTTCGGCGTGCCGTACACCGCGTCGTTCGCACGACCGGGAAGCCCAACGTTGGGCGCCGTGGGGAACAGGGCGTTCTTTGCCGTGGCGGCTTCGAACACCACCTCGCGACGCTTGTACGGGCCGCCATCGGTGCCACGCGTGACGTCCGCGTTGGCAATGTTCTGGGCGATGGTTTCCATGCGCTGGCGCTGGGCACTGATCCCGCTGGCGGCAATGCCAAGCGATCGGAACATCGGGCGCACCGTTTGCTGACTGGGAATGGGCAGCAAGCCGGGCCGACGGATCGGGTCAATCGGCATCAGGCGCCACCTCCACCCTTAATGGCGGTGCGGAGGCTGGCGTAGGTTTTCTCCAGCAACTTGGAGGTCGCGAGAAAACGCAGCTGTTCATCGGCCAAGGCCACCATCTCGTCTTCCACGTTGACGGGGTTGGCGTTGACCTTGGTGTTCCCCCCCCGGGCCTCAAGGGCGAAGCCATCCCCGTTCTGCAAGGTGGCTTTGGAGACGCGATCGGCGATGCCGCGGGACCGCTCGACACTCTTGTCGAGCGCCGACTTGAGCTGCGGGGCTGAGGTAACGCGATCGATGAGTCCGAAGAGCATCGTAAGGTCCGGGGAGAAGGGGCGAACGTATCCTCTCCATGGAAAAGCAAGGGGCGGGCCATCGTCAGCCCACCCCTGCCGTGCTCTTCAGTACATGCGCTTAACGCGTTATATTACAAAGTCTTACGCGATAGCTGCCACGTTGGGCGGCACGTGAGTGCACACCAGGCGTCCAACGACATTCCTGTGCAGGCGGCATTTTCTGCCGAGTTGGTTCACGCACAAAGTTGCCGACCCGGGGGGAAGGCGCTATTCGTCGTCGGGGCTGCCGGCGTCTTTTCCGGGGCCGTTGAGCTTGTTGCGCAGCGTTCGCACGCTGATCCCCAACAGTTCCGCGGCTTTGGTGCGGTTGTTGTCCGCAGCGGTGAGGGCGTACTGAATAAGCACCCGCTCGGCGTCGGCCACGTTGAGCGACGTGAGGGCAACCCCACCAGGGAGGCCGCTCTCACCCTCGGCGGCGCGGTCACGCACGGCCACGGCAGGGGGGGCACCACCAGCGGCTGGCGCGCTTGGCCCGGCCGCGGGAACCGCCCGGGGGCGCGTGGACGGCCCCCCCAGCGAATGGGCGAGCCCGAAGCGCGTCCCCTCAAGGCAGTGCGGATGGATGATCGGGTCGGGCGAGAGGATCACCGCCCGTTCAATCACATGTTGCAGCTCGCGGATGTTGCCGGGCCACGGAAACTGCTGGAGCGCATCCAGCGCGTCCGCCGAGAGCCCGTCAATTTTTTTCCCCAGCTCCGCCGCGTTGCGCATGGCAAAGCGGAGCGCCAGCACCGGAATATCCTCCGGGCGATCCCGCAACGGCGGAATAAGGACGGGAATGGTGGACAGTCTATAGTAGAGATCCTGCCGGAAGGTGCCGCGCTCCGCTTCCGAGGCCAGATCGCGGTTGGTGGTGGCGATGATCCGGACGTCCACCTTGATCTGCGCGGTGCCACCAACCCGCTCGAACTCCTGCTCCTGAAGCACGCGAAGCAGTTTCGCCTGCAGGTCGAGGCGCATTTCCGAGATTTCATCCAGCAGCAGCGTGCCCCGGTGGGCGCGTTCGAAGGCGCCTTCCACCCGCTTAATGGCACCGGTGAAGGCGCCCTTTTCATGGCCGAAGAGCGCCGATTCCACCAGCCCCTCAGGGAGCGCGGCGCAATTCAGCTTGATGAACGGCTTATCGCGCCGCTCACTCTGATCATGAATGGCACGGGCGAACAGCTCCTTACCCGTGCCCGATTCGCCTTGCAGCAGGACCGTGGCGCGCGTGGGCGCGGCCATGGAGACCGTTTGGAGGATGCGGCGAATGGCGGGGGAGTCACCGATAATCTGCCGCTCGTTCCGGAACTGCATGACCTCTTTGCGGAGCGTCTCATTTTCGCGCCGCAACCGGACGAACTCCAGCGCCTGATCAACCGCCAACTCCAGCTGCTGCGGGCGTACCGGCTTGGTGATGTAGTCAATGGCGCCAGCCTTGATCGACATCACGGCATGCTCAATGCTGGCATGTCCCGTGAGCATGATCAACGGAATGTCGTAGCCTTCGCGCGTGAGCAGCTGCAGGAATTCCAGCCCGGTTAACCCGGGCATGCGATAATCGGAGATGATGAGGTCAATCCCCCCGCGCTCCAGCAGCTGCAGCGCCTCTGGCACGCTCCGTGCACCTACTGGGGTGTGTCCGACCCGTGCGAGCGTGTCCTCAAGCAGGAGGCCGACGTTCGGTTCGTCATCAACGTGGAGAATGGTGGCCATGAGAACCGTGGGAGGGACGATATGACCTGCAGATCCCGCACATCGGAACCCGTGGGCCATCACCGTGACCGTGCAAGACTTCCTACCCGGCAAAGTTAGCCGAGTCGGATCTTCCACGCGAGCTTCCGCACCAGGTCAGTTCTGCCGCTCCAACCCGCTGTTCCCGCACCATGTCCTGCACGTTGCCGAATTGATCGGCCGCAGCTTTTAACGACTTCCGATATCCAGCGATGCGCGTCACCAATGCCATCATCAAGCGAAACAGCCAATTCCGCCTGCAACAGGGTTTGCAGGGGATGGATCGGGCGCGTGAAGACATTTCTACCGGTATTCGGCTCCGGAAGATCTCGGACGACCCCGCCAATGGTGGGCAGGTGGTGCGCATTGGCAGTTCCCTGCGTGCCCTGAATCAATTCCGGCGCAACATTGACCTGGCCGCCGCCAAAACACAGGCGGAGGAAGGGGTTTTAACGCAGCTGACCAACCTGCTGGACCGCGGGGCGGAGTTGAGTATCACCCAGAGCAATGCCACCGCCTTTTCGCAATCACGGCTGGCCGCAAAGGCCGAAGTGGACCAACTGCTCAGCTTCGCCGCCAGCCTCGGGAATACCCGGTTCGGCGATGAGTTTCTGTTTGGGGGGAATCGCGCCGGCGAAGCGCCGCTGAAAAACCCGGCACCCGCCGTGGGCACCTTCTCGGCGCTCGAGCTTGCCGGTGTTCCGGTGAATCCGAGTGGGAACCCCACCGTGGAAATCAGCGACAACAAGTTCATCACCCCCACGCACAACGCCACCGAGGTGTTTCTCAACACCGACGTGCTGGAGTCGCTCCGGAGCCTGTCTACGGCGCTGGGCAACAACAACCCAGCCGATATTCTCGCGGCTGGGGAGCGGCTTACCGCCGCCAACGGCAACGTGCAGGCGCTCATTGGCTCGGTGGGTGCCCGTACCAACGATCTGGACGCGTCACGGCTGAGCCTCGACACCATCGAGATCAACCTCCAATCACAACGCGCTGATCTGCGTGATACCGAGATCGATAAAGCCATGGTCGAGCTGGTTGGTCGCCAGACGCTCTACCAGGCCGCCATGAGTGCAACGTCACGTGTCCTTGGTCTCAGCCTTACCACCTACCTCTAAGAGTTATGTATCAGAGCGCAGCCGTACTGGAGAATGACCCGATTGCTCCTGTGGTCATGCAGTTTGTCAGCCCGCTGTGGGGCTTTCCGGGGTGTAGTGAATACACGCTGCAGCCAGCCGCTCGTGAGGGGGTGTGGTGGCTCCAGGGTGTCACGGCGCCGTATCCCACATTTGTGTTGAGTGACCCGTTTGTCGCGAATCCCGGGTACTCGCTCGACCTCACGCCGTCGGATTACGCCCTGCTGGAGATTACCGATCCCACGGACGTGATTGCGCTGGTGATGCTGGCGTTGCCGGCGGAAACGCGCGGCGTCGTGACGGCGAATTTCCGTGCACCCCTCGTGTTCAATCTCGTCACGCGTCGCGCCATACAGATGGTGAGCGGGAACGAGGGATTCTCGATGCAGCAGCCCATCAGTCTCTCGTGCTACCCCGCGCGTGAGGAGCTCGCCCCGCTCGCCTGAGCGGCGCGCGTTGCTCATGCGGTCATCCGCGAACCCCGCGCGCGCCGCGCACGGCTGTCCAGCTGACTGACGTGCAGGACGCCGAGACGCAGTACGCTGAGGCGCTGGCCGTGGCGCGTGGCGGTGACTCCGTGCGCGCCTGTGCGATGCTGGAGCACGCGTACCGCCGCTGTCGCACGCATGTGGGGATTCGTAATGCGCTTGGCGTGTTGCGGCTTGAAACCGGCGATCCTGCCGGTGCGATCAGCCTCCTCAAGCCGTTGGCCACCGAGCTGCCGCGTGCGGCACCCGTGTTGCTGAATTTGGGGAATGCCCTGGTGGCGGCCGGACGTGCGGCCGAGGCGGTGGCGCCCCTTACCCGCGCCACATCACTCAACGCCACCGATGAACTCGCGTGGTACGGTTTGGGGCGGGCGCTGCAAACGGCGGGGCGTGTGGCGGAGTCGGTGACCGCGTATGGGCGCGCGTTGCAGCTGCAACCATCGCACCTGCTGAGCCGGGCGAATCTGGTGGCGGCATATAATTGCCTGGAGCACTACGCGCTGGCCGAGCAGGAGGCCCGTGCCGTATTGGCCGTTGCCCCCACTGAGGCGGGCACGCACTTCAATCTGGCGGTCTCGTTGCTGGCCCGCGGTGCGTGGGCAGACGGGTGGGCCGAATACGAATGGCGCGAGCGCATGGAGGCGCTCGCCCAACAGCGTCGTACCGCCGTGACGCCGCGTTGGCAGGGTGAGACGCTCGCGGGCCGGGTGCTCCTGGTGAATGCGGAACAGGGGTATGGCGATACCCTCCAATTTGCGCGCCACCTTCCGCTGCTCCGCGCGCGCGGGGCACACGTGATCCTGCAATGCCCAGCGCCGTTGGTGGCGCTGTTGCGTGCCTCGGCGCTGGCCGATGAGGTGATCGCCTTCGGCGACCCTGTGCCCGCGCATGAGGTGCATGTGCCACTCACCGGCCTCTCCCATCGATTGGGGTTGGATGGCCACGAGGCCGTTATGGGCTCAGGGGCGCCGTATCTCACGCCGCCATCCGACCGACGGCTTCCCGACGTGGCCTGGACACGCGCACCGGGGCCCCGAGTGGGTTTGGTATGGGCGGGGAGTGCCACCCATGTGAACGACATGCATCGGTCGTGTGGTTTTGCGGCGCTCGAACCGCTCTGGACGCTCGCCGGGGTGACGTGGGTGAGTTTCCAGGCCGGGGTGCCGGTTGGGCCAGGTGGTGTGAAGCCGCCCAAGAGGGTGGTGCTGCATGATCATGCGGCGCATATCACCGACTTTGCCGATACCGCCGTGGCGCTGCGTGCGCTTGATCTGGTGATCACGGTGGATAGTGCCGTGGCGCACCTCGCGGGGGCACTTGGCGTTCCCTGTTGGCTGTTGCTGCCCCGGGTTGGGCTCGACTGGCGCTGGGCGGCGGAAACGCCGGCCGCGCGCTGGTACACCAGTGTGCGCGGCTTCCGCCAGTCGGCCACGGGTGGATGGCGCGCCACGCTGCAAACGGTACGTGACGCGCTCGGCGCAACAGTATGCGCTGCTGAGCCGTCGGCCGCCTGACGGCTCGGCTACGCGCGCGAGTTCGGGTACGCGTTCGCTACCGCAATGCGGCCACGCGGGCCACGATCTCGTGGATCACCGGCTCCCACGCAAAGGCTTCGGGTTGACGCAACACGGTCATGTTGCGGTACCATGGCGTGGTATCGCCTTGGAGTTGCCAGCGATAGTCGGGGGTGAACGGTAGGCAGAGCAGCGTGGGCGTCCCGGTTGCCCCGGCCAGATGCGCCATCGCGCTATCCACCGTCACCACCAAGTCCACACGCCGCACGGCATGGGCGGATTCCACAAACGTGTCGCACACTTGTGCCAGGTCTACCACCCGCTCCTGCATGGCCACCGGGAGCAGCTCCTGCACGGTGGGATACTTTTGCAACGCCACCACGCGGACGCCGGGGAGGTCAAAGACGGGCGCCAGCAACTCACCACTGATGGACCGTCGCCGGTCGTTGGAGTGGCGCGGGTTCCCCTGCCAACTGAGGGCCACGGTGGGGATGCCGTCCTTGGGGAGCAGAGCGGCGATCGGTGCCGGGCACTCGCCCTGCGGTATGAGATACGGCTCGCCGTCGAGGTGGGACGGTTCAAGCGCCAGACAGGCCGGGAGCGACATGAGTGGCACATAGAAATCGTGCGGCGGTAACGGGCTGCCTACCTCCGAACACCCCTCCACGCCGGGGGCCTGGCTGAGCAACCCCACCAAGTGCGGGGGGGTTCGCATCTGCACACGGGCGCCCCGGGCAGCGAGATCGCGCGCAAAGCGCACGCCCATGATGGAATCCCCGAGCCCCTGTTCGTGCATAATCAGGACGGTCTTCCCCTCAATGGACGCCCGCCCATCCCAGCGCGGGGCTTCAACGGAATCGGTGTGGACGTTCACCCCCGGTTCAAACTCGCGGTGCTCCATCTCCGCCCACCCGGCTGGCCACTCACCAAGGGCCACCATTGTCATGCCGTACTGCATGTGCAGCTTATGAGACTGCGGGTCCACCTTTAAGGCCTCCGCATACACGTCACGTGCGCCGGCCCAGTCGCCCAGATTCTTTAAAATCTCGGCCAGGTTGAGCATGGCCTGCGTGTTGCCCGGGTCGATGGCCAGCGACCGGTCAATGGCGTTGAACGCCAACTCCTGATGGCCCATCGTGGAGAGCACGCCGGCGAGATTACTGAAGGCGTCACCGCGATGCGGGAACCGCGTGGCAATCTCGTTGTACTCGCGCAGCGCGGCGCCCATGTCCCCCACCGTGAAGTACGCCCGGGCGAGGCATTGCCGGAGGTTGTGATCATCCGGTGCCAGCGCCAGCGCCTGGTTCAGCACGGGGATGGCTTCCGCCGATTGGTCCTGCGCCATCAAGGCGATGCCGCGCTCGTGGAGCATGCGACTGCGCTGCCCAAGCGCCTTGCCGGTGGACAGCCCACGCTCGGTGCCGCCATTTCGTGTTGGCGTTGACGCACGACGGAAGACAGGAGCACGTTTCATGGCGACACACGATGGTGAAGGCCGAACGCCACCTTAGTGGTGCCCGGACCGGTATACACGTAGCCGCCATACGGCAGCATCCCGCCGGCGGGGAAAGCATATTCCGTGCCATGTGTAAGTTGTTACATGGCAACACTATGCAACCTCGCCGCCGCGGTGTGTGTCGCACCGCCGTGCTCTCACGCGGCATTTTCTGCCGCCGCATGCGGGAACAGCGGGTACATCAGGCCATTCGTTCCCCGGCACGCGCGCTGGGGAGAAACCGCTACGCCAGCCGACGACGGAGTTCGTCCACCACGGAGCCCCAGTCTCTGGGGGCCGGTTGTCGCAGGAGGGTGAGGGAAGGGTACCAGGGAGTGACCTCCCCCTCGAGCCCCCAGCGCCAGTCGGGGGCGTGCGGCAGAAGCACATAGCCGGGCAGCCCCATCGCCCCCGCCAGGTGTGCCATGCTGGTATCCACGGACACCACCCCGTGAAGCGAGGCGAGGAGCTCGGCGGTATCCAGCCACTCCGACGAGAGCGGCGGGACGGTGAGGGCCGGATGGTGAAAGCGGGGTGCCTCGCCGTACTGGAGCCACACCCACTCGATATTGGGGATGTCCAGGAGCGCCGGGAGGAGCGCGGCGTCCAAGTCGCGCAGCTCCGTGGCCAGAAAGTCGGGGTTCCCCTTCCACACCAATCCAAAACGCCGCGGTGCTCCCGGCACCACCGTGGGGGGCACCGATCCGGCGGGTGTCGTGCGCAGATACGGAATGCCGTGGCTGGCCACGTCGCGGTCGGTACCCAGCACATGTGGCAGGGACAGTAACGGCACATACCAATCGCAGGCTGGCGCACTGCCGGCCGCCACCGCGTTCAATCCGCTGGCGCGAAAGAGGGCCACGGCGCCGGG
The DNA here is from genome assembly GCA_947463135.1 of Gemmatimonadota bacterium. Taxonomy (GTDB): domain Bacteria; phylum Gemmatimonadota; class Gemmatimonadetes; order Gemmatimonadales; family Gemmatimonadaceae; genus Gemmatimonas. The sequence goes on from CANHTA010000021.1 coordinate 29,445, forward strand.
GTGGCAGCTCACCACCACCTCACGGGCGCCTCGCTGCGCAAGCAAGGGGATGAAGCGCGCAAAATGAAACTGATCACCCACCCCTTGGTCACCC
>CANHTA010000022.1 GCA_947463135.1 Gemmatimonadota bacterium
CCCGGATTAAACACGGGGCGAATCCGTTGCTCTCGGTTGGTATCCGTTCGTATCCGTTCACGCTGGAACCGTCTGGTTCCGTTGGTATCCCACGCATCCTCACAACGGATACCAACGGAAACCGGCGGTTCCTGCCTAAACGGATACGAACCAATATGAACGGAGAAGAACGGATTTCATCCCGGAATAAACACGGGGGCGAATCTGTTGCTCTCGGTTGGTATCCGTACCTATCCGTTCACGCTGGAACCGTCTGGTTCCGTTGGTATCCCACGCCTCGCTGTAACGGATACCAACGGAAACGGGCGGTTCCTGCCTAAACGGATAGCAACCAATATGAACAGAGAAGAACGGATTCATCCCGGTATACACACGGGGCGAATCCGTTGCTCTCGGTTGGTATCCGTTCGTATCCGTTCACGCTGGAACCGTCTGGTTCCGTTGGTATCCCACGCATCCTACAACGGATACCAACGGAAACGGGCGGTTCCTGCCTAAACGGATAGCAACAAATATGAACAGAGAAGAACGGATTCATCCCGGTATACACACGGGGCGAATCCGTTGCTTTCCGTTGCTATCTGAACAGTGCGCGCGTGCTACTTCTCACCGCTCGGTAACTGCGGCACACCAGTGGCACCCGTGGACTGCAGCAGGCCCACCTCCGTGTAAACCACCAGCTTCTCGCGCGTGTCCATGATATCCAGATTACGCATCGTGAGCTGACCGATCCGATCCAGCGGTGTGAAAAACGCTTCACCGCGCTCCATCGTGAGACGCTCAGGCTTGTACGTAAGATTCGGGCTGTTCGTGTCCATGATCGAGTAGTCATTCCCACGACGCAATTCGATCGTCACATCACCCGTCACCGCCTTGGCCACCCAGCGCTGAGCGGACTCGCGCAGCATCAGCGACTGCGGATCAAGCCAGCGCCCCTGATACAACAAGCGGCCAAGCTTCTTGCCGTTCATGCGGTACTGCTCAATCGTGTCTTCGTTGTGGATGCCCGTGACCAGGCGCTCATACGCGATGTACAACAGCGCGAGGCCGGGGGCCTCATAGATGCCACGGCTCTTCGCCTCGATAATCCGGTTCTCGATCTGGTCCGACATGCCGAGGCCATGACGGCCGCCAATCGCGTTCGCTTCCATGAACAGCGCGAGGGCACTGTCGAATTCCTGACCGTTGATCGCGACAGGATACCCTTCCACGAACGTGATCGTGACCGTCTCGCGCGCCACGGCCACCTCATCACGCCAGTGCGCCACGCCCATGATCGGCTGGACGATATGCATCCCCTTCTGCAGAAACTCCAGATCCTTCGCCTCGTGCGTGGCCCCGAGGATATTCGAGTCGGTGGAGTACGCCTTTTCCGTACTCATTTTGTAGTCGAAGCCGCTCTTGATGAGATACTCCGACATCTCCGTGCGTCCACCAAGTTCATCGATGAACTGCTGATCAAGCCACGGCTTATACACCTTCAGCGACGGATTCGTGAGCAACCCATAGCGATAAAAACGCTCGATATCGTTGCCCTTGAACGTGCTGCCATCACCCCAGATGTTGACGTCATCCTCACGCATGGCGGCCACGAGCATCGTACCCGTGACCGCGCGCCCCAAGGGCGTCGTGTTGAAGTAGGTCGCACCGGCGGTGGTGATGTGGAAGGCGCCACACTGCAACGCCGCAAGCCCCTCGGCCACCAAGTTGGCTCGGCATTCAATGAGCCGTGCCTGCTCGGCCCCGTAGGCCATGGCCTTGCGCGGAATCTCGTCGTAGTCGGTTTCGTCCGGCTGTCCAAGATTCGCGGTATAGGCGTACGGAACCGCCCCTTTCTCCCGCATCCAATGCAGGGCGGCGCTGGTGTCGAGTCCGCCGGAAAAGGCGATGCCGACTTTCTCGCCGGCGGGGAGACGCTGCAGGATGTTGGCCACAGAACACTCTGGCTGAACGGTCGGAAACGCGGGGGAACCTCGGAAAGTACACCACCCAACCGTTCCAACGAAGACGGGAATGCCGTCTGCTCCTTGTTCGGAGCAGCGACAGGCGACAGAATGGCCCTATCCCTCTTCTGCGAGCCCGCCGATGCCCCGGTCTGTGCTGTCATTCCTCTCCGCCCTCCTGCTCGGCATCACCGTCCAGGACGTTTCCGCCCAAACCAGTGCGCCGCCATCGAATCCGCGCTTCGGGCGCTGGTTGCTCAAGTCCGAGGCCGCCGCTCCGGCCAGCAACATCATGACCTATGAACCGTTCGGCGCGGCGGGCATGAAGGTCACCATTCAATCCGTCAACGCCCGCGGCGATACCACACGCTGGTGGTACACCACCGAATTTGACGGACGCGACATGCCCGTGACCGGGAACGCCGGGCAAACCCATGCGGCGGTGCGCACCGTGAATGCCTCCGTCAACGAAATCGTGAACAAGAACAACGGCCGCGTGACGCAACGGCTCACCAACGTGCTCTCCCCCGATCATCAGACCATCGCCGTGATCTACATGCGCGAGGACGCCGACGGCCGCACCACCGGGGTCACCTTCGCCACCTATACCCGACTGCCGCAGTGATCCGCTCCTTTCCCCACGCGACCATGGCCGTCGCCCCCATGCTGCGCCGGCTTGTTGCTCTACTCCTCGGCTCGGCCGTGCTGCTGGACGCGCAGGTACCCGAGGAGAACCGGGCGAACCCGCGCGTGCCCAAAGTGCTGGTGATCGCCACCGGTGGCACCATTGCCGGGGTGCAGGACGCGCCGGGCTCGCTCGGCGGCTATCGCGCCGGTACCCTGACGGCCGAGCAAATCATTGCGTCCGTACCCGAACTGACGCGCTTTGCGCAGATCGAGACGGAGCAGTTCTCCAATGTGCCGAGCACGTCGATCACGCCCGCGCAGTGGCTGGCGCTGTCGAAGCGGGTGGAGCAGGTGCTCACCGATCGGAAAGATCTGGCCGGGGTGGTCGTCACGCACGGCACCGATCGACTGGAGGAGACGGCATTCTTTCTCTACCTCACGGTGCGATCTGACAAGCCGGTGATCGTGGTGGGCGCGCAGCGGCCAGCCACCGGGATCAGTCCTGATGGCCCCATCAATCTGCTGGCCGCCGTGCGGGTGGCGGCGGCACCGCAGGCCGTTGGGAAAGGGGTCATGGTGGTGATGGACGATCGGATTATCTCTGCGCGCGAGGTGCGGAAGCTGTATCAACGCACCGGTGGATTCAGCGGCGGTGAGATGGGAATGCTTGGCGTGGTGGGCGGCAACGGCCCGGACTTCCTGTATACGCCGACACGCCGGCACGGGAAGACCAGTGAGTTTGATCTGCGGCAGGTGGACTCGCTCCCGCGGGTGGAGCTCGCGTATTCGTATCCCGGCGGCACCGGGCCACGCTACGACACACCACCGGCCGGAGTGGCGGTGGCGAGCAATGGCATGACGCGCGCGGAATCAGACGTCTATACCGCGTTACGGCGCGCCGGCGTGGTGGTGGTGACCGTGTTCGCCTACGGCGACAACATGAGCGCCGCCCGCGATCCCGACGCGCCCAGGCCCGAACCCAGACCGGCCACGACGGGCGATGCCATGCGCACCGATAGCACACGGGCGCCGCAACAGCCACCCGCCCCCCCGATGATTACCGCGCAGCACCTCACGCCGGCCAAGGCGCGCATTCTGCTGATGGTGGCACTCACCAAGACACGGGATCCGCTGGAGATCCAGCGCTACTTTTTGCGCTACTGAGGACGATCATCGAGGGGGGGGTCCCACGGGGGCCATGCCAATACCGGCATGGCCCCCGTGATCGTTTCTCCCGGTTGATGATCAATCGAGATGGCTCTGGTTTCTCGCTGATGTTGGCGCATCCCCACACGTTTCATGTCACGACTTCCGTTGCGGAAGGAGATTGTCGCGCGTGGCATCGGGAACCCTACGGCATATCCCCACGGCTCTTGCCGCGCCGTGGTGCGGGGTGTCACTGTGTACGCGCATCAAGCAGCCCCCGCATAGTCCCCACACCCACCCCCGCACTCATGTCCACTCGTCGCGATTTCGTCCGTCGCATGGGACTCTCCCTTGCGGCCACGGCAGCCGCGTCGGCCGATCTCGCGGCGTTGCCGCCGTCGGCACCACTCGACGGATCCGAAAAGCTGCTGGTGCCCAACCCGTATCACCCCACACCAGCGCCTGTCGGCGTGGACCGGCTCCCCCTCACCTGGTACAAGGCCACCTGCCAACGGCTGCGCCTCGCCGCCAAAGCGCGGGGCGTTGATGCCATCCTGCTGCAGACCGACCCCAACCTGGTCTACTTCTCCGGATGCTTTCGCGGCAGCGGCGAGCGCACCACATGGGCGCTGCTGATGGTGGATGAGCCCGACACCCTGTACTGGTATGCGCCTTCCATTGATCGCGACCTGATCGCCTCGTGGTGGAGCACGGAAAACCACAGCTACTTCTGTTATCCGCACGCGGAGGGCGGCTTCCCCAACCGCGGGGAGAACCGCCGCGGAAACCGCGTGGATCTCTGGGCTTGGGTCTTAACCCATCTCGCCGACCGCGGGTTGTCCACCAAAACCATCGGGCTCGACCGGGAGCTCACACCAAGCAGCCAGCACACCTTCTCGCGCATCCTGCCACAGGCCCGGCAGGTAGACATCAGTGATCTGTGCCTGGCCATGCGCATGATCCGGACGCCCGAGGAAATTGCACTGATTCAACGCGCCTACCGCTACTTCGACAAGATCCACGCGTTTGCGCGCGATTACATCCTTGAGCACGGCACCAACGCCACCGACTACCAAGTGGGGCAAGCGCTCTCCAGCTACGGCATCAACCTCATGATGCGCGATGTGCAGCGCGATGGTAAACCGCACAGCGCCGTGGGGATTGAGGTGACCGGCAACTACGTGCGGGCCGGTGTCGCCACCGCCTACCCGCACCCCAATCAGTTCTTCCACACCAAGCTGCAACGTGGACAGCCGGTGTACGTGAACTGTGACATTCTGCTTGGCGGTTTCGGAGGGGAAGGATACCGCAACTATATCATCACCCCAAGCACGCCGGCCCATGACCGGATGTGGCAGGTGGTGGCGGAAACGGTGCAGATCATGGTGGAGGAAACCAAACCCGGAGCGGTCTGTTCGGAGATCGCGCAGAAGGTGCACGCGCATCAGATCAAAGCCGGAATGCAAGACTTCATCTACCACCGCCCCGGTCATGGTCAGGGGACAAACTTTGAAGGACACCAACCACCATTCTTAGCACTGGGCGATGATACCGTGGTGCAGGAAGGGATGACCTTCTCGGTGGAACCGGGGTTGTACGATGCGCAACGTGGCATCGGCATCAATCCCAGCGATCGCCTGCTGGTACAGCCGAACCGTGGCGTGCTGCTCAGCAGCATTCCCTTCACCAAAGAATGGAGCTACCTCACGCTATGACGCGTCCATCCAAGCGCACAACACGACCACGAGTTGCCGGTGTCGCGGCCGCGGCCGCGTTGCTGCTACTGCTACCCATGCCGCTCGCAGCATGGGGCGACGCAGGGCATCGCCTTATTGGACTCACCGCCGCACAGCAGTTGCCGGCGGATGCCCCGGCGTTTCTTCGCAACGCAGCCGCGCAGTTGGCGTATCTCAATCCGGAGCCCGATCGGTGGAAGTCCAACGTGGAGCGACGGCTTGATCCGGCGCTTGAGGGTGGCACATCCCCCGATCACTACATCGACATGGATCTGGTGGAGCCCACGGTGCTACGGAACGCGTTGGCCGCGCCCAATCGCTGGGCCTACGCCGATTCGCTGCGACGCAGCGGCGTGGCCCCCAACACCGTTGGGCTGCTGCCGTTTGCGATTATCGAACAGGTGCAACGGTTACGTATTGATTTTCGCTTGTGGCGTATTGCGCCCGATTCCACGGTGCGCGCGTGGATTGAGCAACGCATTATTGATGATGCCGGCATTCTCGGACACTATGTGGCCGATGGGTCCAACCCGCATCACACCACCAAGCATCATAATGGCTGGGTGGGGGAGAATCCCAAGGGCTACACCACCGACAATCGCTTTCACGGGCGTTTCGAATCGGCGTTTGTGCAGGCGCACCTGAAGGCCCCCGACGTAACCAGCTACATGACGCATGCGCCGCAGCAGTTCCCCGATGTGCGCACCGCCGTCATCGCGTATCTGAACACGTCGTTTGGTGAACTCGATCGGTTGTATGCACTCGACAAGGCCACCGCGTTTCAACCCGAAACGGCAACACCGGAACAGAAAGCGTTTGCCGCTGCCCGCTTAGCCGCCGGGGCGGAAATGTTGCGCGACCTGTGGTACACCGCGTGGGTGACCAGCGCGGTGCCGTAAGCCATCGACCAACCGTGTGGAAGTTGTACTCCTTTCCTTCAACGGATCCCGCATGACCGATCTCGATCTCGCCACGCGATTTCTCGAGCGCTCGCGCTATTACCTGCACGTGGAATACCCGGCCAAGATCACCGCCGCCGTCCGCACCGTCCCCCATGCAGAGCTCTGGTGGCGCCCGAATCCCGGGGCCAACAGCGTGGGCAATCTGGTGCTGCATCTCGCCGGCAACATTCGCCAGTGGGTGGTAAGCGGTATCGGTGGTGCGCCCGATGTCCGGCGGCGCCAGGAGGAATTCGCGGCCACTGGTGGCCTCGAGCATGAGTCCACGCATGAATCCACGCACGATGCCCTGCTGGGCCACTTGCACGACGCCGTGCAGGCTGCCGATGCGGTTCTGGCCACGCTTCATCCATCAACGCTCGGGCATCCCCGCCGTATTCAGGGGCGGGAAACCACCATCTTCTCCGCCTTGTACCACGTGGTAGAGCACTTCGCCGGCCACACCGGACAGATCATTCTTCTGGCCAAGCAGTTCACACCACACGCCGTCCGCTTCTACGATGACTCGGGCGGGCTGGCGCGGCCATTGTTTCTCCCCGACGGCGGTACCGACGTGGCATAACCGCTGGCAACACACCAATGCAGCGCATCGTATCCGTTCGGACCCACCAATAGCTCGTCACGTGTTTCTCACATTCACCACAGCGTGTCATCCAACAGCGGAGAGGGAACGGCTTGTGATCGTACCGGTGAATCGCCTTGCGGCAACGCGCTGTGCGAAAATGCTGACCGTAATGCTGGCGGTCATGATGGCCTGCTCCGACGGGGGCGGGACAACACCCGTGAATCCGGGAGGAGGCCCCCCAACGACCACTGTCCCGGTTGCCTCCGTGGTGGTCACCCCCGCCACCGCCTCCCTGGTGGTTGGTGGTGTGCAAACGCTCACCGCCACGGCGCGCGACGCCGCCGGCGCAGCGCTTACCGGACGCGCGGTTACATGGAGCAGTAGTACCCCCGCCGTGGCCACCGTCTCGGCCACCGGCACCGTGTCCGCCGTCGCGGCCGGCACCGCTACCATCACCGCCACCGTAGACGGAATCACCGGCTCCGCCACCATCACCGTGGCGCCGCTCCCCGCGGCCATTACCAGCGTCAGCGTAATCCCCAGCGCAGCAAGCCTGGGCGTGGGGCAGACCCAGGCGCTCACCCCCGGCGTGGTGCAACCCGCGGGCGCCCCAACCGCCACCCTGACCTACGGCACAACCACCCCCAGCGTGGCCACCGTGTCGAGCGCCGGGGTGGTTTCGGCGGTGGCACCGGGCACGACCACCATCACCGTGACCGCCACGGCCACCGGGTCCGCCACCTTCGCTGCGGCCACGGCCACGGCGACTGTGTCCATCACGGTCACCGCCTCCCCGGTTGCCTCCGTGGTGGTTACCCCCGCCACCGCCTCCCTGGTGATTGGTGGTGTGCAAGTGCTCATCGCCACGGCGCGCGACGCCGCCGGCGCAGCGCTCACCGGACGCGCGGTCACATGGAGCAGCAGTACCCCAGCCGTGGCCACCGTGTCGGGCACCGGCACTGTGTCTGCCGTCGCCATCGGCACCGCCACCATCTCCGCTACGGTAGACGGGATTCGGGGATCAGCCACGATCACCGTTACGGCGTCCGGCGGTGGTGGCAGTGGCGGCGGTGGTGGTGGCGGTGCCAACAGCGTCTTCAACCTGCGGGACAGCGTGCTGGTCGGTTCACAAGGCTTCTTTGCCGGAGCTGCCTCCTCGAATTTCGAACGGATTGTGGTAACGCCATCCGTTGACGGCACCGCCACCACGCGTGACCTGCTCTTTCTGGACGCAGCTGGCAACATCGAGGCACGGCACAACGTCGGTGCGACCAGTTGGGCGGTGGCCATGACGCCGGACGGATCCCGTACCGTAGCGGGCTCACATAACGAACGCTTGTTCTTCTTTAGCGGTTCGTCATTGGCCTCGTCAGGAACGCCTCTGGCTGCCAACGGTGAGATCATGGGCGTGGCGATCTCCAACGATGGTCGATGGGTCGGGTCGGGCGGGTTTCGATTCACCCTCCACGACTGGAACGCACCCAACCGGGTCACCCCGGTGTATGTGGACAGTACCACCACCCAACTCCGGGCTATCGACTTCTCAAGCAACGGCCGATACGTCGCCTACGGTGGACGGTTTACGACGTCAAATGCGGATCCCGGCACGACCTACATTGCCGTGTTTGACCTGCAAACACAGCAGCGGGTTTTCCGCGAGCTCATTCCGTGCCCAGGCTGCTCTAACAGCGAGTTGCGACAACTGGCCATCTCCCCCGACGGCGACCGGATTCTCGCCGGCGACTGGGGAGGACGGCTGCACTACTATACGCGCGACGGGGGCACCAATAACTGGTCGCGCGCCACGCAGTCAGTTGGCAGCCGCGTGTACTGGGTGGACATGAGCGCCGACGGAACGCGCGCGGCGGTTGGTGTCCAGGAATCGGGTGTACGTCTCTTCGCGCTTGGAACAACGGCAACCCAACTCTGGGAGCGTTCAGGCACTGATGGCGGACAACGCACGGTACACATCACGCCGGATGGCCGGTACATCACCGCCTCCACGCGCGGCGGCGGCGGCGGCGGTGGGCAGATTGTGGTGCACGACGCGGCCGGCACGCTCTTACTCAGCCGCGCCTCGTTTGCCGTGAACACCGGGAGTGGCTGGAAAGCGCGCGGCGGAGCTGCCGAAGCCGAATCGTGGTTTGCACGGGTGTCCGATGATGGCAACCGCGCGCTACTCGCCAGCTTTCATGGGGTCCTGTACTTCTTCATCCGCCGCTAGCCGATCACCGCACCCCCGGTCCTCCTGTTCCGCTATTTCATGAGGCGCCCCGGTGTCCACGGGGCGCCTTCCGCCTCCGCCTTCCGCTCCAGCGCGGCGAGGTCGGTGTTAACAAAGGCGGTGATGGCCGCATGGATAGCGGGGAACCGTTGCTGCACGATGTCGAGCTGCTGCCGCTGCGTCATCGTGGGGCCGCTGAGCCCACCACCGCCCAATGCGGTATTCAATCGCCCAAGCAGTGACGTTTCGGTGGGCTCGGCATAGCGACCCGGTGTGTTGTCACCATTCAGCTGTTCACGGATACCACGCAATTTCACAACGGCCGCGCGCACCTCGGCATCCAGTGTTGTGGGCTTGGTGATCTGTTCCACCGCGCGCAGCAACGCATCCAAACGCGTACTCACTTCAGCCATGAGCGCATTGTCACCAAGCACCTGCCGCTGCAAGGGCTGCGCATCGCGGTAGTACGCCACCGCCTGCACCCGCTCAGCGGGAGTCATGGTGGCGTTGGGTAACAGTTGCACCGCAAACGATGACGGTTGCGTGAGCGCGGTACGAACCCCTTTCACGCGCTTGAACAGCTGCACGCGATAGGTACCCGGTGCCACCAACGGTCCGTTACCGCCAAGCGTGCCCGCATTACCACCAGCGCCACCAAAGCCACCGGCACCACCACCCACAGCGCCTTGCACCGGCGTTACACTTGGCCAGCGCAGGTTCCAGGTGACACGATTACTGCCGCCACTGTTGGTGCCGTCAAACCGTGACACAATGGCGCCGCTCGCATCGCTGATCTCCACTTCAATGGCCGGCGCTTCTTCATTCTGTTCATCTTTGAGCGCGGGCCATCCCGGGAATGGAACATCAGCACCCGACCGGTTCAAGGCGACTTCGCGCTGCTGGCGGAGCTGCCGTGCACTGCGGAGCGCCGTGCGCAGATGATACGTGATGGTCGCACCCACCGGAGGGTTCGGTGCCACGTACAGCGACGCACCCTGGAACGACACACCATTGCCGCCAAGTGGTGAGGCCTGCTGAAATTGATACGCTGGCGACACACCAAGTACCGCGGCTTCAGCGCGCAACGTTTCCGGAGCCAGCTCACGCAACGGCGCATAGTCGTCCAGCACGTAAATACCGCGCCCCATCGTGGCCACCACGAGATCATGCATCTGTGGCTGTATCGCAATGTCGTACACCGCAATGGGCGGCAATCCATTGCGCAGCGGCTGCCAACGCGCGCCGTGGTCGAACGACACGTACAGACCAAACTCAGTGCCGGCGAAAAGCAGCCCCGGCTTCACGGGGTCCTCGCGCACGACATGCGTGGGACCACGCTCCGGTAAGGTGGCCGACACGAGCGTCCAGCTGCGGCCACGATCCGCGGTGCGCACGAGGTACGGCGTAAAGTCGCCGCGTTTGAAGTTGTTGATTGCCGCGTAGGCCACATTGGCGTCATGCGGCGAAGCCGTGATGTACGCCACGAACGACGTGTCCGGTACACCCGGAATGCTGGCCACCTTCCGCCACGTCTGCCCACCATCTTCGGTGATCTGCAGCAATCCGTCGTCGGTGCCGGCGTAGATGAGCCCTTCAACCTTCGGTGATTCTGCAACGGTGGTGATACTGCCAGCATACGAGGTGGAGCTGTTCCGCGCGACTGCGTCCACGCTCCAGAGCCGGCCCAGCATCTTCATGGCGGTACGCGGCAGATTGCGCGAGAGATCAGGCGACACCGGCTTCCAACTGTCACCACGATCATCCGACCGGTACAGGCGCTGTGAACCGAAGTAAAGCCGCGTGTTGTTGTGCGGGCTGATGATTACCGGGGCGTCCCAGTACCAGCGCGCCGGGTCTTCACCGATCTCCTCCTCGGGCACAATACGTACACTGGTACCCGTGCGACGGTCGAATCGCACAAGGCCACCGTTTTGCGACTCTGCGTAAATGGTGTTGTGATCCTTCGGGTCAATACGGCTCTGAAAGCCATCCCCACCATTGGTGACAAACCAATCGGAGTTGCGGATGCCGTTGTTGTTGTTCGTGCGCGTAGGGCCGCAAAACGAATAGTTATCCTGCGTTCCGCCACACACGTTGTAAAACGGCGCGTTCATGTCCACGTCAATCTTATAGAACTGCGTCACGGGCAGATTCCCTACGAAGTTCCAGCTGCGCGCGCCGTCAAAGCTTTCGTAGATCCCGCCGTCATTGCCGTTAATGATGTGATCGGTATCAGCCGGGTCCACCCAGATGACGTGGTTATCCACGTGCTTGCCGGCTTCGCCAAGATTGCTGAAGGTGCGACCACCGTCATTCGACACTTGGTTCTGCACGTCCACCGCGTACACGCGCTCGGGGTTGATCGGATCCACCCAGAGCTCGGAGTAATACAACGAACCCGAGGAGTAGCCACCCTGCCGGTTCCAGCTCACCCCGTTATCCGACGAGCGGAAGACCCCGCCGCGTTGATTGGCCGCTTCCACGATGGCATACATCACGTTGGCGTCGGATGGAGCACGGGCGAGGCCGATACGTCCTTCCCCCTCCGGCACGCTGCTGATTTTTTTCCACGTTATGCCGCCGTCGGTGGACCGATGCAACGCCGACTCGGGGCCACCGGCCAGATAGCCCCACACCTGGCGATGCCGCTGCCACGTACTGGCCACGAGAATGTCAGGATTGCGCGGATCGAGCGAGACATCGTTCACCCCGGCCCATTTATCACCGGAGAGCAGCTTGATCCACGACCGCCCCCCATCCACCGACTTAAAGAGGCCACGGTCGCCTCCTGCACCCCACAGCGGCCCCTGTGCCGCGACATAAATCACCCGGGAGTCACGCGGGTCAATCACGATCCGCCCGATGTGTTCAGATTGACGAAGCCCCATGTTCGTCCACGTGCGGCCGGCGTCCTCCGACTTGTACACGCCGTCACCGAAGGCCACCGCGCGTTGCGCGTTGTTCTCACCGGTGCCCACCCACACCACGTTCGGATCGCGCGGGTCGAGCACAACCGTGCCCGTGGAAAAGGATCCCTGCGCGTCGAAAATCGGTGACCAGGTGGTACCGGCATTCTCCGTTTTCCAGACACCGCCGGCCGCAACGGCGGCGTACCAGATCTTCTTGTTAGGATGGATGGCCAAGTCAGCAATCCGCCCCGAGGTGAAGGCCGGACCGATGAGCCGGAAGCGAAAGGCTGATAACGCGCTCGCCGGCACGCCACCGGCCTGGGCCGTGTCACCGCGTTGGGTTGAATCGCGGGTGAGGCTTGGTCGTGCCGCGCTGGTTGGGCGGGGGGTGGGGCGACCTTGCGCCTGCGCGAAGGTAGCGACCGTGGCCAAGAGCAAGAACGAAGTGCGCATCGCGTGAGGGGACGGGATGGGGGGAAAGCTGTGCGGCCGCGCGGATTGAACGGTGGGCGCTGTACGTTAACGCGGCGGCGGGGGAGTGGTGGGCTCCACCTGCAACACGGGGTGCAGCTCGAAGCGGTTCCGGCAGAATAGACGTGCAGCTGCGCATATGCCTCAACGCCGTCAATAGGGCGGAAATCCCCGCCGCCTCACATAGCCACCGACCAAGGGAGCATAGCCGCGCGCGCGGTCGCGCGGTATGCTTGGCGCGTCCACCCCTGCTGCTGCACCATCACGCCCACCCGCTCTCCCATGCGTTGTTCGCCGCTGTGGAGTACCGTTGCCGCTGTCCTGTTGGCGTCGCCATGGACCGTCCGCGCTCAGGACAAGCACTACTACCAAACCGATTTTACCGCGCAGGAGTTTGCGGCGCGCCGGGCCACGGTGTACGACGCCATCGGCCGTGGAGGGATTGCGGTGGTGCAAGGCGCCAGCGGGGTGCCGGGCTTTAGTGTGTTCCGACAGTCCAATGAGTTCTACTACCTCACCGGCGTGGAATCGGCCCATGCGTACCTGTTGCTCAACGGACGCACCCGAACCGCCACACTCTATCTGCCGCACCGCGACGAAGGGCGCGAACGTTCCGAGGGGAAGACCCTGTCCGCGCAAGACTCCACGCTGGTCAAACAGCTCACCGGGGTGGAACAGATCCGCGCCCTGGAACAGCTGTCGACGGACTTGGTGAGCGCCGATCTGCTTCGCCCTCCGGCGCTCACGGTGTATACGCCGCTGAGCCCCATGGAAACCGGCAACGACAGCCGTGACGAACTGCTGGCCGCCCACGCGCGCGGTGCCAGTGACCCGTGGGATGGCCGCCCCTCACGTGAAGCGCATTTTGTACGGCTGCTCAAGGAACGCTTTCCGCAGTTTGACGTGCGCGACCTCTCGCCCACGCTCGACCTGATGCGCACCATCAAAAGCCCTGCCGAAATCGCCCTCATTCGCCACGCCACGCAACTGGCCGGGCTGGGCATTATGGAAGCGATGCGCTCCACCCGCCCCGGGGTGTACGAGTATCAACTGGATGCGGCGGCGAAGTACCTGTTCTTCGTGAACGGTGCGCGCGGCGACGGCTACGCGTCGATTATCGGGGGTGGCACGAATGCGTTCTTCGGACACTACTTCCGCAAAACCGATGCGCTGCGCAACGGAGAGCTGGTGCTGATGGATTACGCGCCGGACTATCGCTACTACACCAGCGATGTCACGCGCATCTGGCCGGTGAATGGCACCTTCACCGCAGCCCAAACGGCGCTCTACGAATTCATCGTGGCGTATCGCGACGCCCTCTTTCGTTATATCAAACCTGGCGTCACCTCCGATGACGTGCTGGATCGTGCGGCCGCCGACATGAAGCAGTATCTGGTCGGCAAAACGTTTGCGTTACCGGCGCATGCCAAGGCGGTGCAGCAGGGCGTGATCTTTCGCGGTCACTTCCAGCATCCCGTGGGGATGGCCGTCCACGACGTCGGGCGGGTCCGCGGCGTTCCACTCAAAGCGGGGATGGTCTTCACCATTGATCCCATGATCTGGATTCCCGAAGAGCAGCTGTACATTCGCATTGAGGACATGGCGCTGGTAACCGAAACCGGCGTGGAGAATCTCAGCGGCTTTGTGCCGTCGTCGGTGGCCGACGTCGAACGCCTCATCGGGAAGCAAGGCGTGGTGCAATTCCGACCGCCGGTCACGTTTCCCCCAACAGCGCCCGCACGCGCACCGGGAGGTACCCGTCCATGAAAGCGCTGCTCCTCACCGCCGCATTGGCGTTCGCAGGCGCCTGGATGTCGCCGCCCGCCATGCCCGTGGATACGTACCCAAAAAATCCCAACATCGATGCCCTGCACTACGCCTTCACGCTGGAGCTGAGTGACACCACGGACCGTCTGGCCGGTGAGCTGGCGCTGGACGTACGCTTTGTGGGGCCCGGTGTACGCGCGGTCCGCCTCGATCTCATCAGCGCCAGTGCAGCGCTCAGTGGCAAGGGCATGATCGTCTCGGAGGTGCGGGTGAATACCCGCAAGGTGGCGTTCACGCACGTCAACAATGTCCTGCTGGTGCCACTCGACTCAGCGCCCGCCGTCAACACGAAGGCCCGGGTGGTGGTACGCTACCATGGCATACCCGCTACCGGACTCAAAATCGGCAACAACCGGTACGGCGACCGCACGTTCTTCAGCGATAACTGGCCCGATAAAGCTCGGCATTGGCTCCCCACCATTGATCACGTTGGAGACAAAGCCACCAGTGAGTTCATCGTGTCGGCGCCGGCGCACTATCAGGTGGTATCCAATGGACGGCAGGTGGAGAGCACGGACCTGCCCGGCACCAGGCGGCGTACGCACTGGAAAAACTCGGTGCCCATCTCGCCGTGGCTGTATGTGTTAGGGGTGGCGCGCTTTGCCATGCAGCAGGTGGATACCTTTGACGGCAAGCCCATTGAAACATGGGTCTATACGCAAGACCGTGACGCCGGCTTTGCCGACTTCGCCACGCCCACCAAGGATGTCCTCGCCTTCTATAGCGATTACGTGGGTCCCTTTGCCTACGAACGGCTCGCGAACATCCAATCCAACAGCGTCAGCGGCGGGATGGAAGCCGCGTCCGCCATTTTGTACAGCGAAAGCTCTGTGTCAGGCACCGGCAGCGTGCGGTGGCGCAACGTGGTCATTCACGAAATCGCGCATCAATGGTTTGGGAACGCCGTCACCGAAGCAGATTGGGATGACGTGTGGCTCAGCGAAGGCTTTGCCACCTACTTCACACTGCTGTACATCGAACACGCATATGGCCGGGATGAGTTCCTCCGCAGTCTGCACGCCAGTCGCAACACCGTCATGAGCTTTGCCGCCAAAAACCCGGCCTATACCATCATTCACAAGAACCTCAGTCGCATGGAGGATGTCACCAGCTCCCACACGTATCAGAAGGGAAGTTGGACACTCCACATGTTACGCGGCGTACTGGGCTCGGCGGCGTTTCAGCGTGGCATCAGGGCCTATTACGCCACACACTTCAACAGCACCGCCACTACCGCCGACTTCCGGCGCGCCATGGAAGAGGCCTCGGGGCAAGAGCTCGGGTGGTTCTTTGAGCAATGGCTCTACCAACCCGGCACACTCAAGATTGACGGGACTTGGCGCTATGAGGCCGCGGCGAAACAGCTTCGTATTACGCTCAACCAAACGCCAACCGACGGCCGGCTCTTTACCATGCCCATTGAAGTGGGTGTGTTCAGCAACGGGCAGCCGGTACCAACCGTGGAGCGTCTCCGCGTAACGGAGCAGCGCCACGTGTTCACCCTCAGCGTACCATCAGCGCCGGACAGCGTACGTCTGGACCCCAACATGTGGGTGTTAATGGACGCGACCTTTACCAGGCAGCCGTAACGTGACGATCCCCACGCGCCACACCGGGCGTGTCATCCGGCGTGCGGTGCACATGCTGTTGCTCACCGCTGTTGCCGCCTGCGCCGCTGGCCGCGACCAACCGCCCGCCGCCGATCTCATTCTGTACAACGGCCGGGTGTATTCGCTCACCTGGCCTGAACCGTCGCGGGAGGGGGTGCCATCGGCACAGGCCCCCTACGACTCCGCAACAGGCTGGCACCACGATGCCACCGCCGTGGCGGTACGCGAGGGGCGCGTGGTGTTTGTGGGCAACGATTCGGCGGCGCTGGCACGGAAAGGGGCCACCACCAACGTGGTGAACCTCGCCGGTCACGTGGTACTCCCGGGGCTGGTGGATGCGCACACCCATGTCGCCGAGTTAGGGGAGACGCTGGATCGGGTAAACCTTACGGGCGTAGCCACTGAAGCCGAAGCCGTGGCACGTATTGCCGCGCGTGCCGCGACGACACCCAAGGGTGAATGGATTGTGGGCTTCGGCTGGGATGAGGGTGCGTGGGCCAATCGCTATCCCGACAAAACACTGCTTACCGCGCGGGTGCCCGACCATCCGGTAATGCTGCGCGGCTTACACGGGTTTGCCGCATGGGCCAACGAGCGGGCGCTGACAATTGCAGGCATTTCGCGCGACACGCCCGTGCCCACGGGTGGCGAGATCCGTCGTGACGCGCGTGGTGAGCCCACCGGTCTCGTGCTCAACCGTGCGGTTGCGCTGCTGGACAAGGCCGTGCCGCTGCCCACACCCGATCAACGCGACGCACAGCTGCTACGCGCCTTGCAGGTGCTGGCGCAGTCTGGCTACACTGGGGTGCATGAAGCCGGGGTGGCGCCGGATGTGATGAACAGCTTCGAGCGTCTTGCCGCGCGCGATGCGTTGCCGCTGCGGGTCTATGCCATGCTCAGCGCACGCGACGCCACACTGATCCGGCAGTGGATATCCCGCGGGCCATTTACCAGTGCCAACGGCATGCTGACGGTGCGTGCCGTAAAGGCATACTACGATGGCGCGCTGGGATCGCGCGGGGCACAGCTGCTGGCCGACTACGCCGACCTCCCGGGTCATCGCGGGGTGAGCGGCGGGTCGTACGGGTTTGATCAGCAACTGGTGGCCGATATCATGAGCGTCGGCTTCCAGGTAGGCGTACACGCCATTGGTGACGCCGGCAACCGTGCCACGCTCCACTTCATCGACTCTGTCATGCGGGCGGCCCCGAAGGCGCGCGGATTGCGACACCGGGTGGAGCACGCGCAGATCGTCTCACCGGCGGACCTGGCGCGCTTTGCCGCATCGGGGGTGATTGCGTCGGTACAGCCCCCGCATGCCGTGGAAGACAAAGGCTGGGCGGAGACGCGGGTTGGGGCGGCGCGCATTGGTGGCGCCTATGCGTGGCGCTCCCTGCGGCGCGCTGGCGCGGAGCTGGTCTTCTCGTCCGACCTGCCCGGCTCGGACTGGAGTCCCCTGTATGGCTTACACAGCGCCATCACCAGACAAGACACCAGTGGGTTGCCACCGGGCGGCTGGTACCCGTCGCAGCGCATGACCCCCGAAGAAGCGGTACGTGGCTATACCGTGTGGAGCGCATACGCCGGCTTTGACGAAGCGGAGGCCGGGGTGATAGCGGTTGGGAAACGCGCCGACTTTACCGTGCTGGATGTCGACCCGTTTCGCGCCGCTGGGCGCGCGCTGTTGTCGGGGCGGGTGATGACAACGGTGTCGCGCGGGCGGGTGGTGTATGCGCGCCCCGCCGAGGGGGCGCGCATGGAGGGGACTCGCGCCGCACGAGTTCCTTAGCGGCCGAAGTAAAGACGAACGTCTTCCCGGCGAGCTGTCGAGGGTTGCGCTCCGTGTTTGACTGCTCGACCTTCCTTGCAAGATACCTGTGTAGATCAGCGATCGCGCGGAGGAGGACACGCATTACGAAGGATCTTTGAGGTTGTAGTTTGATCACGATCTCCAGTGTGAGCGGAGCGTGAATGAACGTGCGGACGTACAGCATCCCTTCGTAGTTGTTCAGGATCATGCGCTCGCTGCGATTGCTGGGAGCGCATCCCTCCTGAATCATGGCCTTGGCTACTTTTCGCGAAGTGGAGGCACCTTCGAGCTGGCTCGACGTGATCGCCTCTTCCACGATCGACTTGGACAGGTACGTGTCGCGCGTGGCGGGGTTGGTCACCAGCTCATGGCCCTGAATGTTGCCGAGTAGGCTTCCGCCGGCATTCCGGTCGATCTGATGCAGCATCTCCATCGCGGGGTTCGGCAGCGCGTACTGGAACGGCATGCCGCGAATGTCCTTCAGTGGCAGCGGCTGGTACAGCGCACGCCTCGACAGCTTCACGGTGATCCACTGCTCCTCCGCCGTGAACCGCGTGGACGGCGACGTGTGCCAAAACGTGTCCCAGTGGCGGTACTTGCCGCCTGGCGCCGCACCGAGTCCTTCGCGCGTCAGCTCTTCGAAGCACGCCGTTCCGTGAGCCGTGGCGAAGAGGTCGGCCAGCAGCGTGGTAAAGCGGGGAGAAGATCTGGGAGCCGGAACGAGCACACGGCAAGCACGATCGGCCCCCAAGCGAACGCGCGCCAGGACATCGCGTCGCTGCGTTACGACGAGCAGGGGGTGGGAGCCTCCACCCACCGGAGATCATTGCGGGCGACGAGAGCCTCACCACCGCGATCCTCGACCGCCTGCTGCATCACGTGACGGTCGTCCACATCGACGGCAAGAGCTACCGGCTCCGTGAACTCGGCGCCCTGCCACCTGCGTCGACCCGGTCACTCTTTCATTCTGCGTCTGCTGTCGTGCCATCGGACCAACCTCCAGTGCCCCCTGGGTACCTCACTAATCAGGCGAGGGATCTCGTCTCACACCTTACTGGCAGATGGGGTTCGGCGGGGAGTTTCTTGTCCATACTCGGTGCCGCAATCGTCAATGTCGTCGGAAAGTTACGGAACCTCGGCCACGACCTGCGCCTGGCCACGGCATGCCGTGCACCCGGATCCTCTCGGTGCCCTCACGTACCTGATGGCGGTGTACTCTGTGTTTCTTACCCCGGCCGGTGTTGTGACCCTGACCACGGCCCGCGTGGCTGAAATGTTGAAGAGCACTCCGGTCCCGCAATGATTGGGACCCGCGCAGAACGCATCGCTCCCCGCCGGTTGGGACACTCCATCAACAAAGAGTTCCACTCTCCACGGTGTCGGCGGCTCACTCGAGAGGCCCACGATAACGCCGTCGATACATCCGATCGTATCGCAGCCGCACGAGGCGAGGAGCGGTGCGCAAAGGGAAGTCGCGGCAAGGCGACAACACCGCCGGACAAACCTGCGCCATCCAACGACCGTCCACAATGACTCGCCTGTGCTGTCACTGGTCATAGCACTCTGCGGCGGAAGCGGAGACTGTAATGGACTTCGTGGCGAACGCGACGTTTACACCGTCGCTCACTTCTAATTCCAAAGTAAAGCTGCTGGAAGATGAGTAGTAGAGATCCCAATTCTGTCCAACGGCTACGCCGTTAACGCGCCATGTCAACGACGTATAGGCAATGTTCGAGCCAGCCATGAAGTGGCATGACGCGTTCGGGCGCACTGAAGATGCACCATTGATAGACGCGGAATAAGGGTAGTAGTTTGGTGGCGACGAGGTCGGAAGTATCGAGAACGTAAATCCGCCGGCCTGAATTTCGTTACGCACATACATAAACTTACTGAATACTCCGCGATGGTTCCCGACGATAGGATTGATCGTCTTGGCGGCGATGATTCCTGCGGCGATTGCTTTTCCGCCGCTCAAATAAAACACGGGGCCTCCACTATCGCCGTCCTTGTAGTCGGCATTCACAATGTACGAACAGCGCAGGGCTTGTCCGTTGAAAGGCCAATAGGCGTTGTCCCAGGTTACACAGGTTTCGTCAACTTGAGAATACGTCCAGCCGGAGGTCGCACCAATCTGGTCAATATTGCTTCCTTGCATGATCGATGATGTTTCGCCACCCACCTCAATGTACGGATCTGCCATTGAGATCGTCGTGTCGCTTCCGACGTTCTGGTTTCGAGAGGACGGGCGCGCCAAGTAACCAACCTTAACTGCCGGGCTATTGACCGTAACTCTGTTGAAGTTCGCATCACTAAACCGATAGTGATTGCAGGACCAGAAAAACGGACAGGTTCCGGGCCCCATGTCCCACAGTTCGCTTCCGATCACCGGAATCTGCGCGCCGCCCTTAGGTTGGGAGAGCGATGCGGTGTCCGAGCCCCACTTCTGCTGGGAGCAATGTGATGCAGATATGAAGCCACGTTGATTTGTCGACGTAGAAGCAGGAAATCCGATGGTGCACCCCTTCCAGACTCCAAAGAGGTTCCAGCTGTAGCGCAGTCCACCAACCAAACTGTCGGCGTACGCGCCTTGATGAGCAGGAACATAGCTAGAGCGATTGGAAACGCTTTGAGCCTTGAGGGGGTCGGCGGCGACCAGGTGTACAGCAGACATCGGCACACCGATACTGATGAGCGCCCTTTCTAAGCCGCCTGAGCTGAGAGCCGAATATTCTTCAGGGGGCACTCCTACCGTGACCTGGTTTCGCCCTTCGTTAAGGTCTAGCATTGTCCACTTTATCGACAATCGATGTCGTGCAATCGCCTCTCTCCATCGTGCTAGCTCAAGTACAGAGTAACGACCGTGTCTTGAGATGACTGTCGGAATGACACCACGCGTTCCAGTAAAAATCCTTCCGTTCGCCACTCTCGCTTGAACTGCCCTGCGTGCCTGCAGGTCAAAGGATTTATCCGTGCTCCACACAACGATAGTGCCGTCTCGCTCCTGGTAGTGCCCACCGTACGATGGGACCTCCAGTACGATATCGAGTAACTCAGTATCTCCGAACTGAGCGAACAGAGTAGAGTCAACTTCGTTCTTAGAAAGCGACACTGCCGTAGAAATCTGATCAGCTGGCGATGTCAGCGACTCTCGAGGATCTACGCACGCAGTTACCGTAGCAAGCGCAGCGATAACACCTATTGCACGGTTCCGAAGATTAGACATAAAGAGACAAGTAGAGGTGGGACATTCAATGGACTCAAAGTGTAATTCTTGGGTGAAGTTTTCACCATACTGCTTGAGGCCATTCGTGAAACGCCTTCATTGCGACGGCCGTCTGCACGCCGAGGTCGCAGCAATCCCACCAGGCCGCACCCGCGTGGTCGGCGCGGTATAACCTCTATTAGTGCGACCGATCTGACGCGCAGGGACCCTCCACACACAACAACGCCCGGTCGACTGTCCACGTCGACCGGGCGTCATCACGTCCACCAGCGCAAATCCCTACCGGTCGTACTCCGCATCCGGCACAAACACCGGCTGCGCCGCACCCGGCCCGCCCTTCTCCACGGTGCTCCGCGTAATCTCCGGCACACCCGCCGCCTTCAACATCGCGTTGAGCTTCGGCAAGTCCGCGGCAATGATGCGCTCCTTGCGCGCCATCTGCACATCAAGCTTCGGGTTCAACACCGCCAGCACATCATACGCCTGCTTGGGTGGACGACGCTCGCCGCTGGACACAAAGCTCAACAAGCTCGAGAACTGGTTGTTCAAGCGAATCGGGAAGTTGAGCGGATCCTGTCCCGACTGATTCTTCGTCTGATACACCGAGTCTTCCACGGCACTGAGCGAATCCGCAAACTTCTTGGCTAACGGGCCAAACGCGGCGTTCGCCGTCATCTTCGCCGTGCGATCGGTCACGTCACTCTTGAGATTGCGAATTTCAATGACACCCTTGTTCGCCACGCTCATGCGATCGCGCACCTCCAGCGCTAGCCGCGTCTGCTCCACCAAGTCCGCTTCGGTGGCATCCGCGCGCGGATCGGGCTTCACGACAAACGTGTACTGCACCGGCGCCGCGCTGCCGGCGGTCATCTTCACGCTGTACGTGCCCGGCGCCATCGACGGCCCCGTGCCACGACCGCCCCACAAAATCATGCCGCGGAACGTGACGGCGTCAGGGTGACGCATGGTCCACGTGTAGCGGTTCACCCCCTTGCGGTTGCTTGGGCGAGCCGGCGCCGCAGCGCCGAATCCACGTCCACCACCAGGGCCACCCGCCGCCGGCGTGGGGTTGGTATCGGTGCTCGCCACCGTCGCCAGCAACTTGCCGGCCTTGTCATAGAACTGGAACGTGACGGGCATCGAATCCGCCGGCAACCGGTACACAAACGTGGGCGCGGCCTGTCCGTTCAAGCGAATCACCGGCACCGGCTTGTACAGGTACGGCGCGCTCGCGGCCTTCTCGGTTTCCGGCTCCCACCGCAACGGCGTGAGGTTCTCCATCACCCAGAACGCACGGCCATGCGTGCTGATCGCGAGATCGTCGTCGCGCAGCATCATGTCGCTCACCGGCACCGGCGGCAGATTTTTCTGCAGGCTTTTCCAGTTGGCGCCCGCGTCGTGCGACACGTACACGCCACGCTCGGTGGCCGCGTACACCATGCCTGCGCGATGCAGGTCTTCACGGATGGCGCGCGTGAAATGCTCCGAAGCAATGCCGTTCGTGATCTTGGTCCACGTGACGCCGTAATCGGTGGTGCGATAGAGATACGGCGCGAAGTCGTCCATCTGATACCGGTTGCCCGCCACCCACGCCGTGCCGGGGGTGTGCGGCGACGCTTCGATAATGCTCCAGCGCATCCACTCCGGCAGCCCCTTCGGCGTGACGTTCTTCCAGGTCACACCGTTATCGCGCGACACATGCAGCAGTCCATCGTCGCTGCCCGTCCAGATCAATCCCTTCGTCAGCTTCGACTCGGCGATCGTGAACACGGTGCCGAAATACTCCACGCTCGTCTGGTCCTTTGTGATCGGGCCACCCGAGCTCCCAAGCGTGGCGGGATCGTTGCGCGTAAGATCGCGCGAAATCGGCGTCCATGTGGTGCCACCATTGGTGGAACGGAACACCACGTTCGACCCCACGTAAATCGTGTTCGGATCATGCGGCGAGTGCACGATGGGGTACGTCCACTGGAAACGATACTTCGAATCCTTGGCATCATGACCCATGGGATCAAGCGGCCACGGATCGATGCTGCGCGACTTACCCGTGCGACGGTTGAGCACGTCCATGCTGCCACCGTAGTTCGCGCCGTACATGATGTCCGGATCAATGGGGTTGCTGCTGATGTACCCCGACTCGCCGCCCGCCACACCATAGAACGTGGAGAAGGGCGACGGTGGCGCCACCGGCCCACCACCGCCACCAAATCCGCCACGCCCGAACGCCGGCGTTTCACGCACCGGTCCACACGACGAGCCGGCGTCCTGCTTTGCACCGCACACATGGTACGGGTAATGGCTCGTGAGATGCACGTGATAGTACTGACCCGTGGCCACGGCCACGGCCTGGCGCGTGGTGCCGCCGTCCTTCGTGATGATCAGGCCGTTGTCATGCGCCACCGCGATGCGCTTGGGGTCGGTGGGATCAATGTAGATGTCGTGGTTGTCGCCGCCACCGAATCCGCCGGTGAAGGTCTTGCCGCCATCTTTCGACACCAGCGGGCTCACCTGCGGGGCGTACACCACGTTGGTGTCCTTCGGGTCGGCGTACAGCTTGGAGTAGTACCATGAACGCTGACGCAGATTGCGGTCGCCGCTCATAAAGGTCCACGTGGCACCGGCATCGTCGCTGCGATACACACCGCCATTCGCCTCATGCTCGAGAATCGCCCACAAGCGACTCGGCTTGG
The DNA here is from genome assembly GCA_947463135.1 of Gemmatimonadota bacterium. Classification (GTDB taxonomy): domain Bacteria; phylum Gemmatimonadota; class Gemmatimonadetes; order Gemmatimonadales; family Gemmatimonadaceae; genus Gemmatimonas. The sequence goes on from CANHTA010000022.1 coordinate 23,741, forward strand.
CCGGCGACACCGTAATGCCAATCGCGCCCAGCAGGCCGGTCTGCGGCAGCCCCTTCGCACGCGTGATCTCGGTCCACGTGTCGCCACCGTCGGTGGTTTTAAAAATGCCGCTGCCCGCGCCACCGCTCACCAACAGCCACGGCTTCCGGCCAGCCTGCCAGAAGGTGACGTACATGATCTTCGGGTTCGACGGATCCATGATCATATCCGCGACACCAGTGCTGTCGTTGCGGAACAGAATGTTCTTCCACGTCTTGCCACCATCGGTGGTGCGATAGACGCCGCGTTCCTTATTCGGACCGAACACGTGGCCCAGCGCGCCCACGAACACGATGTCGGGGTTGGTGGGGTCGATACGCACGCGCGAGATGTACTGCGTCTCCTTGAGCCCCATGTACGTCCACGTCTTGCCGGCATCGAGGCTCTTCCACACGCCTTCACCATGCGACACGTTGCCGCGAATGGGTGTTTCCCCCCCGCCCACCCACACCACATCGGGGTTGGTGGTCTGCACGGCAATCGAGCCAATCGTGCCCCCGAAATACTTGTCGGTCACCGGCATCGCCGTCTTGCCACCGTCGGTGGTTTTCCAGACGCCGCCACCGGTGGTGCCCATGTAGTACTCATCGGGGCGCTGGGTGGAGCCAGCCACGGCAACCATACGACCCGATTGGTTGGGGCCGATGTTGCGCCAGGAGACACCGAAGGTGGTGTCGGCGCCGCGGGCTTGCGGAGGGCCGCCGGGGCCGCGTTGCGCTGCGGCGGACAGGGCGCTGGCGGCGAGGAGACAGCCGGCAACGAGGATGTTTCGGGAGGTGGGGTGCACGATTGGGATATTCGGGTTAGGGCGGGTGGGACGACTACTGCTGGTTAAGAAACGGCCTTGGGCGTGGGAGCGCTGGGGGCTTTGGGCTGTTGGTTTGGGGTGGTGGGTTCTGGGTATTGGGTGGTGGGTTCTCACTCAGCACTCCGAACTTCAACTCAGAACGCCGAACTCACGGAAAACCGGGGGAGCGGTAGGCTTCGCGGCCGCCGACGATGGTGAGGAGCACCTTCGTTTTCAGCAGCTCAGCAGGTGGGATGGTCAGGATGTCGGCTGACAGGACCACGAAGTCGGCGAACTTTCCAACTTCCAGCGTACCGGTTTCCTTCTCCATGAACGCGGCATAGGCTGCGTCCTTGGTGTAATGGCGGAGGGCGGCTTCCACCGTGATGCGGTTCTCGGGGTACCAGCCGCCCTTGGGTGTCCCGTCACGAGTTTGGCGGGTGACGGCGGTGTACACGCCGAGCAGGACATCCATGGGGAACACCGGATGGTCGCTCCCGAAGGCCTGCACCGCGCCGGCGTCGTCGAACTTCTTGAAAGCGTTCGCCCGCGAACTACGTTCGGGGCCCAACAGCGGGGCGTAGTTCTGCAGGGTGGTCTGATCGGGGGTGGCGAAGATCGCCTGGGTGCTGGCGATAACGCCGAGTTGCTTGAAACGGGGCAAATCCGCCAAGGCTGGCACCTCGACATGCTCTACGCGGTGGCGACGGCCTGTGGTGCCATTCACACGCGCGGCGTGGGCGTAGGCGTCGAGGGCGCTGCGCACCGCCCGGTCACCGATGGCGTGGAGTTCCACCTGAATGCCGGCGGAGTCGTAGCGGGCCACCCCCCGATTGAGCACCGCGGCGGGCCAGAAGGGAAGACCCGTATCATCCGACCCTGCATAGGGTTCGAGCATCGCGGCGGTTTTGGCGTCTACGGTACCGTCCAGCATCCCCTTGGCAATGCCAAAGCGTAACCACGGACCCGTGGTACTGTCGCGCAAGGAGGCGTACCTGCGAACCGTCGCCGCCGTGGCGTCCGGGGTGAACGGGATGGCAGCACGGTAGCGCACCCGCAACGTGTCCGCCTTCGCCGCGGCGCGGAGCAGAGCCAGCACCACATGCTCCGGGGCCCGTGGCGTGGCATCTTGCAATAGTACGATACCGAACGATGCCGCCTGTCGCGTGTTCTCATCCAGGAAACGGGCCACGTCGGCGGGGGTGGGTGCGGGGACAAGGCGAGCCACAAGCTGACGCGCTGACTCTTTCAGCAGCCCGGTGGGGACGCCATTCGCCTCGCGTTCAATCACGCCGCGGGCGGGGTCGGGGGTGGTGGCCGACACGTTGGCCAGCGCGAGCGCCCGCGCATTGGCGAGGCTCTGATGGCCGTCCCGATCGGTGAGGAACACGGGTCGACCGGGAAACGCCGTGTCCAGCACGCGACGGTGGGGGGTATTGCCGGGAAAGTCGGACGGCGTCCATCCGCGTCCCACCACCCACGCCCCGGCCGGGCGCGTGGCGGCCCACGCCTTCAACCGGCGTACGATTTCGGCGGTCGACTTGGCGTCGGTGAGATCGGCCTGATCGGTGCTGTTCAAATGCCAATGGGCATCACTGAAACCGGGCACCACGCGGCGCCCCTGCAGGTCAACCACGCGCGTGGCCGGTCCACGGTGTTTGAGCGCATCGGCGGCGCTCCCCACCATCACCAACCGGCCGTCGCGCACGGCAAGGGCCTGCGCCCGCGGACGGGTGGCGTCTCCGGTCCAGATCTGGGCATTGGTGTAAATCGCATCGGCGACCGGGGGCGATGACTGTGCATGCAGCGACGGTGCGACGGCCGCGAGCAGCGCCAGCAGGCCAAGCGTGCGACAGGGCATGGGCATCGGCAAATTAGGCATAGTGTCCGACTATAGTGTTCTGACCGACTGAAGACTATATCCGTCGCGTCATCACCGCTCGTCACCATCTCAGCGTCCCCTGCCATGCTCGTCGTTCAGGTATTCGTGCATGTACTCCCCGAGCATGTGGCCGCCTTCAAGGCCGCCACGCTCGACAACGCCACACACAGCGTCCTCGAACCGGGCATCGCGCGCTTCGATGTGCTGCAACAGGCCGATGACCCCACGCGCTTCACGCTGATCGAGGCGTATCGCACCGACAGCGCCCCAGCCGAACACAAAGCCACCGCGCACTATGCGCGGTGGCGCGAGACGGTAGAGCCGATGATGGCGTCGCCACGCACCAACGTGAAGTACGAGTCGGTGTTCTTTCCCGGGTGATCGGGGCTATGCGCTCGCTTTCTTTATCTTCAGGTAAGACCGTGACGATTCGTGCGATGATGATGGTGGTGGCTGGGTTGTTCGGTGCCACCGCAACCGTTGGTGCGCAGCCAGCGAAGACGAGTGCGGCATTCGAGATCACCGAGGCGTCGATCACCGACGTGCAGGCCGCACTCACGGCGGGGCGGATATCCAGCGTGCAGCTCGTGCGGCAGTACCTCGCCCGCATCGCCGCGTATGATCACGCCGGGCCCGAGCTCAATGCGCTCATCCGCATCAACCCCAAGGCGGCGGCGGAAGCGGCGGCGCTCGATGCCGAACGCAAAGCCGGCAAGGTGCGCGGGCCCATGCACGGGATCCCCGTGATCATCAAGGACAACTACGACACCGGCGACATGCCCACCAGTGCGGGCTCGCTGGCGATGGCCACCAGTCAGCCGGCGCGCGATGGGTTTGTGGTGAAGCAGCTGCGCGACGCGGGGGCGATCATCCTGGGCAAGTCCAACCTGCACGAACTCGCCGCCGGCATCACCAGCATCAGTTCACTTGGCGGACAAACCCGCAACCCGTACGACCCCACGCGCTGCCCCGGTGGCTCGAGCGGCGGCACCGGAGCAGCGATCGCGGCGAGCTTTGCCACGGTGGGTTGGGGGTCGGATACCTGTGGCTCCATTCGGATTCCCAGCGCGTTTAATGCGCTGGTGGGATTGCGCCCCACGCAGGGGCTGGTGAGCCGTCGCGGCATCGTGCCGCTGTCGCACACGCAGGACATCGGTGGGCCAATGGCCCGTACCGTCACCGATCTCGCTATCGCGCTCGATGTGACCGTGGGCTACGACCGCGAAGACGCGGTCACTTCGGTCCTTCGTGATAAGCCCGTGCCGAAATTCCAGTCGTCGCTGAACACGAATGCGCTGCGTGGCGCGCGCATTGGCATGTTTCTGCCGTACTTCCGCGACACCGACGCCGAGATTGCCGATACCGTGCGCGCCGCCATCGCGGCCATGCGCGCCCAGGGCGCCACCGTGATTGACGTGCCGATGGCGGAGTTCGACACGCTGATGGCCAACACCAGTGTGATCAACCTGGAAACGAAGTTCGATCTCATCAATTACCTGCGCACCGTGCCGAACGCGCCGGTGACGTCGATGCGCGACATACTCGATCGCGGCCTGTACGACCGGCAGCTGGAAGTGCGTTTTCGCGTAATTGATACGGTGCTCAACGCCGACAGCGAACAGCATCGCACGGCACTGGCGCGTCAGGTGGCGCTGCGCGCGCGCATGGAGCGCATTTTGGACAGCCTGCAACTCGATGCCATCGCGTATCCCACCGTGCGCCAAAAGCCGACGCTCGTGGGCGAAGTGCAAAACGGCAGCACCTGCAACCTGGGCGCGCAGAGCGGATTGCCCAGCATCAGCGTGCCGGCGGGATTCGCGGGTGATGGACTGCCGATCGGTATCGAACTGTTGGGCAAGGGCTTCACCGACACCCGCCTGGTGGCGATGGCGTACGCCTTCGAGCAGTCTGGCGCGCGACGACTCGCGCCGAGTACGACACCGGCGCTGATCGCGGGCAAGGCGCCGGGGGCCGTGGCGATGGTGGTGACCACACGCGCCCGCGGCCTCGTGGCCACCACGCGCATCACACTCGATCGCGTGCACAGTGTGCTGCGCTGGTCGGCTACGGTGCAGAACAACGGCGGTGCGCCACTGTCGGCGCTGGTGCTGCGTCGTACAGGCGATGCGGGTCGCATCTCAGGGCCGATCTCGGGCGCCGTGGCGAGTGGCACCACCTCGGCCAGCATTGCGATCCCGGCGGGCGCGAGCCGGGTGAGTGCGCGATTGCTGGGGCCGGGGCAGAGCTCGGGAAGTGGGTCGTTCCCGCTTACGTACGCCGACCGCGTGGCGTTTGAGCGCGGGCAGCTCACGGTGGCGATCTACACGGGCGCGGGAGTGGAGCCGGTTGAGGTGAAGGTGGGGCGGTAACCGCAAACGGCTTGACCGCGGATTCGCACGAATATCCGCAGATCGAATCCGCGGATATTCGTGCAAATCCGCGGTAAAGCTGTTTGTCCCTACTTCAGCACGATCGGCGCGTACCCCACGCGGTCCGGCTTATCTGTGTAATCCGTGTGATCGCCTTTTGAATCCGTGTTCCCGCTGTTGGCGTTGCCGTTTGGTGAAATCCCCGTGA
>CANHTA010000023.1 GCA_947463135.1 Gemmatimonadota bacterium
GCCACGCCTCGCGTGTACCGAGACGGGAGGCGAATAGCCATGCGGTCAGCGGGCAGCGAGCGCGTCGGCTCGTGTGGCGTACAGTGGAAACAATTGGTCGAGGCGCGTGAGCTCAAACAAGGTGCGCAAATCATCGTGCAGCGCGGCCAGCCGGATGTCACCGCCGGCATCGCGCACGCGTTTGCTGAGGGACACCAAGGCTCCCAATCCAGAACTATCGATGTACCCGGTACGGGCGAAATCAATCACGACCGTGCGGGCCCCCTGCTCAACGGCATCGAGAATAGCCTGTTTGAACTCCTGACGGTTCGTGACCACCAGCTGCCCGTCCACTTCCACGAGCAGCACATCGTCGTTGCGAATGAGGTTGAAGCTCATGAGGGGCTCAGCAATCGGAAGAAGAACGGGAGTGGGCGCCGGCTTGCAGCGCGGTAATGGCAGCAACATGCACAATGTCGTGTGCGGTAGCCCCCCGAGACAAGTCGCTACACGGACGCGCCAGCCCCTGGAGGATCGGACCGATCGCGGTGGCATGCGCCAAGCGCTGCACCAGTTTGTAGGCGATGTTGCCGGCATCGAGCGAAGGGAAGACCAGCACGTTGGCCGTACCCGCCGCCGCTTCGCCTGGGGCTTTCCGCTTCGCGATGTCCGGCATGAGTGCGGCGTCAGCCTGCAGCTCTCCAGCCACGAGGATGGCCGGGGCCTCGGCCCGAATAATGTCGAGCGCCTCGCGCACCTTACTCACACTTGGTCCATCGGCGCTGCCCATGCTGCTATACGAGAGCAAGGCCACCCGGGGCTCATCACCCACAATCCGACGACGGTCTGCCGCCGCGCTGATGGCGATATCCGCGAGCTGCCGAGCGGTGGGATCGGGCAGAACGGCACAGTCGGTAAAGGTGAGGACTTCCGCGTCGCTGCCGCGAAATGGCGGCACAATCAGGTAGAAGGACGAGGAAACCGTGCGTACACCAGCCGCCGCCCCAATGGTCCAAATCGCCGCACGCAGAACATCCGCCGTGGTATGCACCGCGCCAGCCACGCATCCGTCGGCCTCACCCAACGCCACCAGGCAATCGGCGAAGTACAGGGGGTCCCGCGCGAGACGCTCTGCATCTTCCTGACTCAAGCCCTTCGCACCGCGCCGCTCCAACAGATGTGCCACGACGCGCGGTGTCCGTGCGTCATGGAGGGGATCCAGCATGACGATGCCGCCGGCGGGGACGACGCCCGTTGGCGCATCGCTGCGTCGCACCAGGACCGGAACGACCGACCCCAGTGTGCGGAGCGCGACCACCGCTTCAATGGTCCGGGGATCGGTGGCCTCAGGAAACAGAATCGTGCGCGGCGCGGCGGCGGCGCGTGCATGCACGGCCCGTAAGAACGGACCCGCCGCCTCCACCCACGTTGCCGCTGCACTCATCGTAGTGCGGCGAATCGCGAGACCAGCGCCTCGCCGACCAACGGATGCACGAGTCCGCTCACATCCCCCCCGAAGCGCGCGACCTCGCGCACCATACTGGAACTGATGTAGGTGGTATCAAGCGAGGGCGTCATAAAGACCGTCTCCATCTCCGGCAGCAGGTGCCGATTCATGAGGGCCATCTGAAATTCGTATTCGAAATCGCTCACGGCGCGGAGCCCACGCACATTCACCCGCGCGCCGACCTCACGCGCAAAATCGACGAGGAGCCCGCTAAAGGCCCGGACCTCGATGTTGTGCTCATGCCCCATGATCTCCGTGATCAGCCGCACGCGTTCCTCCACGGAGAAGAGCGGCTGCTTACTCACGTTATTCGCTACCGCCACGATGACTTTATCGGTAAACGTGAGGGTACGCCGGATCAGGTCCTCATGCCCATGCGTAATGGGGTCGAAGGAGCCCGCGTAGAGGGCGACACGTACAGCGGCTGTGGTTGGGGTCGACGTCACGTAGGGGTGCGGAAAAAGGTCAGAGACGTGGAGCCGTACCGACGCGTTTCGCCGATTGCGGGCAACACCACCGAAGACGAATGCTCAAGACCGAACACGTTGGCAAACGGGACGGCCATCCAGCACTCGACGAGCTGCTGTACCGTCTCGGTCGCATAGGGCGGATCCGCAAAGGCCACATCGTACGCACCCGGCGAGAGCCGACCGACAAACCGAACCGCGTCGTCCCGATGCAACTGAGCGCCCGGATGCCCCCCTAATTTGTCGAGATTCGCCCGTATCACAGCGACGACATCGGACGACTGCTCCACGAAGTCGCACTGGGCGGCTCCGCGCGAGAGTGCTTCAAGGCCCAGGGCGCCGGTTCCCGCACACAAATCCAGCACGCGTGCCTCGGGAAGAAGCTGATGCACGATACTCATCCACGACTCGCGGACCCGATCGCCAGTAGGGCGCACCCGCCCTCCCTCTGGTGCGGCAATGCTCCGCCCCCGCCACTTGCCTGAAATGATCCGCACACACTACTCCGCGCTGGGCCGCACACCGGCGACCCGCAGTTGAAGACGCGACACGCCGCGATATTCATCGCGATCAAGCCGATAGGCAAGGTCCACCGGCCGCGACACCCGTAAAGTAGGCGCGAGCGCCGCCATGCCCCAGCCAATGGCCTCGAGCGCACCCTGCGAGGCCCCCACGGACAGTTTGAGCCCATCCGCCCCCACCTTCCGTGGCGGTGCCGCTAATTGGACGCCATGCGTGCGAAACATCGGCGACGGATTGCCGATGCCAAAGGGTTCAAAGTGCCGCACCAACCCTTCGAGCTCCTCGCCAACGTGGTCGATCGGGACGTCGAGATCAACGCGGAGCTCTGGAATGAGATCGTCGGGCGTCAGACGGGCACGCGCCACCTCGTCAAAGCGTTCGGCAAAGGCCGGCAGCTGTGCGGCGTCCATCGTCAAACCCGCCGCTGCGCGATGACCGCCGTACCGCTGAAAGAGGGGAGCACAATCGCTCAGCGCGCCGTGGAGATCAAAGGCACTGATTGATCGACCCGATCCCTTCCCAACGCCGTCCTGTACCGCCACAAGAACGGCGGGGCGGGCCGTGAGCTCCACAATGCGGGACGCAACGATCCCGATCACCCCGGCATGCCAGCCTTCGCGCGACAGCACATACGCATAGCGATCCCCCATCCCCGGCCCATCAAGCTGGCGCATGGCATCATCAAGTACCGCGCGATCGAGCTCCTGGCGGGCCCGGTTGAGCTCTTCGAGCTCGCGCGCAATCACGTTGGCCTCATCTTCCCGCTCGGTCAGCAACAGCCGCAGGCCAAGCTTGGCATCGGCAAGGCGACCCGCCGCATTGAGGCGTGGGGCCAGCACAAAGCCCACGCGCCCAGCCGTCAGCGGCTTGCCATCAAGGCCAGACGAGCGCATGAGGGCCCGAAGACCAGGATGGGTGGTTTCGGCGAGGAGTTTGAGTCCGTACCGCACCAGCACGCGATTCTCCCCACGGAGTGGGGCGACGTCGGCAATCGTTGCCAGCGCCACGAGATCGAGTTGTCGATGCGCCAGCGCTGGCGAGACGTGAAAGGCCGCACAGAGCGCGAGCGCGATCTTGTACGCGACCCCAACCGCCGCGAGATCTTTATCGGGAGACCCGCACGCCGGATGGCGCGGGTTGCAAATCGCATATGACGCGGGCAGCGCGTGGCTTGGCAGGTGATGATCGGTAATCACCACATCGATCCCGGACGAATTCAAGGCAGCCACCGCCTCCCGCGCACTCGTCCCACAGTCACAGGTGACCACCAGCGTCGCCCCCGCACGCCGCGCGGCCTCAACCCCGGCACTGCCGAGATCGTACCCGTCCGTGAGGCGATTCGGCACAAAGGGGACCACATGCAGGGCGCCCAGCCCGCGGAGCACGCGCACCAGTAGAGCCGTCGAGCTCATACCGTCAACGTCGTAGTCCCCATGCACGAGGATCGTTTCCTGCCCCCGGATGGCATCGGCGATGCGCTCAACGGCACGCGGAAGATCCCGGAGCGTCTCGGGGACGGCGAGGTGCTCAAGACGGGGGCGGAGGAACCGCTTCGCCGCCTCAACGTCGGCATACCCGCGCGCCACGAGCAACCGACAGACGGGCTCAGGGAGCAGGAGCTGCTGCATCAGGCGATGGACGTCATCGCCGGCGGGGGGCGCCGCGGTCACCCAACGGGCCTCCGGCCGTACGCGCGCCGGCGGGAGCGGCGAGGAGGCAGGACCACCAGCGCGGTGGTCGAGTGGGGAAGGAGAACGCGCAGTCACACCAGCAATGTACCGGCAGAACGTCGGGGGATGCACCCAAAACCCTGCAACCGTACCCCCGACGCAACCAGTTGGTGGTGCTCAGCCCTGTGGCGCTGCCGGAGGCGTGGGGATGTAATACAGCAGACAGCCGCACCCTTCGCAGGGCTCGATCACCGCACCGGTCGACATCGGCAGGCGACGTTGTAATGGGATGGACGTGTCGCAGCTCCCACAGGAGAAATCGTCGTGGAGCTGGAACACCACAATCGTACGCCGCCGGGACTGGACCCGATCATACTTGCTCAGCAGCGATCGTCCGACGCCCTGTGACGACACCGTGCGTTTCGCAAACGCCACGCGAAGCTCCTCATCGATCACCGCGAGTTCCGCGGCCAACGTTGAACGGGCTGCCTGTTGATCGGCCGACGTCCGCTCCAACAGCTCGCGGTGCACCGTGAGCGCATTCCGTAAATCGATGAGGCGACGGGAGGTGGCCAGTGACTCGCTTTCCGTGTCCGCGAGGACCTTGCGCGCCGCCTCGACCTGAGCGGCCGCCGCGGTGACTTCCTTCAGCTTTTGCGCGGCGTTCAGCACCTCGACGTTTTTGTCGTGCCGGGTCTTCTGGTCGGCGAGACGCGCTTCGAGGGTGCGGTGCTTCTCAAGTTCGCGCTCAAGGGCGCCCTCAGTACGACTGACCTCATCGGCGGCGCGCTTCCGCGCTTTGTCGAGTGCCGCCAACCGGGGTGCCAAGGCTTCACGACGTGCTTCGATGGCCCGTATCACTTCATCGTCCTGTTGGACGATCAACAATGCCTGTAGCTCGGTATTCACAACACCTCCAGGAGGGAGATCCGGTCGATGGTCGACCATCACCCCTTCGGTTTAGCCCGCGGACTGCGGATAGGCAAGAGCCGACGAATTTCGGCGTCGAGTTCCAAGCGCTCCTTCATCAACTCGTCGTGCGCTGCTCCCGTTGCCGTTCGCATCATCTCACGGATCTGGTCGATTCGGAATTCCAACACACGTGCATCCAGCTTACTGAGACTGAGCCCGATATCCGAGGCCTCCACACTGATCTCTACGGAACCATCGGTGAGTTCGCGCAGGGCAGCGAGCGCATCAGGCGCCAGCCGATCGCCGATCTGCTCCAGATCATCGTGAAAGGGCGCCTCAAGCAGCGCCGCAAACAACGCGGCATACGGCGGATGACGAAACGAGCTGGGTGGATGCCGTTCGGCCACACGTTCGGCAATGCCGCGATCGGCGAGCATGGCGCGCACAAGAGCACGTTCCACCGGTTCATCACGCCGTGGCCGCGGCGGAATGTTGGTGGTCTTCCACTCCGGTCCCGTTCCATACTTCCCTTTTTTTCGACCCTTCCAAGCGGGCCGATCGCCTTCGGGGGGCGGCAACGGCGCCAACGGGGCCTCATCGTTCCCCCCGAAATCCTCAGGCATTGGTTCGTCACTGGCGCGCTCCGGTGGCCCACCGGGCATGCGTCGGCGTCCCTGTTCCGCACCCGCGTCGGCTTCCGTCGAGAGCGTGGTCTTGTCGAGGTGCGAGACGTCCGCCAGTCGCGCGAGATACAAGTCGCGCGTGAGTGGATCCCGGGCCGCTCGAATCGTAGGCAGTAATTTATCGATCGCCAGACGACGACGACGGAGATCCGCAAACCATCCGAGTCGCTCAAGCAGCTGGACCTGTCGATCAAAGAGGTCGATAGCCAACGTGAGCTGTCGATCCATGGCGGCGCGACCTTGATCGCGCACAAACGTGTCCGGGTCCTCGTTTTCGGGCAACGTGACCACACGCACCGTGGCCTTCTGCGCCAATAACTCCAGCCCCGAGCGAAAGGTCGCCTTCTGGCCAGCCTCATCGCTGTCGTACAGCAGGAACACCTCAGGCGCATAGCGCACGAGCAGCTGTGCCTGTTCGTCGGTTAACGCCGTGCCAAGTGGTGCCACCACATCTTCGACACCCGCAAGGACAAGCCGAATGACGTCGAGATACCCCTCCACCACAATCGCGCGCCCCATCCGGCGCATGGCCTGCTTGGCGGTGTGCAGGTTGTAGAGTGTTTTCCGTTTCTGAAAGACCGCCGACTCAGGGCTGTTGAGATACTTGGGCGTGTCATCGCCGAGCGCGCGGCCGCCGAAGCCAACATGACGCCCCAACTCGTCAAGAATCGGAAACATCAGACGACCGCGAAAACGCGGGCGTGGCGCCGTCTCACCCTCACGCACGACAAACAGTCCGGCTTCAACGAGTCGTGCATCATCGGCGCCGAGGGAATGGAGATAACGCCGCAGTGCCTGAGGATCACGCGGTGCGAAGCCGAGGTCGAAGCGCTCCCATGACGCCTGGTCGAGCTGGCGCTGCTGCAAGTAGACGCGCGCCTCGCGCCCCGTCGCCTCATCCGTCAACTGGCGCTGAAACCATTCAGCTGCAGCAGCAAGGACTTCGAAATTGGGCGCATTGGGATCTGGGGCCTGCGCCCGCATCGGCACATCGATCACCTCAATACCGACACGCTCGCCAATCATCTTCACCGCGGACGGCCAATCGAGGCCCAGGCGCTTCCGCACGAATGAGAAGACGTCACCACTCTCGTGACAGACGAAGCAGTGGTAGCTCCCGCGCTTCGGCGACACCGAGAAATTCGGGTTCGTGCCACCGTGAAACGGACACGGTCCGCGGAAATCACCCCCAGCCCGCTTGAGGGGGACGAACTCACTGAGCACTTGAACGATGTCCGCCGCCGCGCGCACCCGTTCGATGACCTCGTCGGCAATCACGTGAGCGTTGCCACGGTGACGCCAGCGCCACCCTCGTTCCATGCCCCGAGCCTGAAGCCCGCGACCCGCGTGTCCTTTTTCAGCATCTCGCTCACACGAGAGCGCAATGCGCCCGTGCCCTTCCCGTGAATGATCCGCAACTCACGCATGTCTGATCGCACGGCCGCATCGAGCGCGTGTAACACCTCATCATCCACTTCATCAACGCGCAGTCCACGCACATCCACTTCGCGCAGGGGATCGGCCTCTGGGATGCTGCCGGCATAGCTGACTTTCACGGCCGGCGGCGGCGGTGCGGATGAACGGGTCAGTGTGGATAGCGGGACCGTCACCGTGAGCGAACCCACCACCACTCGCGCGTCGGTGCCGCGCACCGACAGCACCTGCCCGCTCTTGTTGTCGAGCGTGCCCACGACCACCCGATCACCGGCCACCAGCGGCGTCTGCGGCCGCGGCGTTGCACCGGATCGTGGCGCGCTGTGTTCCACGGCCTGGCGGAGCTGGCTGCGAACTTTTTCGCGCGCGGCCCGCTGCTGGACGGCGTCCGCGGCGAGCCCCTGCGCCGCGGCGGCCTCTTCAACAGCGCGTCGAGCGGCGCGCGCCGCCGTCTCCAAGGCCTCGGCCTGTTCGCCAGCCTTCGTGCGGATGTCGGCGATGGCGCGCTCTACCTCACCACGCGCCTCCAGGAGATACTTTCTCGCCTCCTGGCGCGCCGTCTTCTCCGCCTCACGCTCGCGTTCGCGTACCTTGAGCTCGCGATCGGCGACCGTGGCGAGTCGGGCGCGGAGCTTGTCCTGCTCGCGGTCCATGACCTGCTCGCGGTCCCCAAGCCGCGCCTCACGGGCCTCTACATCCGACAGCAACACCGCGAGATCACGCTCCCCATGCGGTAAACGCTCCTCCGCTCGGACAATCACGTCTTCCGGGAGCTGTAACCGACGCGCGATGCTGAGCCCATAGCTCCGTCCGGGAATCCCCTTGAGCAGCCGGTACGTCGGCGCCAACTGTACCGCGTCAAACTGCAGCGACGCATTCACCACGCCCTCAACCTCCGTGGCGAGCAGCTTGAGCTGTCCGAGATGCGTCGTGGCGACCGTCGTCACGGACCGACGCGTTAAGGTCTCAAGAATCGATCCACCGAGTGCCGCGCCTTCCGCTGGATCGGTCCCCGATCCGAGTTCGTCGATCAACACCAACGAGTCCGGCGTGGCCGAGCGAAGAATCTCGCCAAGATTCTTCAGGTGCGCACTGAAGGTTGAGAGACTCGCCTCGATGCTCTGTTCATCCCCGACATCGGCGAAGATATCGTCAAACACCGGGAGGCGGCTGGTCGCGCCGACGGGCACCGGTACACCCGATTGCGCCAGCGCACTCAGCAGCCCGATGGCTTTCAACAGCACGGTTTTGCCGCCGGTGTTCGGTCCAGACACCAGCAGGGTTCGCTCCTGCGCGAACATCGTGAGGTCAAACGGCACCACGGGGGTGCCACGCGAAAGCAGTAGGGGATGACGTCCGTCCACGATGGCCAAGCCGTCGGAGGGCGGGCAGAACGCCAGCGGTGCGCAACTCGCCTCGATGGCATATCGCGCACGGGCATTCAGGGCATCGAGCGCGACAAGCGCGTGAAACGCTCCGAGCAGCTGGTCGTGATACGGATGCAGCTGCTCGGTCAGGTCGCGCAACACGCGTTCCACTTCACGCTGCTCTTCGATCTCAAGCTCACGCACGCGATTGCCAAACTCCACAGCGGCGGGCGGTTCCACAAAGATCGTCGCACCAGTCCCAGAGCTATCATGGACAATACCGCCAACGTAGCCGCGCGCCTCGCGGCGCATCGGCATTACCCAGCGACCATTACGCATGGTGACAGACAGGTCGCTGACTTGATGATGCACCTCGAGCTTGGCCATCTCGCGCTCGAGTAACCGAACCAGCTCACCTTCCGCCTGCCGGAGTTCGCGACGTACGCGACGCAGCGCAGGTGAGGCATCATCGCGAACCGTCCCATCATCGGCAATCGCGCGGGCAATCCCCTCCTCAAGCGATCGGAGATCAAGGAGCTGATCGAGGAAGGTCTGGAGATAGGCCACGATGAGCCGCGGACGCCGTGGATCCCGCAGGGCGTCACGCACGCGACGAGAGGAGCGCATCAGGGTCGCACCCTGCAGGAGCTCAAGCGCGGTCCAGGTCAGCCCCTCAATCCGCAACCGTCGGAGCGCCTCGCCAAGCTCTGGAATCGGCTCGGTAGGCCAAGGCAAATCGGATGAGACGAGCGCGCGCATTGCACCCACACGGGCATGCTCCGCCTCAATCCATTCGCGATCACCGCGCGGTGTGAGCATGCGAACGGCGGCCGCGCCGGGGCCCGAGGTTGCCCGACCCGCGACGTACGCCAGCATGCGCGGAAACTCGAGAATCCCGAGCGCGTGTGTGTTCATCATGACGGCAGCACCCGTGGGCGGGGAAGGCGGTGCAAACGGCACGAACCCGGATCGCCGAGGGCGCGATACCGGGTTCGAAAGATGATGCGGGCAGTCATTCGGCTCACCACGACGAATCGAGCATAGTCGGTGTCACCCGCGTGCGAGTTCCTCACGCACAATCGCGTTGATAGTCCCGCCTTCGACTCGGCCCTTGAACAGCGGCATCACCTTTGCCATGACGGCGCCCATGTTGACCGCCCCCGCCAAGATGGCCTCGCGAACGGCGGCGCGCACCAAGTCGGGGTCGACCTCGGCAGGCAGATACGCCTCGAGCGCGGTGACCTCGCGCTGTTCCTTCTCGAGAAGATCCGTGCGCCCCGCGGTACCGTAGAGCGCCACAGACTCGCGCCGTCTCTTGATCCCCTTTCGGATGACGTCCATGACGTCATCGTCGGTGGCATCCCGACGTACCTCGATCTCCCGGTTTTTCACGTCGGACAGGATCATGCCAAGGAGAAGCACACGATCCTTTTGTTGCTCCCGTCGGGCGCTGGCTTGATCACGCTGCAAACGCAGCAGCAGCGAATCGCCGACATCCACGGAACCGCTCACCCGTTGCGGGTACGCCGATTCTTGCGGACAGCCGCGTTCATCTTGCGCTTGCGACGCTCCGAGGGCTTCTCATAATGACGATGCTTGCGCAGGTCGGACAGAATGCCGGCCTTCTCGCACTTCTTTTTGAAGCGCTTGAGCGCACGCTCGAAATTCTCGTCCTCGTGGATGATGACTTCGGACAAACGAAACCTCGTAAATGATGGCGTGACAGACACGTTGCGAGCCGCAGACAGCCTTAAATCCTACCCAGCGAAAGAGGGGAGGTCAAGGCGCAAATGACGATAATTCCCGAGGGTTGGAGAAATTACCCCGGTGGCCACTGCATTGACCGGCCACCTAACAGATGAAAATGGAGATGATGCACGGTTTGGCCACCGTCCATCCCGGTATTGGCCACCACCCGGTAACCGCTCGCATCCAGCCCCTCCACCCGAGCGACCTCGGCCGCCAGCAGCAGCAGCGCCCCAAGCTCCGCACCGTCTGTCGCCTCGGCCAGGGACCGCACATGACGCCGAGGGATGATCAGCACGTGCGACGGCGCCTGGGGATTCACATCACGAAAGGCAATGCCGTGCGCGTTGCTCGCCACGAGCGTGGCGGGGATGGTACCGTGCACGATACGACAAAAAATGCACGCGTCGGTCATGAGGATGGGTGAGAAAGGGGATGCGTGCCGAGTGCCGTTCGGGCGATGGCCAACGCGGCCACCGCCGCAGTTTCGAACCGGAGAATGGTCGGCCCGAGTCGAACCGGACGGAAACCGGAGCCGAGCAGCGCCTCCAGCTCATCCGCCTCGATGCCACCCTCGGGCCCAATGGCGAGCACGAGGGGTTCCGACAGCGGGCCGGCCGCCTCGCCGATCATCGGCGAGCCGGCAGGATCCAGCACCACGCGGTCGCCGGGAGGAGCCGCGAGCAACGCACGGTCCAGTGGCGCCTCAGGAAAGACTTGCGGTAACCACGCCCCTTCCGACTGTGCCAGCGCACTGTGCATCCTCGCCATCACCTTGTGCTGGAAGGCAACGCCTTCCCCGCGCGGCGACACGCTTCGTGACCGGCGCCAGAGCACGGGCCGCCAACTGGTACAGCCGAGTTCACAGGCCTTCTCCGCCAACCACAACATGCGGTCGCGGTCGGCCACCGGAACCAGCAGGTGCACCTCAGGGAGTGGCGCCATCCGCTCCGCGTGCGTGATGACGATGTGCGCCTGAACCTTGGACAGACGAACGAGCTGCCCCGCCCCGACATGCCCGTAGCCGTCACGCACCCCAACGAGGGCGCCGGGGTCGAGCCGCAGCACGCGCATGTGCCGCGCCGCCTGTTCATCGAGCACACACGTCGCCCCGACCGTAAACGGTTCGGTCGTGACGAAGTGCGGTCGACCGGCGGCTACGCCTTCGCGATGGAGACCGACCACCAAATGTCCTCCGCATCCTCATCAAGCACCTGCCAGCCGCTGGCGCGCAACACCGCGAGCATCTCCTCGCGTTCCTCCTGAAGAATGCCGCTGAGGATGGCACCACCGTCAGGCGTGAGCGCGTCGGCAATGATTGGCAACAGCTCCACCAGCACCGACGAGATGATGTTCGCGAGGACTACGCGAACCGGCGCCACAAGTGGGAGCAGCGCGCCCGCATCCGCCTCGAACACATGCACGCGGTCGGCAACCCCATTGCGGCGCACATTGTCCTCGGCATCCGGAATGGCCTCACCGTCCAGCTCAATGGCGTACACCCGCGACGCCCCGAGCTTGGCGGCCGCTATGGCCAGCACAGCACTTCCGGCGCCGAGGTCGGCCACCACATCGCCGTGGCGCATGATGGTGGGTAGGAGGCGCACCACGCCACGGGTTGTTGCATGCTCACCGGTACCGAAGGCCATCCCCGGCTCGATCACAATAGTACGCGCCGGATCACGCCCCGCCGCTAACCAGGGTGGTGTGACCGTCAGCGCGCCGAGCTCGTGCGCGTGAATCCGCGACTTCCACGCCTCACTCCAGTCAATGTCCGGCACGGGCGCCGTCTCAATCGTGACGCCCACATCGGCCTCGCTGAGCGCCCGGTGAACAGCCTCGAGATTCGTCTGTGGGGGAAAGTGCGTGACCAGCGCGGTCCCATCCTCATGCACGCCTTGGGCACCAACGGCAAACAACGCGGCGAGGCAGGACTCACGACTCCCCTCATCGGGGCCTGGACCCACGCGAACGCTGATCCAGCGCGGGGAAGCATCACGCACCGAGCGCCTCCTTCATCTTCGACCAGAACCCCTTTTCACGCTGCGGCGGGGCCTGCCCCTGCAGGGAGGCGAGCCGCTCGATCATGGCCTTTTCCTCGCCCTCAACGTCTTGAGGCGTCCAGAGCTGGACCTTCACGTGCAAATCACCCGTACCGGAGGCGTTCACGCGCGGCAATCCGCGTCCGCGCAGGTGAAACACGGTGCCACTCTGCGTCCCCACAGGGACACGCAACGACAAATCGCCCGTGAGGCCGGCCACACGGATATCTGCGCCGAAAACGAGCTGGGAGTAAGTCACCAAGGCTTCACAGAAGAGATCATCACCGTCGCGATCAAAACGCTCATCGTCGTCGACCTCGAAGATCACCAACACGTCGCCTGTCGTGCCCCCGCGCGGGCCCACATTCCCCGCGCCGCGCAAGGTCATGTACTGACCCGTTGCGACACCCGCCGGGACCTGAATTTTGAGCGTCCGTTCCGCCCGCGCACGTCCTTCACCGCGGCACTTCTTGCAGGGTGACGACACAACCTGCCCTTCGCCGGCGCACGTCGGACATGGCGCCACGGACACAAACTGACCAAAGAACGAGCGCTGTGCGCGACGCACTTCCCCGGCGCCGGCGCACGTGTTGCACGTCTGCGGCTTGGTGCCCGGTTCCGCGCCAGACCCCGCGCACTTATCGCAGGCCTCCAACACCTTCAGCACCACGGTTTTCTCGACGCCGGTCGCGACCTCCGAGAGCGTGAGCGGCAACGGAAGCTTGACGTCGGACCCCGCACGCGCGCCGGAGCGCCGACCGCCGCCCTGACCACCGAAGAGGTCGCCAAAGCCGCCGAAGTCGCGCATGAAGATGTTCAGCGCATCGGATAGGTCGACGTGCTCATACTGCTGTTGCCCTCCACGGAGCCCCGCTTCCCCGTAGCGATCGAACGCCGCGCGCTTCTGCGGATCGCGCAGCACATCGTACGCCTCGGTAATCGTCTTGAATTTTTCCTCGGCCTCCTTCGCGCCGGCATTGCGGTCAGGGTGCCACTGCATCGCCAGGCGACGGTACGCCTTTTTGATGTCGTCGTCGGATGCATCGCGCGGTACACCGAGCACCGCGTAAAAATCGGCCATATCAAAACCCGGAAAACGCACCGTTTTGGTGCAGATCAGTCAACGGCGAGCTCCAGACACCGGACGCTCGTCGGTCAAGGCTCTGTCGCAGGGACACCACACAGCGAAATATCGACTGTTCAGTCTGCCTGAAGCGAGGGGCAGACGTTCAACAGAGCAAATCGGACACCAATCGCGACGTATGCCCAACCAGCGCGATCACTTTGTCGTACGGCATCCGCGTCGGTCCGATGACGCCAATTACGCCGCTGAGCGAACCAGCCTGGTACTCGGCCGTGACCACCGTGAATGGCTCAAGCCGTGGGTCGCCGTGCTCGTTGCCGATGGTAATCGAGATCCCATTGGCACCCGGTTTGGCCTCAAGCAGCGAGGCGAGCTGCTGCCGGGTTTCCGTGAGTTCGATCAACTGCCGCAGGCGCTCTCCGCTGGCGAACTCGGGCTGATCCGCCAGGAGGGACGGCTGGCCAAGGACCACGGTCTCCAACGGATCCGCCACCTGGCCGAACACCTGCTCCCCCTCCTGCACGAAGATATGCAGCAACTCCGCCGTTTCCGGCGTGAGATGGACGTCCCGCAAGCGAGAAGCGAGCGTGCCCCGTACCTGCTCCAGCGTAAGACCGGAAAGACGCTCGTTTAACACGATCGTCACCTCGATCAGGGCCGCGTCGGCAATGACGCCGGGGACCTCCACAAACACCGTGCGCACGGCGCCACCATGCAGCGTGAGCACCATCAGCAACCGCTCAGACGAAATGCGTACCAACTCAACCTGCCGCAGGGTGGCTCGTTCGAACCGGGGCCCGAGGGCCACACCGAGTTCCTGCGTGAGAATACCGAGCGATTGCGCCGCCCGCCGAAGGATCGCCTCAATGGCGGACCCCCCGGCCGAGATATCCGCATGGAGGCGACGCTGCGCATCTCCGGTAATCTTCTCCACACGAATGAGCGAATCGACATAGACGCGATAGGCCTTATCGGTAGGCACGCGCCCCGCCGACGTGTGCGGGTGAAAGAGAAATCCCTTCTCTTCCAGATCGCTCATCGTGTTCCGGATGGTGGCTGGCGAGATACCCAAACCGAAGCGCCGCGACAACGTCCGAGAGCCCGCAGGCTCAGCCGTTGCCACGTAACTGTGGATTACTGCCTCCAAAACTTGTCGCTCTCGCTCGGAGAGCTCCCCGCGTATGGCCATATGTGTAACGCTATGAATGACTTCGAAGTGCTGTCAAGTCCGCAGCCAAGGCGTCGAGCCGAAGCCACCCGGAGGCGGTACACCGAATACGCGATCCGGCAGGATCCTCCACAGACGCAACCCACCCCTGCTGACGCCACAGCGCCACGCGCGCCTCCTCTGCGTCACGAAGGGCGAGCCCGTCGATGGTGCGCAATCCAAGGTACACTCGCTCCGCCTCATGGTTCTGCCCGGTGAGCATTTCCGAGCCGCCACACGGGTCAATGCCGTCGCGGAGCGCGGCTTCCCACGAGGCGAAGGCCGAGTGATTCCAACGCCGTGCCACCCCATTGAAGCCATGCGCCGATGGGCCAAGGCCTAAATAGGGGACGTGCCGCCAGTACGCCGAATTATGACGGGCGCGACGGCCGGGTTTCGCGAAGTTCGACACTTCGTAGTGCTCATATCCCGCCTCAGAAAGGCGCACATGCGCATCCAGAAACTGCTGTTCGTAGAGCTCGTCCGGTGCCTCCTGCACCTCTCCCCGCGCATGCCAGCGTCCGAGGGGGGTACGCGGCTCAATGGTGAGTCCGTACAGCGAAATATGATCGGGGTCGAGCGACAGCAGTTGCCGCACATCGGCTGGCCAGTCGCGCTCAAGCGCCAGCGGCGCCGCAAAGATCAAGTCGAGGGAGAAGGCGTCTATCCCGCCCGAGCGGAGTACGTCGACGGCGCGGATCGCGGCGTCCGCATCGTGCACGCGATGCATCCAGGAAAGCACACGATTATCAAAGCTCTGCACGCCGAGGCTCACGCGATTCACCCCGGCCCGACGCCACGCAGCCACCGCCGCGGGCGAGACGTCCTCGGGGTTTGCCTCGAGCGTCACCTCCGCGTGAGCCTCGAGGCGAATGTGGTGATGCAGTTGCTCGAACAGCCATTCAACGCCCTCGGCGCCCAACCGTGATGGCGTCCCCCCTCCGAGATACAGCGTGCTGAGCGCCTCGCACGATTGGGCGGCATCACGGACGTGAAGCTCACGCGCCACGGCATCGGCAAAGGCCCGCCACGGGACCTGTGTCCGAATGGCAATTGAGAAGTCGCAGTAGCTGCAGCGGCGAGCACAAAACGGCACATGGACATACAGGTGGCGATATCCTACCGTCGCGTCGGACGAAGTGGTCACGACGCACCGACGGCCGGGTACACCTGTCCTGTGGGGCCGAAGAAAATGAGCCCGTCAATCTCAAGCGCGCTGAGCACAGCGGCGGCGTCACGCGGACGCAGCTGCGCCGCCGCCGCGATCTGATCGACATCCCGAAGGCCACTCTGGAGCGCATCCCAGCATCGCGCGGCATCGCCATCCAGCGACACCCGGCTGGATACGGACCGCTCAACCCGTAGCAAAGACAGCACATCGTCCACCGATAGGATGGGCTCGGCGTGCATCTTCAGCAACGCGTTACTCCCCTTCGATGAGACCTGATCGATGGCATTGGGCACACAGGCAACCATACGGTGCAACTCAAGTGCGTGGTGTGCGGTAATCAGGGCACCACTTCCCTGCCCCGCTTCCACCACCACCGTCAGATCCGCCAAGGCGGCGATGATGCGATTCCGACGCGGAAACGTACCTCCGTGACCCGAGTCCCCCGGTGACTGCTCCGTCATCAGGAGTCCATCACGGGCAATCCGCTGCTGCAGGCTGCGATGCGAGCGCGGGTAGTAGACATCGAGGCCCGTCCCAAGCACCGCAACCGTGCGTCCGCCCGCCTCCAACGCCGCTTCATGCGCCGCGCCATCTATCCCGCGTGCCAGCCCACTCACCACGGTAACGCCGGCATGCGCGCAGGCCGTCGCGATAGCACGCGCAACCCGTAATCCATAGGCGGACGCAGCGCGGGTTCCGACAATGGCCACCGCGGGCGGCTCCGAGCTGGCCACGGTACCATGGACATAGATCACTTGCGGCGCGTCGGCCAGTTCCAGGAGTCGCGAGGGGTACCGATCACTCCCCGCAACGAGCGCCTCGCCGCCGAGGCGGCGCAGCGTCTCGAGAATACCGTCCGCCTCGTGCAGTGCGCTGTCGCGGCGATCGGCCGAGAGAGACTGCAGCGCTCGAAGGGCATCACCGTGCTCACGGAGTAACCGCGCCACCCCAACGTCACCAATACCGCTAACCCGACGCAACGCCATCACGGCTCGCTGCTCGTATTGGCGCCGTTCGGCCATGGTCGACGCCAGCGGCAAGGCATCCCCCACGTTTTTAGGGTAGGAATTGTGCATCACGTGACGGTTTCTCGGCGGCAACGCGCATCGCGAGCAATTCGCGCCACCAGGCGTCGAGCACCACGTCAAGGCCCATACGTCCAGCGGCGCTGATGGCATACAGGCCAAACGCCCCCGGCGCGTCAATTTCCGGCACATAGTGCTCGCCGAGGAGATCAAGCTTCGTAAAGACGACGCAGTACGGCTTTGCGGCGAGCTCGGTGGAGTACGAAGAAATCTCGCGACGGAGCTGATCGAGTTCCGCCTGCCAGTCTTCCGCATCGATGGGAATCATGAAGGCGAGCATCCGCGTCCGTTCGATATGGCGCAAAAAGCGGAGACCGAGGCCTTTCCCCTCCGACGCACCTTCAATGATACCGGGGATGTCGGCCACGACGAACGACCGATGGTCACTGAGCGGGACAACCCCAAGGTTGGGGGACAAGGTCGTGAACGGATAATCCGCAATTTTCGGTCGAGCCGCTGAGATGACAGACAGCAGGGTGCTTTTCCCCGCATTCGGCTGTCCAACGAGGCCGATATCCGCGATGAGCTTGAGCTCCAACTCAAGCGTTCTGGCGTGTCCCTCTTCGCCCGGCTGCCACTCGCGTGGCGACTGATGCGTTGGCGTCACGAAGAACGAATTGCCCTTTCCGCCACGCCCACCCTTTGCCACCAAAATGGTGTGTCCTTCCTCCATCACTTCGCCCAGAAACTCCTGTGTCTCCGCATCGCGGACCACCGTACCGGGAGGGACCGGCAGCACGATGTCCTCGCCGGATCGACCCGTCCGGTTCGACCCTTCGCCATGCTGGCCACGCTCAGCCTTCCACGCATCACGATACGTGTAGTCCAGCAGCGTGGTGAGATTGCGGTCGCCGCGCACGATCACGTCGCCGCCGCGCCCGCCGTCGCCGCCATCGGGACCGCCCATCGGTGCGAATTTTTCACGACGGAACGAGGTCTGCCCCGATCCACCAGTACCTGCTTCAACCTTCACGAGTACGCGATCTACGAACATGGATGACTTCCGAAACGAGAGAGGCAGCCGACCACCCGGACGACGCCAACTACCTGCGATTGCATTCGGTGCTACGCCGTCGGTTGACGGTCTGATCCGGTTGCGCTACTTCCCCTGCACCCGCGCCCACAAGCCGACATAGCGGCGCATGTCCTCGTCGCCAATCAGCGGCGCTATCACTTGGAGCGCCGCCGACACCACCCCCACGGTCGCCCCTGCATTCACCGCACCGTGCAGGTGGGAGTGCAACTGTCGATCTTGTCGCGCGATCGCACACGCCGCCACGACACACAACTCACGACGCGCGAGATCAAGAAACGGACGACCGAGCACCTTTCCGTACCCTTCCGTGATCATCCATTGATCGAGCGCTGGATGTAATCCGCGGATATTGACCCGCAACCGATCGTAGAAGGCGCCGTACACCGTTGCACACGTGGCCTCCCCACGTGCGGTAAAGTCGATCAGCTCCCCCTCGTCCGCAGCGGCCGCCGGCACGCTGCGGCCGGAGAGCCGACGCCACTCCCGGGCCGCATTGAGCGCGCGTGGAAACCCCGCAAACAGGTAGGTCTGCAAGATGACCTCTTCAATCCATACCGGATTGACGAGGCCATCCACCACCAACAGTTCCGCGCGCACCTCGGCCTCAGTCCCCCCCGCAAGAACGGCCGCGAGCCGAACGAGCGCGGCGGTCTCCGCGTCGAGTGTGTTGAGTATAGGTGGCACATGATCACCCTGTGTCATCCGATCAACGCCCGCTGGCTCGCCCGTACGCGCCCAGCGGCTCCGCACTGATGAAGACGTCACCAACCTGCTCACCGCGTGTGTTTCGCACCGCGCGCACGGCTGCCTCGCGCAGCGCATCGGGAAGCGGAGAGGGCAGCGCATCGTACGCCGCCAGGAGCGCCAGCACCGCCACGAACTGCGCGCGAGCCGAACCATCTTCCACCTTCAGCGCAAACCCGATACCGCGATCGACGATGGCGAACGTGTGGACCCCTTCGGCGCCGATCTTACACACGACATTGCCACCGGTGGCCTCCATCAGCTGTGTATCGAACCGTTCGCTCCCCCCAACCAGAAAGGGGTGCGACGTCATCGCCTGTACAATTCGCCGGGCTGGCTCATCACCGTGCGTTGATGCATGCGCAAGTCGCGCATACGCCAGCGCCATGTGTGCTAGTGGCAGCGAGAATACCGTGACGCCGCAACCATCCACCCCAAGGCCAAGACCGTCAGGAGCGATGCCCGCCCACGTGGCGACGGTCTCGCGTGCCACTTGCTGTACCGCGTGCCCCTCCTGTTCGTATCCGGCGGTCGGGTCGCCACGAAACAGGGCATGAGCCAGCATTGCCGCGTGCTTACCGGAGCAGTTGTTATGCAGGCGAGTTGGTCGATCTCCGGACTCGCGCAGGATTCGTGCGCCGCGCGCGGCAAGCGGCTCATGCGGGCCGCAGGCGAGATCGCCCGCCGCTAGGCCAATACTGGCGAGCATCGATCCGGCCAGCGCTACATGTTCCGGCTCCCCGCCGTGCGACGCACAGGCCAACGCCAACTCGGTAACCCCCCAGCCGACTTGCTCGAACCCGCCGGCGCGAACCAACGGCATCACCTGAAACGGCTTTGCGCAGGAGCGCCACCACGTGGTGGTCAGCGGATCCCGCGCCCCCTCCAGCAAGGTGCCCGCCGCATCCACCACCGCGGCATGAACGCGATGACGCGATTCAACCGTGCCCCCGCGGGTCACCACCACGTCGAGGGTACGCTCGCGGAGGGGCGGACGAAACGCGACGGGGGCCAGCGAGACGGAGGGCCCCGGAGCTGACGCACCTCGCGGGTCGCCGTGCGACATACCCACCCCGGGAGAAATGGCTCGTGTTTCACTCACCCGCGAAAGATAACCGGCTGATGCCCTTATCGACGGGCCGCCAACAGGACACCGCCGAGCACCAACACCCCGCCGACCACGGTCCACACCCCCGGGACCTCAGCGATTCCCGGGAGCAGTGCGGCGAGGATGGTCGCGCCGATGGGCTCACCGAGGGTGGTCAGGTTGACCACGAAGGCCGGAAGGTGCCCAAGCGCCCAGTTCATCCCCGTGTGTCCAAGTAGCATTGGCCCGATGGCCAGCCCCGCAAAAATCGCGAGCTCGCGCGGAGGCTGAGGCAGCAGGACGTCGCCACTTGCCAGCGTCAGGCCAATGCAGGTGGCGAACGCCGCCCCATACGCGATTGACACATAGGCCCACACCCCAACCCGCTGACGCAATCGGCGCCCGATGAGGTAATACAAGGCGGCCGTGACGGCACCAATGAGCGCCAACAGGTCTCCGAAGAGCGCGCGGCCACTGCCCTCCGCGCTTGATCCACCGGAAAGTGCCGCCCCGAGCCCCGAGAGCCCCCCGGGGATGTCGGCGAATCCCACCACCAGCGCGCCGAGCACCGCAATCACCACACCCACCCATTGGCGTGCCGAGGGCGGCTCGTGTAACCAGAGCGCGGAGATCCCGGCGATCAGGACGGGTTGCAGATTCACCAGTGCGACGGAGGCCGCGACGCTGGTATAGCGCAACGAACTGTTCCAGCTCCAGAAGTGGAGGGCCAGCAGCATGCCCGCGCCACCGGCGAGCAGGATCTCACGCCGCGAGAGCACACGCCATTCGCGCCACGACCCGGTGAACAGGAGCGCCGCGAACACGATGAGTAAGGACAGCCCCAATCGCCACGTCGCAATGACGATCGCCGGACTCGCCGAAAGCCGGATGAGCGGAGCGGCGAACGAAATGCCGATGAGGGAGGCGGCCAGCACCAGCACCGGGGAGGTTCGTGTGCCGGGCGAATCGTGTGGAGGTGACGACGTGGGCATCGCAACGGAAAGAGGGACACAGACGACCCAACCCGTGACGAAGCTAATCGGGCCGACTAGCTTCTCCACTATGACGCCCACCATCTCACGCGTACGGCTCGAGGCGCTGCTAGCGCACGCCGCCTCCCAGCATGTGGTCATCATCGGCGACGCCATGCTCGACCTGTATCTTCGGGGCGACGTCGATCGGATCTCGCCGGAGGCCCCCGTGCCCGTGGTCCGTGTGCGCGACCGGAAATTGGCGCTCGGTGGTGCCGCGAACGTGGCGCAAAACGTTGCGGCTCTCGGGGCGGGGTGTGACCTCGTCGCCGTGGTCGGTGATGATCTAGCCGGTGCGACGCTGCGCGAACGGCTCGTGGCCGGGCAGATGGAGGCGCGGTCGCTGGTGACGGTCGGTCGACCCACCACAACCAAAACGCGGGTGATGGCCCGATCGCAGCAGCTGGTCCGTTTTGATGAAGAGGACGACGCCGACCTCGATCATGCTGACGTGGCTCGCGTTCTGGCCGCGATTGAGCGTGCGATGCCGCACGCCACGGCGCTCGTCTTCGAGGACTACAACAAGGGCGTCCTTGTTCCGGCGGTCATCGAAGGCGCCATTGCCTTTGCCCGTGGCCGTGGCCTCCCGATCGTGGTCGATCCGAAGTTCCGCAATTTCTTTGCGTACCGCGGCGCCACGGTGTTTAAGCCCAATCGACGGGAGCTTGAAAGCGCGCTGGGTGCGGCAGTCGATCTCGACCATCCCGCCGCGTTGCCGGAAACCTTTGAGCGCCTCGGCGTCGACCACCTGTTGCTCACACTGGGGGAACGCGGCATGGCGTTGGTCTCGTCCGACGGCGTCGTCCATCGGGTACCAACGACCGCCCGCGAGGTCTACGACGTGGTCGGGGCCGGTGATACCGTGACGGCGTACCTCGCCACCATGTTGGCCGCCGGCGCCACGGCGCTGGAGGCGGCCATCGTGGCCAACTACGCCGCGGGTGTCGAGGTTGGCAAGCTTGGCGCCGCTACCGTAACGCCGGATGAGGTTCTTCAGGCCTATGACGCACACATGGCGGCTGAATAGGCTACATTTCCAGCCGAAGGCGGCGGGTTATTGCCACGTTCGGTCCGGTAGCTTAGTCGGTTAAAGCGCTCGACTCATAATCGAAGGATCGTGGGTTCAAGTCCCACCCGGACCATACGCCTCGATGCCGCGCATCGAGGCGTTCGTCTTTTCACCGCGAGAGGGCTTCCCACCGTCCATGCCCTTCATTACGTTCTTGATCCGAGCCGGAAAGTCTCTGGCGAGGAGCACGATCGGGCGTGTAGCTCAGCTGGTTAGAGCGCTGCTTTCACACAGCAGAGGTCCGGGGTTCGAGTCCCTGCACGCCCATCTCGTACGTTGAAGCAATCGAACGGCCGCCCATCGAACTCCGATGAGCGGCCGTTTGTGCACAGTGGCACCCCCAGCGGGGCAACTTAGCCGTGTTCGGACGCGGCAGCGACTTGCGCGCGCTCAACGCCCCGCAGCACCGTAATCCGTGCGCCAGCCTGTCGCAGCCGACCAATCGTGCGATCATCAAGCCGCGCGCGCAACACGATGACCTCCTCGTCGGTACGCTGATCCAATACCTCGCCATCGCGGTGCATCTCGGCAAGCATGCGGCCATTGGCCGCGGGCAGCCTGACTTCCAGCACCGGTCGCTGCCGACGCAGGCTATCGAGAAGCGACGCACGGAGCACGTCGAGCCCACCGGGCTCGATGGCTGACACAAACAGTGAATTCGGGGTGATATTCGCCACCCGCTCACGGACAGCCGTGGCCTGCTCATCGGGGAGCATGTCCATTTTGTTCATCACATACAGCTTGGGTTGATTGGCCAGCCCTAGGTCGGCCAATACCCCATCGACCACGTCGCGCTGCTCCTCCCACACCGGATGACTCGCATCGATGACGTGCAGAAGGAGATCCGCCTCCCTCGCCTCCGACAACGTGGCGCGGAACGACGCAACGAGATGGTGTGGCAGCTTTCGGATGAATCCTACGGTATCCGTCAGCAGGACCGTGTAGCCATCGCCGACATCCACTTCACGCGTGAGGGGATCCAGGGTGGCAAAGAGACGATCCTCGACAAACACCTGAACATCCTGCGCCATCTGTCGCAGGATGGAGGATTTTCCGGCGTTCGTGTAGCCGACCAGCGCCACACGATAATGCGACTTCCGTCCTTCACGTTGGACTTCTCGCGCCCGCTCCACGTCCGCAAGTCGCTCCTTCAGCACACGGATACGATGCTGGATGAGCCGACGGTCCGTTTCAAGCTGGGTCTCACCCGGACCGCGTACGCCAATGCCACCGCGGAATTTCTCAAGGTGCGTCCACATGCGCGTGAGACGGGGCAACAGGTACTGCAGCTGCGCGAGTTCCACCTGCATACGCGCCTCACTCGACCGGGCGCGCGTGGCAAAGATATCAAGGATCAATTCGGCACGATCCATGACCCGGGTTCCAACAATGGCCTCGATGTTCTTTCCCTGTGCCGGCGTCAATTCATCGTCGAAAATCACCAGGGTGGCGCCAAGTTCGGTGATGCGCACCTTCAGCTCATCAACCTTCCCGCTGCCGAGGTAGGTCGCAGGATGGGGACGATCGAGAGCTTGCGTCAGGCGACCCACCACGATCGCGCCGGCCGTATCCGCCAAACGGGCCAGCTCTTCGAGGTGCTCGTCCGATTGATGACGGGCGTTGCCACGTTTTGACGGCGCGCTGACGAGGATAGCGCGTTCAACAGGCGGCGTGAGGGAAATGATCTCGCGACTGATATGCGTCTACCTGAATTGAAAGGAAGAGCCTGATCCGCGCCCAGAGCCGGACACGGAGGAGTAGCGTCCCGTCCGGTCATACGGACGGGTAAACTTGCCAAGCGGCGTGGCCACGGTGACATCGCCACGCACCCGATAATTGACAGAACCAGCCATGAGCAGTGAGCGGCCCGCCGCGCCAAGCCCGGCGTACGTAAACCGTATCGGGAGGCGCACAATCGATGAGTCCTTTTGGGTGACCGCAAAACGCTCCGGCAGGGCACCACTCCCCAGTCGGATGGTATCGATGTCAACCTGATAGGTCATGTTCAGGGCATCGAGCGTGTAGCCGTTTGGGTTATACACGGACAACACCACATCCAGACTGCCGCCGGCCAAGCCCAGCCCCGTGACGTTGACCTCGCGGAGCCTCACCACCGGCTCTTGAAACGTCGCACGCCCAAGCGAAGCACAGGCGGAAACCCCCAACGCCATAACCACGCTCACACCGGCGGTCCACCAGCGCCGCCCTGCCCCCTTCATACGCATCGCATATCCTAAGTCCTGAAAGGTCTACCTGCCTCGCGTGCACCATACCGGCGTCGCGTGCGGCCCACCGTCCCGAGGGGTGATACCCACGGCGATGCGCGTGTTCCTCACCCATGCCCACCGCTGCGCCGACCCCAACCGTTACTCCAGCACAGGGGGCCCGCCCCGCTCAGCCCACCACGCAAGCCGCTTGGCGATCTGCTTCTCCTCGCCAACGGACAACGGATGATAGTAGGTCTGCCCCTGAAGTTCCGGTGGTTGATACGGCTGCGCGACGAAGGCGCCCGGATGATCATGAGGATACGCATACGGTACCCGTCGATCGGCGTCAGGACGCAGGTGCATCTCGGAGTTTAACAGATGCGCCGGCACCGCAACCGAGGGTGACGACACGGCCGCCGCACGGGCGGCGGCCCACGCGAGGTAGAGTCGGTTCGATTTCGGCGCAACGGCACAATACACTGCGGCCTGGGCTACCGCCCGCTCACCCTCGGCGGGCCCCAGTCGGCGAAACGCCTCCCACGCCGTCATCACGATGCCAATCGCGGCGGGGTCGGCCAAACCGATGTCTTCCGTTGCCATCGCCGCCAATCGACGCAAGAAGAGCTGGGGGTCCTCGCCGGCGAGAAGCCCACGCGCCAACCAGTACAGGACCGCGTGGGGATCACTGCCGCGAAGCGATTTGTGGAATGCCGAGAGCACGGCGTTCCGGTCGACATCAACACGATCGTAGCTCACCACGCGCGCGCCCAGCGCATCGGCGAGCGCATCCCGCGTCATGGTGCCATGGTGCGGCGTCGCCTGCGCCACCGCCTCGAGAGCCCCGAGCGCTCGTCGCGCATCACCGTCCACGTGTTCGGCCAACCATCGGAGCGTCTCCGCATCGGCCTGCAACCGCTGTCCACCAAGTCCACGGGACTCGTCGGCCAACGCCCGTGCGCACACGCGAACGATGTCGTCGACCGTGAGCGGTCGGAGTGCATACACCCGGGACCTCGAGAGCAGGGCGCCCACCACCGCAAAACCCGGCACCTCGGTGGTCGCCCCGCACAACGTGATCACGCCGGACTCGACATGGGGCAGCAACGCATCCTGCTGCGACTTCGCCCAGCGATGGATCTCATCAATCACCACCAAGGTTCGCCGCCCCTCGTAACTGCGCCGTGCTTCCGCCGCGGCGACAATCTCGCGCAGTCGCGGGATGCCGTCGGTGACCGCATTGAGCACCTCGACGGTTTGCTGCGTATACCGGCCAATCAAGCTGGCGATCGTGGTCTTTCCCGTTCCACTCGGCCCCGTGAGAATCACGCTCCCGATGGAACCGCTGCGAATCGCATCGCCGAGGGGCCGGCCAATCGCGAGCAGGTGCTGCTGTCCCTCAACGTCCTCGAGACGCTCCGGACGCATCCGCGCCGCCAAGGGCGTCGTCGCCTGTCCCGAAAACAGGGTCGCACTCATCGTGAGACCGGCACCGCACGGGTGGCGAGCCCCAGTCGTGCGGCAGCGGCGGTGAGGGCGGCGGTAAGCTCCGGCGCGCTCACCAACGAGGAGCGCGACGGCGTCCATGAAGGGGCCGGGAGTTCGGTTCGTTCGGAGAGTCCTAATCCATCAAGCAGGAAGTACCACCGGTCGGACCGCGCGTAAATCACCACCTGCAGCTCGGATGTGAGCGACAGTTGATCGTTTGGACCCACAGCGGTGACTTCCACCCCACCATAGGTCGCCAGCGGGAATCGCATCCGCCCGAGGGCATCGCGGAACTCCGAGACGGGCACGTCGGTCCCGCCCCACTCCGTGCCGCTGCGTTCATCAGAGAGAAACACATCAACCTCCGGATCAAGATGAACGGACAGCGCATGCAGCAGATCAACCGCCCGCTCCGACGTGACGCCAATGCGGGCCACGTACACCCCGTCGGACCGGGAGGTCACGAACCAGTCGGACGGCGGACGGAACCGATCCGATTCGTCCCGGTTCACCAGCGACACCGCGTTCCGCGCGTGGAGGCTCATGACGACCGTCAGGTGGGCTCGATGGGTGAGGCAAGCTGACGCGCGACGTCAAGCAACGGCTCGCGCAGGTTGATCCGCGGATTCTCAATCACCGCGTGCAGGAGCTCGCGCAGCACTCGTCCCAGCGCCGGCCCCGTGGCAATGCCCGCACTGCGAAGATCATCGCCATCCACCGCGAGGTCAGCCAACTCAATGGGATCGCGGAAGGCCGTGGTCAGTAACCGACGGTACACCCCGCGCACCGCCGCCGGTGGCACCGTGCCCGCCACACTCCATCGCGCGGCGGCCAACCGGAGGAACGGCGCGACGCGCAGTCGTCCAACCGCTGCCGCGAGCCGACGCAAGTCGGCATCACGCGGCAGCTCGCCGGCGGACAAGGCGGCTGTCAAGGTCGGCGCCAGTCGGCTCCACTGGTCAACGAGCGCCGAAACGTTGGCGACCTCCTGATTGGAAAAGCGGAGATCGCGCAGCGCCCGCTCCGCTTGCTTCCCGCTGACCTCGCTGAAGAGCGCGGCGAAACGCAGGGAGCGGCGCATCGGTCTCGTGGGCAGCCCAGGGCGCGGGAGTGCATCAATGGCATGCAGGGTGTCATCGCCAACTTCGGCAAGGACCGGCACAATCGACGTAAAGGCCCCTGCGTCGCGCCATCGAATGAAGGCGGAGGACGGCGACGGCACCTGTTCCATCGTCTTTTCCAATTCCTGCTTGACGCGCTCGGGCGACAGACGGGTGAGGAACGGCGCACTCGACACGATGGCCCGCCAGGTCTCACGCTCAATGTCAAAGCCGAAACGCGCCGCGAAACGGATGGCACGAAGGGCCCGCAACCGATCCTCACGCATCCGCGCCTCAGCCTCGCCCACCGCGCGTACCACCCGTCGGCCAAGATCCACCTGCCCACCGAAGGGGTCGTGAAGCCGATGGTGGATCGGATCGTACGCAATGGCGTTGATCGTGAAGTCCCGTCGCGCCAAGTCCTCGTCCAACGAGGCACCGAACTCAACCACCGCGTGCCGGCCGTCCGTCTTCACGTCCCGCCGGAACGTGGTAACCTCGTGCATCCGGTGCTCCCGATCCAGCACGCCGATCGTGCCAAACTCAATGCCGACCGGCACGGTTCGGCGGAAGAGGCGACGCACCTCCGGCGGGGGGGCCGCGGTCGCCAGATCCCAATCGAGGTGAGACGCACCCAACAAGGCATCGCGCACAGCTCCGCCGACGCACCAGGTGTCGAAGCCCGCCTGTTGAAGCGTACGGGCGATCTCAACGACCGGAGCGGGGACCTGCAGGCGATCCGCAGTGGCGACGCTCGCTATCCGCAGAGCACGCTCCCACCATTCACATTCACAATCTCTCCGGTGATATGACGGGCCAAGGGGCTGGCCAAGAACAGAACGGGACCGGCAATGTCCGACGGGGTGGCCACGCGGCCAAGGGGGATCGCGGCCTCGATCCGTTCACGGCCTGTGGAGAACGGCTTCTCAACCGCCTCGGTATCAACCCACCCGGGGGCCACCGCGTTCACCGTGATGTTCCGACTGGCCATCTCAACCGCCAGCGATTTCACGAAGGCAATCATGGCCCCCTTGGTCGCCGCATAGTCGGCATGCCCGGCCTCGCCCCGCTGGCCTGCCGTGCTGGACACAAAGACCAGACGCCCCCCATCCCCCATCACGCGCGCCGCCGCGCGTGCGCCGAAGAACATCCCGTCGAGATTGGTGCTCATGGTATGACGCCACCGCTCGTCATCCAGGTGGGACACCGGCAGTGGATCAGGGGGCCAGAACCCCGAGTTTCCCACAAAGATATCCACACCGCCAAAGCACTCGAGCGCTTTATCCACAAAGGCATTATTCGCCTCTGGTGTTGATAAGTCACCCATGTGGGAAAATGCTCGAACTTTGTGATTCGTGATATCTGCAAGAACCGCCTCGGCCTCCGCGCCCCGACTCCGATACGCAATGCCGACATCCGCGCCGGCGTGCGCCAGCAATCTGGCCACAGCGGCGCCGATCCCTCTCGAGCCGCCGGTGACGAGTGCGCGCTGTCCCTTCAGTGAAATCATGGTGTCCCGTACCTTAGAGAATACATCAGATTAGACCATCTATCGCTATACTAAAAAACGCGTTACCAACAAAAGCTGCGCCAACACTCAAAGCGTAGCTTCAATTGCATCACAGATGGCGTGCTGGATACACAGGTGGATCTCTTGGGCGCGATCGGTTCGATCGGTGGGCACAACGATCGTGTGGTCCGCAATAAGCCGCAGTGCTCCCCCATCACGCTTGGTTAATGCCAGCACAGGAATCCCCATCGACCTGGCCACCTCAGCGGCTCGGATCACATTTGGTGAATTCCCGCTGGTGGAGTGGATAATGAGGAGATCCCCCGGCTTGCC
>CANHTA010000024.1 GCA_947463135.1 Gemmatimonadota bacterium
AAAGCCGCCCCACGCCGAATCACGTACTAATCAACAGATTTGATATCTCGCTGCAGCCCTGAAGCAGCCGCAGGTCATCGATACCGTCCCACACATCCATCGATCTCGAACTTCGATTGTCAAATAGCGATCGTGCTGCCCTACTAGCTTCGCGCAACCACAGCGGGCTGCGTTCGTTACTCGTTTTGTGTTGCTGCCATTTTGGTGGCAGCCTCCCAACATACTCAGCCGCTATACAGAAGTCAACCCATCAAACTCGACTTTGTCCGCGAACACATCCTCGTGCAGCGCAACTCCACCGAGCTCCCAACCAACGCTGCATACGCCGCATTGACGTCGCCTTCTACTGCGGGGCCGCAAAGATGCACGGCAGTACCTAAAAACGCAAGCCCGCCGAAACACTTTCTTAACCACCCGACCTCGTGGGTTACCGAAAACAAATCGGCGGCCGCACAGGGCGGTCGCCGTAGCTCGATGCCTACGGCATCGAGGAGGTCCGGGTGTGTCCCCGGCAGCATCTAGTAGAGAACTCGTGTTCGATTGAGGCCACGATGAGCGAATAGCGCGAGGCTCTCAAAAGAGCCGGCCAGACAACACCACCAGAAACCAACCAACCAACGAAAGCACCAACCAGCCTGACAACGAGACGCAACCACCAGAGGGTTGCCCCCGCCGAACCTCACCGCGCACCCGGACTCCACACCAAATGCGAGCGACCTGCTTTCCAGCAACCCCCAAGTACCCGGGGCTCTACACAGTGCATCCTCTAGGACTCGAACCTAGAACCTACTGATTAAGAGTCAGCTGCTCTACCATTGAGCTAAGGATGCGATCCCAGTACAACGACCCGCTTCAACACCATCACGCGCCAGGAGGGATTCGAACCCCCGACCAACAGCTTAGAAGGCTGCCGCTCTATCCACCTGAGCTACTGGCGCCTGCCCCGCTACTGGTCCTCCTTCCGGAGTCCTGAGTACGGACCCTACCGAGCGTCCGCTACATGTCCTGCTTTCTCCCACGAGATCGGGGCGGCCGGATTCGAACCGGCGACCTCCTGCTCCCAAAGCAGGCGCGATACCGGGCTACGCTACGCCCCGCAGATCAACGGGCCGTTATGTTATCCTGTGGAGCGGCGGAGGTCAACCGGGACCGGCAAATCTGTGCCATCACGGCTCAGACGGTGACACCGGCACCATACAGGCGCGCACAGACTCCACCTGGAGTAACGCCAAGAAGGCGCGTCCCCGATGACTCACCCGTGCCTTCGCGCTCCGGTCCACCTCAGCGAAGGTGACGCCAAGGTCATGGGAAAGGAAATAGGGATCATACCCAAAGCCCTCACTCCCCCGTGGCTCCGCCAACAGCTCGCCGGTGGTCTCTCCGCGCACCACGGCGTCGCGCCAGATCCCGCCCTCGCGCCACGCGCATGCCGCCGCACAGACATAACGCGCTCGCCGGCTCAGCCCCGTCCCGTGCGCGGAAGCCGCCACCTCCGCCTGCGCCAGCGCATGTTGCAAGTAGCGGTTGTTCTCAGCATCGAGCGCCGCTCCTTGCAGGTCGGCACGACCAGACCAACGCTTGCTGTGGACCCCGGGATGGCCATCTAATGCGTCCACCGCAAGCCCAGAGTCGTCCGCCAGCACGATGGCACCCGTGCGCCGTGCAAAGTATCGCGCCTTGGCGAGGGCGTTCTCCTCGAAGCTGTCGAACGCTTCGAGAGCGTCCTCCTCGGCCGATTCCGGCAGACCGAGTGCATCGAGCGTCAGAAGCCGCACGCCGACTGCGGCCAGCAGCGGCTGAAGCTCGTGCACCTTACCGGCGTTTCGCGTGGCCAGTACCACGCACGGGCCGGCGCTGGGAACGGGTACAAGCGACGACGATGAAGCCCTCACCGTGGCAGCGGAAGGGGACCACGTAACAGCTGATTTTGCATCGCATCCAGTGTTTCAATGCCCCGCACCGCGATCGACAGCAGCGCATCGAGCTCGTCGCGGGCAAAGGTGCCATGCTCGCCCGTGCCCTGCACTTCGACGAACCGCCCCTCGCTGCTCATCACCACGTTCATGTCGACGCCGGCGCGTACATCCTCCTCGTAGTCGAGATCGAGACGGGGCTGCCCCTCAACGAGGCCGACGCTGATAGCGGCCACCCGGCGACGCACGGGGGACAGCGGAAGACGGCCGGTCTGAACCATCCAGGTGAACGCGTCATGCACCGCGACACACGCACCGGTGATTGCGGCGGTGCGTGTCCCCCCGTCTGCCTGCAGCACGTCACAATCGACCTTGATCGTAAACTCGCCGAACCGGAAGTCGTCGAGCATGGCGCGTACGCTGCGTCCAACCAGACGCTGGATTTCCTGGGTGCGCCCTCCGACTTGTTGACGCTCACGGGACGAACGCGTCTTGGTCGCGCGCGGTAGCATCGAGTACTCGGCCGTGACCCACCCCTCGCCGGAACCGCGCCGCCACCCCGGCACCCCGGTCTCCACGGAAGCGGCACAGAGGACGCGCGTTTGCCCAAAGGAGACCAGACAGGAGCCTTCGGCATATGGCACAGCCCCGCGCTCAAGCTGCACGGGCCGGAGCGCATCATTGGCGCGCCCCACACGCGTTGAGCGCAGCGGGAGATCGTCCGTCATTCCGTTTGTTCCGTTCGCGGTTGCATCAGCCACGCAGTTTCTCGATGGTAGAAGTAGTAGAATGTCCATCGACCAGCGGAATGACGACCACGCGTCCACCACGTGCCGTCACGAGATCCGCGCCAACGATGGTCTCAGGCGAATAGTCGCCGCCCTTCACAATGACATCGGGGGCAATGACCTGCACGAGATGAAAGGGGGTATCTTGCTCGAATACCACCACGGCATCGACAGCCTCGAGCCCGGCGAGGACAATCGCCCGCTCTGCCGATGTGCGAATCGGCCGCTCCGGCCCCTTCAACCGTTTCACCGACGCATCGCTGTTTACGCCGACGACTAATGCGCTGCCCTCACGGCGCGCGCGATCAAGCACGTCCAAGTGACCGGGATGCAGCAGATCGAATACGCCGTTGGTAAACACGAGCGCACCACGAACGGTGTGCCTCCACTCCGCCGCCGCCTCAGCGGTCATGATTTTCGACGACGGACTCCGAGGATAGCCGGCCGTTACCATTGGGACTGCACGCCTTCGACAAGGTCAGCGATGAGGCTTTCGAGCGCATTTTTTCGACCACTGGCTTCACCGCCTTCGGCATACTGGCCTTCGCGCTGCAGCCCGCTTTTCTTCAGCAACGTCCGTCCTGTTGTTTGGTCGATGATCTCAACATCGAGGACAATGAGCAGACGTCGTCGCGTTGACGTGGTCTGACGGCTGTCTGCACTGACACCCGCTGATAAGTCTACGTCGTACTTGACCAGTGTCCCACGTACCACGACGTCGGCGCGCGCCGCCGTAGCCTCGCGCAGGTTCAGCCGATCACGTAACGCAGCGCGAAGCAGCTCAAACACCTCACGCTGGAGCTCAGGGACCGCTGTTTGGTTATCAAAGGGCTCTATCGCCACAGTCTTGAGCTGTTTCGGGAGTCCGCCGCCCCCGGAAAATCCGTAACAACCCGTGAGGAATGCGCCCATCACGACCATGGACGCACACCGGGCAACGCGGGCGACCCTACGGACGGCGCCAGATGGCGTCATCGAATCCCTCTACGGTGGTGGTATCAGTGACGGCAATGGCCAAACGCCGCTTGCCTTGTTCATGAACATACTGGAGTTGCCACTGTCCGTTGGCCCCTCGACGTCGCGACATCCATTCGATGAGCTTCCCACCTTCAATACGCTCGACCCGCGCGAGAGCGTTCCCGTCGAAGGCTAATCGCCACACCCGTCCATCAGCGGCCAACGCATCACCCCCACGCAGAACGCCGAGATCTGCGCGAAGCGTATCACCATCCATGCGCGCCATCGTATCCGGCGTGGCCGGCAGGACGAGGCGTCCCAGGCTGGCCCAAAGCAGTGGCACCGGCGGCAATAGCCGCTTAACCAAATCGATCCCGGGCACGGTGAGCGTGTCGCCGACCAAGATGGCGTATCCGCCAGCCATTCCGTTCCTGAGAAAAAAGTCCAGGCGAGCATGATCCGGAGCCTGCGCCCGAACCGCCCCGTCGCCAATCGCTTCAAACGTGTCGTCGCGATAGCTCCAGGTGAACCGGAGGATGTGCGCTCCCGGCGCCATCATGATGGGCGGTAAAGACGCGCGCATCGGTGTCCCCACGAGGGGGCGCGCGGCTGGCGCG
The DNA here is from genome assembly GCA_947463135.1 of Gemmatimonadota bacterium. GTDB lineage: Bacteria > Gemmatimonadota > Gemmatimonadetes > Gemmatimonadales > Gemmatimonadaceae > Gemmatimonas. The sequence continues at coordinate 4,276 of CANHTA010000024.1, forward strand.
CAGGCGGTCACCCACACCGCCATCACGACGGCCATGAGCCTCCGCGACAAACCGCAGCCGCGTGGTGTTATCCGATGACCGTGCAGTGGCATGCCAGAGGACGATGGCGAGGAACGGGAAACATCACTGAATGCGAATCCGGAGCATACGATCACCTTGTACAATACGGTCCATCACGTCAAAGCCGGAGAGTACGCGCCCAAAGACGGTGTACGCCCCATCGAGATGTGGCTGGCTTGCATGACAGAGGTAGTACTGGCTGCCACCGGTATCCGGCCCCGACGTGGCGAGACCGAGGCACCCGCGCTCATGCCGCTGGCGTGAAAAGCTTTCGCGAAGCGAAAATCCGGGGCCACCGCTGCCATCCCCTCTGGGATCACCGTCCTGTACCACGAAGTTCGGTACCACGCGATGGAATACGGTGTTTTGGTAAAACCCCTCAGTTGCCAGACGAACAAACGCTTCGACGATTAACGGCGCCTCACGCCCGAAGAGTTGGAGCGTGACCACACCGTAATCCGTCTCAATCACTGCGACCGGCTGACGACTGGTGGGGGCCCCCCAGTCACGAACCACCCGCTCATAGGCCGCGAGCGATCGGGGAACGACCGAATCGGTGGTGGTGCGCCGTGGCGCGCGCGCTACCGTATCGCGCGGCGCCATCAAACGCTGGCCAACGGCACGGACGATGGAATCCGGATCCGTGCTCGCACGTTCGGCGAGCAGGCGCACTTGAGCCGCAAGGCTTGGGGTGCTGGTGGTCAGTCGCTGCAGTGCCGCCGTGCGGACCCGCGGATCAGCGTCGGCGATGAAGGCTTCCGCCGTGCGGACCCGTTCAACGTCCGTGTCTCGGGCGCGATGTTCGAGAGCGGTCATTCGATACCGCCAATCACGGTGTTGTTGCCACGCGGCGACTTCGGTATCGAACATCGACAATGCGAGCCGGCGTACCTGTACCAGCATCACGCGCCGAACCGCGAGTAGCGTATCGGCATCCCACGCGCGGCGCCACCGGAGCGTATCGCGCCCGAACATCACGGAGAGGCTATCGGCGGCAACGACGCGAACGTTGGCAACGGAGTCCGTCAGTCCGACTTGTACGTCCGCAAGCGCTGAGGGGCCAAAGGTTGACACGCTGGCGACGGCGTTCGCGCGGACTCGCCAATCCCGGTCACGCAGGAGCGCCTGCAAGGCCTCGCGCGCGCGACCGCCGAGAGAATCCCCCACCGTCCCCCGCGTGAGTGCGCGGGCCACGGACTGGCGGACTTCGTCGTCTGGATGCGCCCGCACGGTGAGGAGGGCTCGAACGCCTGCCGCAGCACGCAGGCGACCGATAACGTACGCGGCCGAGCGCACCACGATTGCCGATGAGTCGGCGAGCCACGGTGCCACGAGTGCAATAGGGGCTGGTCGGAGCTTGACCGTGGCCAACACCAACGCGGCACGCACGGGAGCATCCCGTAACGAGGCGGAGCTGGTCAGCAAGGGGGCGGCCAACCCATCGCCTAGCGCGACGGCGAGAACGGTGCGGGACGGCTCGCCGATTTCCCCTAGCGCCCAGGCCGCTTCGCGTGCGACGGGATCGGGTGCGCCGCCAACGGCACGCGCCAACGATGCGACCGCCTGCGTGTCTTTCGCGATTCCGAGTGCGTACGCCGCATTCGCCGCGATCAGGGTATCGCCGTCGAGGAGCAATCGCCGCAGCTGCGGGAATCGCGCACGCATACGCAACTGGCCAATGGCCAGCGCGGTACGGGCCCGGCGGTCGGCATTGTGGTCGGCGAGCAGTGTGTCGACCAGCAGCGTATCGGGACGTCGGGTATCGAGCATGGCCAATAGGCGCGCGTCAGCCTGCACGTCTCGTAGCGACGGCATCAGAGTACTACTGCTGCCCCGAGCACCACCCGCCGCGCTGCCATACCCCCCCGCACTGACGCAGCCTGCCGCCGCCAGACTCACGAACGCAAGGGCGAGGCTCCGGACCGCACGTCCGCCACTCGGTTCACGCTTCATGACCACTCCGCACGACCGCCGCCTCGAGGACGACCCGCAGATCGCGTGGCATCGCCGCCAACCGGCCGGACCGATCGATCGAGACCAACGCGGTTGTGGCGGACACAAGCAGGGCACCGGTGTCGGCACGCACAATCCGATAGGCAAAGGCGAGGCCGCGAGACCCGGCTTTGGTGAGTTGCGTGTGCACCCGGATAGGATCGTCGTAGCGGGCAGAGGCGTGAAAGCGCATGGTCACGTCGGACACAGCAAGGAGCACGCCGTCTTGCTCAAGCGAGGCATAGGATCGACCATGGGCGCGAATGAAGTCGGTGCGCCCGAGTTCACACCACACGAGATAGTTCGCGTGGTACACCACGCCCATCTGGTCGGTTTCGGCGTATCGCACGCGGAGTTCGGATATGGTTTCAGACACCATGGCAGCTTGAGGGAAAGCCGAGGCACACCGATGGAACCGGACGAATGGAAGATGCCCCTCCCCTCAGCGGCCGCCAAGCGGCGGGACGCCAGTTTGTGGCGCTGTGGCTGAATGGTTAAAATGCCCTCGTGCTTCCCACTCCCACATTGGTTCTCGGCGACGCGCACCTCGGCGTTGCGTCCAAGGACGCCGAACGTGCCCTGTTGCGGTTGCTGCGCGACGTCCCGTCGCGCGCCCGTGCGCTGATCATCATGGGTGACCTGTTTGATTTCTGGTTTGCATGGCGCTCGGCGATGCCCCGCACCGGCTATCGGATACTGGCCGCGCTGGCTGACCTTCGCGACGCCGGGATTCCCGTGTTGTGGATTGGCGGAAATCATGATTGCTGGGGCGGAGACGCCCTCATGGCCGAAACGGGCGTGGAGTATACCCTGCACCCATGGGCTGGCCTGATCGGGCCTTGGCGCACCGAACTGGCGCACGGTGACGGGCTTCGCGAGGTGGAGGATGCCCCCTATCGCCGTCTCCGACGCGTGTTGCGGCATCCGCTGGCGATCCGCGCCTTTGGCCTGCTCCACCCCGATCTCGCTTCACGGGTAGCGCTGGCGTCGTCACATACCAGCCGCGCACGACGTGCGGGCGATGAAGGACGCGGCCTACACGCGATAGCCACGCGGGCACTGGCCCAGCCCGAGGGGCCCTCGCTGGTGATACACGGCCACTCGCATGTGCCGATGCTGTGTCGCGCGGGATACGGATGGTACGCGAATGCCGGTGCGTGGTACCTGGATCAGCAGTACCTCCTGATTGAGGAGGATCACATCTCACGGCGCGCGTGGCGCGACAGTGGCGAGGACGTGGTTCTCGACCGCGGTGAGCGCCCAGTCGCGATCGCTGCGGATCCCCCGCTCCCTCGGGCAGTCGATCCGTAAGGCGACGCCCTAGTAGCGGATGGTGGCGACAAAGACCGCGCCGGACGGTCGGGGGATCGCGGAGAGTTCCACCGGCACGTTCCAGAGTTGCGCCGAGACAAACGCATCGGCGCCGGCAAAGAGGTGATTGAAGGCCAGCGCAGCCAGCCAATCCTCAACGTGCAAGCGGCGCGTTCTCACCAGATCCCGCGTGAATTGATTGGTGAAGGTCCCGTTTTTCTCAACTGCGCTACCGGCCACGCGGTACTCCGCCGGTAGGGTGTCGATCTGATAGCGTCGGGCCTCACGGAGGTCCATTCCACTCCGACGCACCATTACCATGGCGGCCAGTTCGACGCTGGCAAACAGGGCACCGGAGGTGCCACGATCGAGGCGGGACTGTCCGAAGCCCGGTAGTAGCGCCGAGTACAAAAACGCCCGCTTGGGCGTGAGTGGCGGCGTGAAGCGACCAGGCTGCGACGCGAGGGCGTCAATGACAGGCCGCTTCGCGACGACCGAATCGCGCTGCTGCGCGGTGAGCGGGGCGCCCAAGGGGGCCACCAGCATCACCAGCGCCACAAGGGATGGTACGCACGATCTCGGGCGTCGCATGCCGGTAGTACTCCTCAGTGACCGGGAAGAGCCGCAACGAGTTCGATCTCGACGCTCACATTCCGCGGTAGTCCAGCCACCGCCACCGTTGACCGCGCCGGTCGCGCGTCTCCCAACACGCGCGCGTACACCGTGTTCATCGCCACGAAGTCATCCATGCTTTTCAAAAACACGGTCGTTTTCACGACATCGCTCCATGTCACACCGGCCTCACGGAGTACGGCCGCGAGGTTGGAGAGGACACGCTCGGTTTGCGCGGCCACATCGCCCGTCTCGAGTTCCATTGTGACCGGGTCAAGCGGGATCTGGCCGGCGGTGAACAGGAAACCGTTGGCGCGAATGGCCTGGGCATAGGGGCCGATGGCCTTGGGAGCATGGTCGGTGTGCAGCGACTCAATGGACATGTTCGAGGAGCGAGAGAGGAGAAGGGTGGTAAGGGTGCCGCGACCTAGACTGCCAGCACGGTATCCGGGAGATCAAACAGGGCCTTGGTGTTGCGCAACGTTTGTTCGCCCACGGCATCCACCGGCTGTCCGCGTACCGCGGCTAAGTGCGTCAAGGTGAGGTGCACCAAGGCCGATTCGTTGCGTGTCCCGCGGTGTGGCACCGGAGCAAGATACGGCGCATCAGACTCCACGAGCAGACGATCATCGGGAATGCATCTGAGCAACGCCACATCCGTCCAGCTCTTGAAGGTGATAATCCCGCTGAACGAGATGTACCAACCGACGGCCAACGCGGCCTCAGCCAGGGCGACGGATCCCGTGAAGCAGTGCAAGACCCCTCGCACGTTTGCGGCGTGCGCACGTTGCAGGAAGGCGAAGGTGTCCGTTTCCGCTTCACGCGTGTGTAGCACGATCGGCTTGTGGAGTTCCGCCGCCAGCGCCAGCTGGGCGTTGAGCGCGTAGAGCTGACGTTCGCGTGGCGCGTGATCGTAATGTGAATCAAGACCACACTCCCCGACGGCCACGGCTCCCTGCGCCACGGCCTCCCGAATGGCGGGTGCGTCCGTGGCGTCATTCCACGAGGCCGCATCGTGGGGATGAACGCCGGCCGTGAAGAACACGAACCCCGCATGGCGAGCGGCCAGTTGCTGTGCACGACGGGCGGTCGCGGCCGATTCGCCGATACAGACAAGGGCCCGCGCACCTGCTGCGCGGGCCCGCTGGATCACCGCGTCCGCTTCGTCAGCGAACGCGGGATCGGCCAGATGCACATGACTGTCGGAGAAGACGGGCACAACGCTTACCGGGTGGCGAGGCGCTCCGCCTTGCGAGGCCGCGAATCGCCAGAACTGTCGTTCGCCGAATTGACCGCGCGGCTGGTTGCATCTGGTGTGGTCCGCGGGTACTTCGACTCAATCCAGATGAGCAGCGGACCGGCCACGTAGATTGAGGAGAAGGTTGCGACAAAGACGCCAAATGCCATGACCAACGCGAATGGACGAATGACATCGCTGGCGATGACCAGCAGCGCCAAGGTTGAGGCCAGCGTGGTGGCGTGCGTCATCACCGAGCGAGGAAGCGTCTCGTTGATGGCCCGATCCAGTACCTGTGCCAGCGACTCGCCCTTGAGCCGCTTTTTCAGATCTTCGCGAACGCGGTCGAAGATGATAATGGTGTCGTTGGCCGAGTATCCCAGCAGCGTGAGAATAGCGGCGACCACCGTGAGCGAGACTTCGATGTTGAAGAGCTTGATGAAGGCCAAGGTGACGAAAATATCATGCGCGGTAGAGAGCACCGCAGCGGCACCGAAACGCCAATCGAACCGGATGGCCAGATAGATCAGCGTAAAGAGGGAGGCGATGAGCATGGCCGTGAGTGCACCGGAGCGCAGCTCACTACCCACCTTGGGGCCAACGGCCTCGGTGCGCACAATCTGGACGTTCCCTTCCCCGAATTTCTTGTCGAGCGCCGCAGCGATCGATTTGGAAATGCCTTCGGCACCAGCGGCCTGCTCCTCGACCTGCTTCTCGTCACGAGCACGGATGGTGTACTCCGTGGCCGCCCCGTACTGCTGGATCTCCGAGCCGGTGATACCGGCCTCATCGAGGGTGCTCCGCAGCACGGCGACATCGGGGGCCTGATTGAATTGCACCTGCATGAGCGTACCGCCGGTAAACTCGATGCTGTACTTCACACCGCCGGTGACGCCGAAGGTGACCAGCCCGACCCCAATGAACGCGGCCGTCAGGATTGCCGCCATCCGCCAATGCTTAACGAACTCGTACTTGGTGTTGTGAAAAATACGCAGCATGGCGTCCTCAGATACTCAGCGTCTGGGTACCGCGGGTGCGGTTGAGCCAGAGCAGGAAGAAGGTCTTGCTCACGAAGATCGCCGTGAACAACGAGGCCACAAGGCCAGCGATTAGGGTGACGGCGAAGCCTCTCACCGGACCGGTACCATACTGGTAGAGCACCATGCCGGACAGGATCGTCGCGACGGAGGTGTCCACAATCGCGCTGAGGGCATGACGGAAGCCCTCATCGATCGCCAACCGATTGGACTTCCCGTGGTCGATTTCCTCACGGATGCGCTCGAAGATGAGCACATTGGCGTCAACGGCAATCCCGATGGACAACACGAACCCTGCGAGCCCAGGCAGCGTGAGCACGGCATTAAACCCAGCGAGCACGGCGAGCGTGTACACCAAGTACAGCACCAGGGCCACCGAGGCGAGGAGCCCGGCAAAGCGATAATAGCCGATGAGAATGGCAATAATGAGGGCGAATGCCACCGCCAGCGAGAGCGCGCCCTTGTTGATAGAGTCCGCACCGAGGCTTGCCCCGATGTTGCGCACTTCGGCCACCTTGAGCGGGACTGGCAAGGCACCGGCCCGTAAGACGAGGGCCAGATCTTGCGCTGCCTGCAACGTGCCACCACCGAGCGTGATCTGTCCGTTGCGACCAATCGCGCTGTTCAGCACCGGCGCCGTCACGACCCGCTGGTCGAGAACAATGGCCATGTTGTCTTTGACATGCTTACCGGTTTCGACCTTGAACCGACGCGCGCCTTCGTTGTTGAGCGTGAACTGCACGACATTGCCTTCAACCGGATCGGTGGACGGCCGCGCGTCGGTGAGCACTTCACCGGTGATGATCGGACGCGAGTCGAGGACGTACAACGCGAAGAAGCGCTGCGTACCCGAGACCAGCGAGTCGACCCCCCACCGCATCACTTTACCGGGCGGCATGGCGTCTTTCATGGCCGGTAACGCCAAGGCGCGCTCGATAGCGCTGTAGGCCGCTTCCGGCACGATGTACTGCCCAGGGATCTGCCCGGGCTGGACATTCGTGCTGAACAGTCCACCGACCACCGCTGCGGGCTTGGCTGCTGCGCTGTCGGTTCCCGTGGTGCCAGCCACCTTTGTGCTATCGGCGGCAGAGTCGGTTTTCTGCGTAAGCAACGACGTGACGCCGACCTTCTTGGCGGTGTCAGCGGACAGCTGTTCGGCTGACGCGATCGAGAGGCCGGCGTTCTTCGCGATCTCGTCGAAGCGCCCCATCACCTTTTCGAACGCCTGCGTCTTGTCGGTAATCTGGAACTCGAGGAACGCCGACTTCTGCACAACATCTTGCGCACGCTCGGCGTCATCGATGCCCGGCAGTTCAACGATGATGCGCTCATTACCGGCCTTCTGCACCACCGGTTCGGCAACACCGAATTCGTCGATGCGCTGGCGCACAACCTTCAGCGCACGATCGAGCGCCTCGGACTTGTTGGCCACGGCCTGCTTCGATTCGTCAACCTCGAGGGTGAGGTGCATCCCACCCTGGAGGTCGAGGCCTCGCTTCAGCGGCACGCGACGCACCGTGTCGTATACAAAAACGCCGTCGCGCTTGACCCGTTCGACAACGGTGCGCGGAAAGAGGGCCCACACGGAGGCCGCGAAGAGTCCCACGATGAGCAGGACGCGGTACTTCAGGTTCGCCATCGATGCCGGTGGCCAGAGGTAATGTCAGCGCGTCAGGAAGAGAGACGCGAGAAACGGCGTGAAAGACGCCTAGCCTCTTAACTTAGGGGCGCGGCGCCTTCTGCGGTAGTTAGCCCCCGCAGCATCTCGCGGGCGATTGCCTCATCCCGAGCCAGTTGCGCGCGGAGGGCGCCCACCCCGGAGAAGGCCACGGTGTCCCGAATCCGAGCCAGCAGGTCGATTCGGATGGGAGCCCCGTACCAATCATGTGTCACGTCAAACAGGTGCGTCTCTACCCGGCGGGATCCGTCGGCAAAGGTGGGGCGCGGGCCAAGATTGAGCATGCCACCGAATGGCCCCTGCGGCGTCTGCACCCGCACGGCATAAACCCCATCGGGGGGCAACAGCTTGCGCGCCGGGGGCGACGGAAGATTCAACGTGGGATACCCAATCAGCCGCCCGCGTTGATCGCCATGGATCACCGTACCGGAAAGACTGTACAGCCGTCCCAGACCGGTCGCGGCGGTGGCAAGGTCGCCCCGTTGCAGAGCAGACCGGATCGCCGTGGAGGAAATCGCCTGCCCACCGGGTGCGTGAACCGGCGGGAGCACGGTGACCCCGAAGCCGCGCGCGGCTCCCAACACCCGCAAGACCTCGATATCGCCGAGCCGCCCTTTCCCGAAACCATGATCGTGCCCTACGAGTAGCTCGGCCACGCCAAACCGTTCGACCAGCACGGCATCGACAAATTGCTCGGCCTCATAGGACGCCAAGGTGGTCGTGAACGGCAACACCGCGACGTAGGACACCCCGGTTTGCGCAAACAGCTCCAACTTTTCGTCGTGCAGGGTCAGTAAGGGCGGGGCGTCGGCCGGCCGAACGACTTCGAGCGGATGCGGCTCGAAGGTGACCACAACGCTGGGCCGATTCGTTGCCAGTCCCAACTGCGCCAGCCGGGTGAGCACATCATGGTGTCCCCGGTGCATCCCATCGAAGGTGCCCACGGTAATGACCGCGCCGCGTTCTCCAATAGGCAACCCACCGCGCCAATCGATGGGGGCCGGCGCCCCGGTCATTCGTGCTGCTCGCCAGGAAACATGACGACCCGTGGCTGCCAGCAATTGCCCTCCGCGCGCTCCGCGATAGCCACGATCTGCCCTTCCCAGAGCAGTGCGGCACGCGATCCTGGCGCTACGGCCGGGACGCGACGACCGAAGCGTAAGGCGGTGAAGCCAGCCTCCGTGAGCGGTTCATGCGTTATGGATCCCAACGCGGGCAACGCCGAGCGCAGGAGCACGCGATGCTGCGTGATACTGTCGGGCGACAGTTGGTCGAGCGTCACCGCGTCGTCAACATGCGCCGGTCCGCTGGCCATCCGCCGCAGGCTGTCGCAATGTGCAGCGCTGCCGAGGGCACGCCCCAGATCGCGAGCGAGGGCGCGGATGTAGGTGCCGCCACCGCAGGCGATACGTACCGTCAGCGTATCGGCCGTGCTGGCGATCCACTCCCAGCTGAACACATTGATGTTCACCGGAGGGAGTTCCACCGTCTCCCCACGACGGGCCATTTTGTACGCGCGCTCTCCGTTCACGTGCTTCGCGGAGAACGCCGGTGGAATCTGCGCCAGCGATCCCGTGAGCGTCTCCATGGCGAGGCGCAGTGGCGCAAGGTTGGGGTGCGCGAGCACGGAGGCGTCCGGCGGCGGTGCGTCCCGAACGGGTACGCCCGCGCTGTCGTCGGTGTTGGTCTCGAAGCCGAACCGAATCACGGCCTCATAGACCTTCGGCTCACCAACGACATACGGGAGAAGGCGCGTGGCCGAGTTGATGGCGAGTACGAGCAGCCCCGTGGCGAACGGATCGAGCGTGCCAGCGTGGCCAACCCGTCGTGTTCTCGCGGCACGCCGCACGACCCCCACCACATCATGTGAAGTGAGGCCGGCGGGCTTATCGACGTACAGCAGTCCCGATGTCATCATGGAGAGGTGCCACGCCCGCGCCGGCGTCGACTGACGCTGCGCGGGCCGCAGTTACTCGGACGATGAGGATCCGTCCGCGGCGTCGCGGTCGGTACGGATCTGCGCCAAGAGCTGCTCGATACGCGACGCGTGTGCGATGCTCTCGTCCGCCTTAAAATGAATTTCCGGCGCGTTCCGCAAGCGCAAGGTTTTGCCAAGCATAGAACGCAGATGTGACGCGACGCTGCTGAGTCCCTGAAAGGTCGCCTTGATGGCGGCCTCATCTCCCATCACGCTCACGAACACGTTGGCGTGCCGAAGGTCGCGTGTCATCTCCACCGCGGTCACGGTGACGAAGCCACGAATTCGCGGGTCCTTGGCGCCTTCTGCGAGGAAGGTCGCCACTTGCTCACGAATCGATTCGGCAACGCGGTCAGGTCGCCGCGGTTCGCCCATACTGCCTCCTCAGGACTTCGCAGCCTGGTCGAGAGTACGAGCCACTTCTTCCGTGCGGTAGCATTCGAAGACGTCGCCGATTTTGACGTCGTTGAAGTTTTCGATGCCGATACCGCACTCGTAGCCTTCCTTCACCTCGTTCACATCGTCCTTGAAGCGACGCAGTGACGCGATGCCGCCGTCGTAGATCTCGACGCCGTCCCGGATGACGCGCATACGTCCCTTCCGGTTCATGTTCCCCGAGCGCACGATGCACCCGGCGATGGTCCCGATGCGCGCGACCTTGAACGTTTCGCGTACCTCGGCTTCGCCGTACACCACCTCGCGCGACTCCGGACGCAGCATCCCTTCGAGGGCGGCCTTCACATCGGCCACAGCTTCGTAGATGATGCGATAGAGCTTGATATCCACCCCTTCACGCTCGGCGGCTGCACGGGCGTTGTTGTCGGGGCGGACATGGAAGCCGATAATGATCGCGCCCGACGCCTTCGCCAACAGGATGTCCGTTTCGGCAATCGCTCCGACACCGCGGTGCAGGATTTCGACCTGCACTTCGGGGTTGGAGAGCTGCCCGAGCGCGTCGGCCAGCGCTTCGGCCGGACCGCCCTGGTCGGCCTTGATGACGAGACGCAGCGCGCGCTTCTGACCGGCGCTGGTCTGCGACATGAAGTCCTCGAGCGAGACGAGACCGCGGGTGCTGCGACGGCTCTTGGCTTCACGATCGAGGCGCTCACGACGTTGCGCGATATCGCGGGCTTCGGAAGCGTCTTCGACGACCAGAAGCTGATCGCCGGCCATGGGCACGCCCGTAAGGCCGAGGATCTGGACTGGAATGGCGGGGCCCGCCGACTTCACCGGCTTGCCACGCTCGTCGAGCATGGCCCGCACGCGGCCGGAGTAGATGCCGCAGATGTAGTCGTCACCCACCTTGAGCGTGCCGTTCTGCACGAGCACCGTGGCCACCGGTCCCTTGCCCTGGTCGAGTTGGGCTTCGACCACCGACCCAACCGCACGACGCGACGGGTTGGCCTTGAGCTCGAGAATATCGGCCTGCAGGAGAATCTGGTCGAGCAGCTCGTCGACACCGGTTCCCTTCTTGGCCGAGATTTCCGAATGCAGCACGGTCCCACCAAACTCTTCCAACACGACTTCGTGTTGGAGCAGGTCCTGCTTCACCTTGGCGATCTGCGCCGTGGGAAGATCGACCTTATTGATGGCAATGATGATGGGCACGCCAGCGCTTTTCGCATGCGAAATCGCTTCGACGGTTTGCGGCATGACTTGGTCGTCGGCCGCGATGACGATGACCACGATGTCGGTGACCTGCGCACCGCGGGCACGCATGGCGGTAAACGCTTCGTGACCCGGCGTGTCGAGGAACGTAATGGTGCGCTTGTTCGCGACCTCTACGTGATAGGCCCCGATGTGCTGGGTGATCCCACCGGCCTCGCCAGCGACGACGTTGGCTTTCCGGATATAATCGAGCAGCGATGTTTTACCATGGTCCACGTGACCCATGATCGTGACGACCGGCGGACGCGGGCGGAGATCTTCCGGCGCATCCTCGATCTTCTCGCCTTCCATGTCGGCGGCGTAATCGCTTTCCTTCACGGCTTGGAAGCCGAACTCGCCGGCGATCAGTTCGATCTGATCGAAATCGAGACGCTGATTGATGGTGACCATCAGGCCCAGCGTTTTAAACGCAAAGCCAACGATCTGCGTGGCGGAGACGCCCAGGATTTGTGCGAGTTCGGAGACCGTGATGAACTCGTTGACGCGGACAGTTTTGCGTTCCTTCTCCGCCGCGGCGACGCGCTGCTCCTCAATCTCGGCCCGCATATCAGAGCCGAAGCGACGCCCGCCGCGACCACGCGTGGGCGCGCCACGCATGGCCGTCATCGTCTTCGTGATATTGGCCGACACCGCTTCCTGGTCAACGGCCCCTCGCTTGCCCTTCTTGCCACGGCGCTGCTGGCTTTGGGCACCCGACCCCAGCGCGGAACTCTGCGCGGACTGCTGCGACTGGCCGCCTTGTCCCCCACCGCCGGGCGCTCCAACAGCGCCACCTTGCGGTCCGGTTGGACGACGATCATCACGGCGCTGGCCCTGCCCAAGTCCGCCCCCAGGTGCGGCGGACGCGATTGGACGCGCTCCACCGAAATTGGGAGATCCACCGGACCGCCCCGGTCGTGGCGCTCCCGGCACCACGGGACGCGGACGCGGACGATCGGGTGACGGCGGGACCGAGGGCGCGGCTGACACGACAGGCGGCGCGACCTGAGGCGCGACCGGCGGTGTGGCAGGGGCTACGACGGGTGCAGGACGCTCGACGACCGGAGCCGGCCGGGACGCCACGGGCGTCTCGACACGGGGAGCCGGCGCCACATGTGACCGGTCGGCGTGCACGGTAGACGGCGTCGAGACCGGAGGCGTGACCATGCTCGGCGAGACCACCGGCGCAGCCACCACCGGCGGCTCAACGATGGGCGTCACGACACGGGCCGCCTCGGCCGCAGCAGCGGCCGCAGCGAGCTGGGCGGCGCGTTCGACGGAAACGGGTTCAATGTCGGGGCGCGTGTCTGGCGCGCTCGTCTCCGGGGCGCTCGAGACGGGCGGGAGACGGTCTGGCTCGGCTGTGGTTTCCCTCGGCGCTTCAGCGACCGGCGCGGGGAGACTGTCGGCGGCGTGATCATCGGCGCCGACCAGGTCACCAGCGTGGCTATCGACCTCAGCGGCACGACGTCGCCGAACCGAGGGCGCCGGCGCTTCAACGTCGGCCACGGGGGCCGGCGCCTCAGGCGCGGCTGCTGCACCAGGTCGGCGGCGGCGGGGCGCCGCCGAGGGAGCGGGCTGCGCTTTTTCAGCGCGCACGCGCTTCTCGCGCTCCCACCGGGCGCGAATACGGGACACCTGATCGTCGGTAAGCAGCGACAAATGGCTGCGAACCGGAACGTCCATCTGGCGCAGCAGCGCGATGACCTCGTCAGCCGAGATCCCGAACTCACCCGCCATGTCATGCACTCGAAGCTTGCTCAACCCGTCCTCCTAACGCGAAACGCGCGTCGCGTCGCCTGCCGAGGTTGCCCCGGCCACGGCGCTACGGATACCGCGCGCCAGCGCTTGATCTACAATCCCGATCGCCGCTGTCGTATCCCGCCCGACAGCACCGCCCAGCTCGGCCGCACTCGGCCACTCCAACGTTTCGATGCGCCGGGCCCGAAGGACCGGCACGACTTTCTCCAACGAGTGGCGCGAGACATCACTCGCAACCACCGCCAGTACCACTTTCCCCTTTCCAGCCTCAATGGCGACGCGCTCGGCACCCACCACCAGCAGCCGACCGCGTGCTCCGAGCCCGATCAGTCCAAGCACCTTCCGGCGCGCGGGCTCCCCGAGCATCGACACGACGCCGGCCTCATCACTCACGCGCTCGCAGTCCCGGCGTCGCCTTCCTCTTCCGTGGTGAGCTCGTCGATGATGGCCATAATCCGATCGGCCTCTTCGGGAGCGATCCCCGGCAAACGGAGGAGATCATCACGATCGAGATCAAGAATATCGTTGAGAGTTCGCAGTCCGGCTTCCGCCAGCACCGCCACTGTTCCGATTTCCAGACCTTCAATCTCGTTGAGCGGGAAATCTGCTTCCTCTTCCTCAGGCAGCGGGGCAAAAAGCGGCGCTTCTCCGCCCTTCTCCATCCACTCGCGGCTTGAGTACAAGTCAATTTTCCATCCGGTCAGCTCTGACGCGAGACGCACGTTCTGGCCATTGCGCCCGATGGCAAGAGAGAGCTGATCTTCGTCGACTACGGCTTGAATGGTTCGTGACATCACGTCACTGAACACGCGCGCCACCTTCGCCGGTGCAAGCGCCAGTTTCGCGAAGCGCTCCGGGTCGGGCGACCATGGGACAATGTCGATCCGCTCACCGCCGAGTTCGTTGACCACGGCTTGCACACGCGCGCCCTTGAGGCCAACACAGGCACCAACCGGATCGACCGCGTCATCACGTGACGTGACCGCGATTTTGGTCCGGCTGCCAACTTCACGGGAGCCCGCCTTGATCTCTACGATCCCCTGCTGAATCTCGGGGACCTCCAGCTTGAAGAGCGCCTGCACAAACAGCACATCCGAGCGACTCAAGATGAGCCGTGGACCCTTTGGCGTATCCTCGACCCGCTTGAGGACGGCACGCACCGGTTCGCCCTGATGGTAGTGTTCCCGATGGTTCTGCTCGCGATACGGGATGATGGCTTCCGCCTCGCGAAACTTATTGAGCATGATGACCAGCTTACCGCGCTCGATCTGCTGGACTTCTCCAGAGAGGAGGTCGCCTACGCGGCCCGCGAACTCGTCGCGGATACGCGACCGTTCCCCTTCGCGTACGCGCTGCACGATCCGCTGCTTGGCGGCTTGCACCGCCGTGCGACCGAATTCGTTGAAGTCGACTTCGATTTCCATCACGTCCCCGACCTGAAACTCAGGGTCCATGAATCGGGCCTCTTCGAGCGGAACCTCACGCGCCGGATCGGTCACGTCGTCCACCACCGTCTTCAACAGCACGATGCGGATGGCGCCCTTTTCCTCGTTGATTTCCACTTCGGCCTGCACGTTGGCCCCGTGCTTCTTCGCTAAGGCGGCATGAATGCCGTCTTGAAGAAGTCCGTGCAGTTCCTCGCGCGTGATCTGCTTCAAATGCGACAGTTCACGGAATGCTGCGAGAATCTCCGCTGATCCGGCCATCCGTCTCCCCTATCGTTTCCAGTGAAACGCCAATCGCGCCTGGGTGACCTCGACGAGAGGGAGTGCAAACTCCCTTCCCTTCGGATCACGCACCAGCGCGACCTCGGCGCCTTCCTCGCCGTCCAGCGCGAGAATCTCGATTTCCTGTTTCCCCCCCGCCAGCGCGCCGCTTGTGACCGTTGCCCGACGCCCGACGAATCGGCGCCAATCCGCAGCGGTCTTCAACGGCCGGTCTGCGCCCGGCGAAGACACCTCCAATACGTACTGCTCTCCAACCAGCGCCTGAGCTTCCAATCGCGCTTCGAGCGCGCGGGACGCTTTGGCACAATCATCGATCGTCACCTTCGTGCCATCGCGCCGGTCGATTCGAATCTCGAGCACCGGGCGCGAGCGTGAGCCCCCGCGGCGCATCTCGACCAAATCGAAACCGAGCGTGTCAAGCTCTTGTGCGACAATGGGTTCGACAATCTCGCCCACCTGCACATCTCCGGTAAGCACCGTAAAAAACGAACCGCCTAAAGACAAAAAAGTGTGGGGACCATCCCCACACTTCACCCACCCGTGCTGGACGGGCGAAAGTCACGAAGGAGTTACAACCTAGAATGGCAAGCTACGCCCGGTTGGCGGTCAGGTCAAGATGACTGGAGCGCAATGACGCCTAACTGTCGCCCCTGATCACCGCCCCGATGGCTGAAGAACCGGTCCGCGTGGCATCGGGTACAGGCCGAACTCAGGGATACGTGGGAAACCCCGCGGCGTTCGGCCTGTTCCCAGAGCCGCGCCCGCACGTCCAGGTGCCCCTTGGCCGACACCGGTGCCCCCAGCACGGCGCTCAATACCTCCGGGCCCACTTCATAGCAGTCGCCACAGATGGCCGGACCCAAGTGCACCACACATTCGTCCGCCGGACAGCCAAGGGCGGCGAGGGCATCCAACCCCGCGTCGAGAATGTGCGCCGCCGTGCCCCGCCAGCCGGCATGGAGGACCGCGACGGCCCCGACGGGGTGCGCCATGAATACCGGGGTGCAGTCGGCAATCGTCACGGCGAGCGCCGTCCCCGGCGTGGTCGTGACGTGTCCATCGACCCCGCGCAGCCGCAGCCACCCCCGCCAGCCACCCGCGTGGCATTCCACCACCGACCCGTGAACTTGATGCGCGGTAGCCAGTCGCTCAATCCGGAGCGCCTCGAGCCCGTCCTGCAGCCTCGCCCAGCGTTCCATCACGTCGGCCACGGGCTCCTGGGCACCCATCCCGAACGACCCATCGGCGCGGGTGGTGGTCCACGCCAACACGCCGTCCGGCATCCCCGGCACGGGCTCAGCCGCCAGCAGTGGTATGCTCCCCATACGCCTGCCGGTCGTTAGCGTGCGCTCAGTTCAACACGCCGAATGCGCGCGCCAAGGGCCCCGAGTCGCGATTCGATGTGTTCATACCCGCGCTCGATTTGCTGCGCATTGTTGATCACGCTCGTCCCATCGGCGCAGAGGGCGGCCAACAGCATCGCCATGCCCGCGCGGATGTCGGGCGATTCCACCGTACTCCCGCGCAGCCGGGTGGGACCCGAGACAATCGCGCGATGCGGATCGCAGAGCACGATGCGCGCGCCCATGCTCACCAGTTTATCGGTGAAGTAGAGTCGTGACTCGAACATCTTTTCGTGCATCAGAATCATGCCGTCGCACTGCGTCGCGGTGACAATGGCAATGGACATGACATCGGCGGGGAAGGCCGGCCACGGCTGATCCTCGAGCTTCGGGACGTGCCCGCCAAGATCGCTTTGGATCATGCGCGACTGCTCGGCCGGCACGATCAGGTCGTCCCCCTCGGTTCGACAGGTAATACCAAGGCGCTCGAACCCCAGGAGCGTACTGCGCAGATGCTCCACGCCAGCCCGTTCAATCCGGAGTTCGGAGCGGGTCACTGCGGCCAGGCCGATGAATGAGCCCACCTCAATGTGATCGGGGCCGATCTCATGCGTGGCGCTTCCAAGCGGCAGCCCCCCTTCGATGGTGTAGACGTTCGACCCAATACCCTCAATGCGAGCCCCGAGCGCAACGAGGAAGTGCGCCAGATCCTGCACATGCGGTTCACTGGCCGCGTTCCGTAGCACGGTGCGCCCCGACGCGGCGACGGCCGCCATGAGCGCATTTTCGGTGGCGGTGACACTGGGCTCATCGAGAAAGACATCGGCCCCAACTAACGCGGTCGCAGTAAAGCGAAACCGGTCACCCAGCTCGTAGTTGGCTCCCAGTGCCTGCAAGACATGGAAATGCGTGTCGAGCCGTCGGCGCCCGATGACGTCGCCGCCGGGAGGGGACAGGGTCACGGTTCCACAGCGTGCCAGTAGCGGCGCGGCCAGCAGAATCGAGGCCCGAATCCGGGCGCACAGCTGCGGATCGAGATCGGTCGATTGCACGGACTGTGCATGCACCCGCAGCGAGTTCGGCCCGTTCCACTCGCACGACGCGCCCGTGGTGCGAACGAGCTCGACGAGCGTTTCGATATCCCGGATGCGCGGCACGTTGTGGAGCTGTACCGGCTGATCGGTGAGCAGCGTGGCGGCGACGATCGGCAGGGCGGCATTCTTATTGCCAGCTGGTCGGATCGAGCCGCTGAGACGGTGACCCCCTTCGACAATGAACTGGACGGCGGACATGCACGTGGGGTTGGACGCGGCGATTGACGGAAACCGTTGGGCGATCGGAAGGATAGCATCGACCAATGCGCAACGCCTACCCTCCCCGTTACGGATGACGTTGCTCAACCGGCGCTGGACCGCCCCCCTTCCCGACCCCGCCGGCAACCCTTAGATCACCACCATGCCTTTTGCCAGTATGTGGTCTGCGCGGCTCCTCCAAGCCGTCACGCTACCGGACACCATCATCGCCCGCACGATCCCAGACCGTGGCCCGCTCGAGTGGGCCAGCGGTGTGCTGCAGATCGTCGTGCTCGTCCTCGGCGTGGGCGTCCTGATCGCGGCCATTCTGCTGCTCCTCTCCATGCGTACCGGTGTGCGCAAGCTTCAGGAGACGGTTGATGGCCTTGCCAACGACACCAAGCCCCTGCTGGCGAACGCCGCGGCGATTGTGGGTGATGCGCGAGAGGTGGTCACCATCGTTCGGTCCGACGTCGAGCGGGTGTCGGATGCGGCCCACGCGTTAGGCGAGCAGCTCCGCGACGCGGCGGACACCACGATGCGGCGGGTGGACGATGTGAATGCGGTGCTCGATGTCCTGCAGGATGAACTGGAAGACACCGCGCTGACCGCTGTTTCAGCGATTCGCGGTGTGCGTGCCGGCGCCGTCGAACTCACGACGGGACGACGCCGCTCGCGCTCGCGTCGTCCTCCTACCGCCGTGGATGACGACACCGAGAACTGAGCGGCGCGTGTCGGCCCGTCATGAAGCGTGGGTGGCAGGTGGACTGGCCGTCCTGGTGGCACTGGTATGCTTCCCGTCGGATGCGTGGGCGTGGACGCCGGGCACGCACGTATTCCTCGGGGATGCCCTGTTACGGCATCTCTCGCTGCTGCCTCACACCATCGCCGAGCTGCTGGCGGCCTATCCTACCGACTTCCTCTACGGGTCGATTGCGGCCGATACCAGTATTGCCAAGAAGTACGCTGAGGTGGGGCGCCACTGCCATTCGTGGCGGGTCGGCCTGGAGATTCATGACGATGCCGACCTCCCGTCGCTACGGGCCTTTGGCCTCGGCTATCTCGCGCATTTGGCGGCCGATGTCGTGGCGCACAACTTTTTTGTCCCGCGGCAGCTCGCGGTGACCTCGAGCACGACGGCGCTCGGCCATAGCTACTGGGAGAGCCGGATCGACACGCATCTGGGTGAACAGTGGCCACGGCGTGCGCGCGAACTGCTGTCGGTGGATCACTCGTCAGCCGATGCGCACCTGGATCGCATTTTAAGCCCCACACTCTTCGGCACACCCACGAACCGGCGCATTTTTCGCGGCATGGTCTACGTGACCGACACCGATTCATGGCAACGGATTTTCCAACTGGTGGCCGAGAAGAGCCGTTGGGATCTGAGCGATGCCGAGGTGGCACGCTACATGGCGCGCTCGTTCGATTACATCGTGGATCTCTTCACCCGATGGGATCAGAGTGAAGCGGTTCTCTTCGACCCGTCGGGCGACAGCCCACTGCGCGAGGCGAAGAAAGTGCGCCGCCAGGCGAAGCGAGAGGGAGGGGATGTCCGAGCAGCGCTGGAGGCTGACCGGATGTTCGGTATGCCCAGCACCGCGTTGCGGCATGCCGCCTCGCTGCCGCTGGCGCTTGCTATGACACGCGAGCGGCCAGCATCTGATTGACTTTTTTGGGGTCGGCGGCGCCTTTCGACTTCTTCATCACCTGCCCCACCAACACCCCTTGCAGTTTGATCTCCCCCGCCAGAAAGCGCGCGGCTTCGCTGGGTGACTCGGCCAGCACCTCGTCGATCCAGCCCACGAGCGCGGACTCATCAGAAACCTGAAGCAACCCGTCACGGGTGGCGATGCCCAGCGGTTCAGTGGGCTCATGCTCCATGCGTGAAAAGATCTGACGGGCGGCGGTGTTGGAGATCTGGCCCTGCGCTTCAAGACGGATGAGCGCACCAAGCCGTGTGGGATCAACCGGGTGGTCGTTGAGTGTTCCCACCCCCGACACCTTCACGGCGGCGAGCACCGGGCCCAGCATCCAATTCGCCGCGCGTCGGGGATCCGCCGATGAGGCGGCCACCGCTTCGAAGCGATCGGCCAGCATACGTGTTCCGATGAGTTGCTCGATATCAGCTGGCCCAAGTCCGTATCGGGCCGTGAAGCGTTCCCGCTTGGCGGCGGGCAACTCGGGAAGCGCGTCGCGCTGCTCCTGCACGAACCGTGGCGCCAGGCAAAGCGGTGGCAGATCCGGTTCGGGGAAGTAGCGGTAATCGTGACTCCCCTCCTTACTGCGCGCAGGCCGGAGTTGATTGCGTTTTTCGTCGTACAGCAGTGTTTGCTGCTCCACCCGTCCACCACTCTCAAGCAGCGTGCGTTGCCGTGCAAACTCGACCTCGATGGCGCGCTCGGCCGAGGAGAACGAGTTGAGGTTTTTCACCTCGGTTTTGGTGCCCAAGGTGACAGCGCCGCGCGGTCGGATGGAAATGTTGACGTCAACGCGCAGTGATCCTTCTTCCATGTTCGCATCGGAAACCTCGGTGTACTCGAGGATCTGCTTCAGGCGGCGGAGATAGGTTCCGGCGTCGGCGGCGGAGTGGATTTCGGGCTCCGATACGATTTCGATGAGCGGCGTGCCGGCACGATTGAGATCGATGGCGGTGGCGTCCCGAAACCGGTCATGCACCGACTTTCCTGCGTCCTCTTCCATATGCACGCGATGCACGCGGATGACGCGGGGCGGACTGACCGATTCGTCGACCACTATGGTGCCGCCAGTTGCGATCGGCTGATCGAACTGGGAGATCTGGTAGCCTTTCGGCAGGTCAGGATAGAAGTAGTTTTTTCGTGCAAAGACCGAGGTTTCGTGCACGGTACAGCCCAGCGCGAGCGACGCGCGCGTGGCAAGGGCCACGGCATGTTCGTTGAGCACGGGCAGTGCGCCAGGTAACCCCAGGCAAACCGGACAGGTATTGGTGTTGGGCGCTTCGCCGAACGAGGTGGCGCAGCCGCAGAAGATCTTGCTGCGTGTCTTGAGTTGGCAGTGGACCTCGAGCCCGATCACGAGCTCCCAGTCGACGGCCGCGCCGGTGGACTGCACGTCGCTGCTCATGCGCCGCCCTCCCGGGCCATCGCATCCTCGAGCGCCGCCGCCGCCTTGAACATGGTGGCTTCATCGTACCGCGCCGCCATGAACTGGCCTCCAACGGGCAAGCCTTCAACGCGTCCGATGGGTTGCGACATGGCCGGAATGCCGGCGAGGTTTGCGGTCACCGTGTAGATGTCGCTGAGATACATGTCGTACGGATCGGACAGCTCACCGATACGGAACGCGGGGGTTGGCGCCGTTGGCGTGAACAGCACATGGACGCCCTCGGCGAAGACGCGCTCGAAATCCTGCGTAATGAGCGCGCGGACGGTCTGGGCGCGACGATAGTAGGCATCGTAGTAGCCCGCGCTCAGCACGTAGGTCCCGAGCAGAATCCGTCGCGTCACTTCGGCACCGAAGCCTCCCGACCGCGTCCGCTCATACATCTCGCGCAAGCCGTCGGCGTTTCCCCGCCGCCCGTATCGGACGCCGTCGTATCGCGCGAGGTTGCTGGACGCTTCGGCCGGTGCGAGCACGTAGTACACGGGAATGGCGAGCGACGTGTGCGGGAGCGACACGTCGCGCACTTCGGCACCGAGCGAGCGCAGACGTTCGAGGGAGGTGTCGCAGTGGGCGCGAATGCGGGGATCGAGGGCGTCGGTGAAGTACTCGACCGGCCGACCGACCACGAGACCAGCGAGCGGCAGCGTGCTGTCGGCGATAACCGCCGCCTGCCGCAAAGCAGGCACGGGCCGCGAGGAACAGGTGGCATCGTACGGGTCATGCCCGGCAATGATCTCCACGCCGAGTGCGGCGTCGAAGACGTTCTGCGCGAATACGCCGACGTGATCGAGCGACGAGGCATAGGCGACCAGGCCGAAGCGACTGACGCGCCCGTATGTGGGCTTCACGCCGACGATCCCACAAAAGGCCGCGGGCTGCCGGACGGAGCCGCCGGTTTCGGAGCCGAGCGCGAGGCGGACCACGCCAGCTGCCACGGCCGCCGCCGAGCCGCCGGAAGAGCCTCCCGGTACGCGGGAGCGGTCGACGGGATTCCTGGTGGGGCCGAAGGCGCTGTTTTCGGTGGACGACCCCATGGCGAATTCATCCATGTTCGTCTTGCCAATCACGATGGCCCCGGCATCACGCAGCTTGCGCACCGCGGTCGCTTCGTAGGGGCTGACGTAACCCTCGAGCATACGCGACCCACAGGTGGTCGGCAGGACGAGGGTGGCAAGATTGTCCTTGATGGCGACCGGAACGCCGGCGAGCTCCGCCGCGTGGGCACTGCCCGTGCGTGGATCGGCGGCCGTCGACCTCGAGGCCGCGAGTGACCCCTCGCGATCGACCGACAGAAAGGCATTCAGCCCAGTGGGGCCAGCATCGACCGCGTCGTATTGCGCCCAGGCCGCTTCGACCGAATGCGCCTTCAACGATTCCACGCTCATGCGTCGCCCTCGGCATCGACGGCGTCAGCCGATGCACCAGCCGATGCACCGGCCTCACCGTGCGTAGCCAGACGCGGCACCAGAAAGAAACCGTCGCGGGTGACCGGTGCAAATGCCTCGCGTGCGCGTTGGAGCACAACCGGCGGCTCGTCGTCGGCCCGCAAGGGCATGCCGGCGAGGGCGCGCTCGCCGACGTCGGCAGGGATCGCGGCCTGCTGCAGCGCATCGATGTGCCGCAGGATGCCATTCAGTTCGGCCACGAGGCCAGGCAGGCGCGTCTCGTCGATGGTGAGGCGCGCGAGTTGCGCGACGTGGAGGACGTCCTCGTTGGTCACCGACACCTACTCCCACCCGCGTTCGAGTTTGGCCTGCGCCAGCACCAACGTCTTGCGACCGATCTCTTCGTCTTCAAAATCGATGCGCACCTTCAGGTCACGCCCGCTTCCAGTGAGCTCGGCAATGGTGCCTGAGCCGAATTTGGCGTGACGCACCTTTTCACCGACGGCGAACATCGGGGCATCCTGCGACTCGTCTTCCGGCTCGGTGGGACGATCCCGGCGCGCCGGCGTCGAGAACGAGCCGGCACTCTTGCCGAATGCCGTGCTGCCGGCACCGTACGAGGCGCTGCCGTACTGACCGCCCGAGCGCTTGGCGCCGCCACCGCCTGCACTGTAGCTGCTGCGTCCCCATGAATCGTCGCTGTTGCGTGAGGAGGGCGTTCCGCCGAGGGAGGCGAAGCCACCACGTCCTTCGGTTTTTGCGCGCGCCGTTTTCTGTCGCTCGGCCAACGAGATGGTGACCTGTTTGAGGAAGCGCGACGGCATCGAGAACATCATCTCGCCGTTCCGGCGGCGCTGCTCGGCACAGGTGAGATACAGTTTCGTCTCGGCGCGCGTGATACCGACGTAGAACAAGCGGCGCTCCTCTTCGAGCTGGCTTGGATCCTCGGCGGCGCGGGCGAGTGGGAAGAGTCCGTCCTCGAGTCCGGACACAAACACGAGGGGGAATTCGAGTCCCTTCGCATTGTGCATCGTCATGCACGTCACGGCGTCAGCGTTGGGATCGAGCTTGTCGATACCGGCCACCAGCGTGGATGACTGCAGGAAATGATCGAGCGGCGTGAGTCCGACTTCACCGCCCTCGTCGGCGACGACTTCCGCGGCGCCGGCGATGAGTTCGCGCACGTTTTCGATACGCTCCTGCCCTTCCGGCCCTTCTGCACGCAAATGATCGGCGTACTTGATGGAGGCGGCGAGATCACGTAGCAACTCGTCGACGGCGGAATCCACGGCGGCCGTTCGCAACCGCTGCACGAGCGACACGAAGTCGGCGAGCGCCGTCCGCGCGGCGGGGCGCAGTTCGGCTACCACATCGGTGCGCGACGCGATGGTGAGCAGGGGCACCCCTTCCCGCTGTGCACGCTCGACCAGCAGCGTGATCGTGGCGTCGCCGAGACCGCGCTTGGGCACGTTGATGGCCCGTCGGAAAGCTTCGTCGTCGGCGGGATTCGCGACCAACTTGAGGTACGCCATGATATCGCGGATTTCACGACGATCGTAAAAGCGTACGGCGCCGACGAGGCGATACGGGATGTTCCGGCGTCGGAATGAGTCTTCGATCGAGCGGCTTTGCGCATTGGTGCGATAGAGGACCGCGCAATCGCGCCGCGCGAGATCGGAGCGCGACATGCGCGCGGTGATCG
>CANHTA010000025.1 GCA_947463135.1 Gemmatimonadota bacterium
CTGGGGATGGGGGTGATTCTCTTGCTGATTGTGCTCGTGGCGGCGTTCAACATTGTGAGCACGCTGACAATGGTGGTATCCGACAAAACCCGTGAAATCGGGATTCTCCGCGCCATGGGGATGCCCGCCGCGGCAATCCGTCGGATCTTTCTGTATCAGGGAATCGTTATTGGAGCAGTGGGGACGGGGGGCGGGGTTGGACTTGGTTTGGGGGTTTCGCTGTTGCTTGAGCGCTACCGACTGATTTCGCTCGATCCGTCCGTGTACTTCATCGATCACCTTCCGGTGGCCATCCAGATTCCTGACGTCCTCCTCATCATCGTATCGAGTCTTGTGATCACGGCCATCGCGACGCTCTATCCGGCGGCGCAGGCGTCTCGGTTGTACCCGGTGGACGCCATTCGCCATGAGTGAGGAGAGCGCGGGTGCTGTGACCGCCACCACGGCGGTGGTGCCGGACGGACTGCCGGTGGTGCAGGCCGAGGGGCTCGTCAAGGAGTTCCTTGGCGGCGATGGTGGGGTGATCCGGGTCCTCAACGAGGTCTCGATCACGGTCAGGCGCGGCGAGATGGTGGCCGTGGTTGGGGCCAGCGGATCGGGGAAGAGCACACTGCTGCATGTGCTCGGAGCGCTGGAGCGGCCGTCAGCGGGTCACATTGAACTGGCGGGACAGCGGGTTGCCGACCTGGATGACGAGGCGGTGGCTCGGCTCAGGAACCGTGCCGTTGGCTTCGTGTTTCAGTTCCATCACCTGTTGCGTGAGTTTACGGCGCTCGAGAACGTGATGATGCCGCTGCGCATCGCGGGGGTCGCCGATGGCATTGCACGTCAGCGGGCCGAGCATTTGCTGGAGCGGGTGGGGATGTCGGGTCGCCGGCATCATCGCCCCGGGGCCCTCTCTGGTGGCGAGCAGCAACGAACGGCCGTGGCGCGCGCCCTGGCGGCGGAGCCGTCGCTGCTCCTGGCCGATGAGCCCAGCGGCAATTTGGATCTGCACAACGCCGAGCGGCTGCATGAGCTCTTTTCCGAACTGGCCCGTGATCTCTCCCTGGGGCTAGTCGTCGTGACACACAATCAATCGCTGGCGGCCCGGGCCGATCGGATGCTCACATTGGAAGGAGGACGGTTGGTGGCGACGAACGGTTTGGGGCTGGAGGGCGGATGATTTGCGATAACTGCAAGGAGCGCGATGCCGTGGTGCACTTAACCCGCATTGTGGACAATGCCGTCACGCAGCTCCATCTCTGTGAGAAGTGCGCCGCGGCCAAGGGCGTGGAAACCACGGTGGCGATCACCCAGCACCCTTTGGGCGACATCTTGCAGGCGGTGCAGCAGCAAGCGCCGACCACCAGTGAGGACGCCTCAGTCTGTTCGTTTTGTGGCGCAACCGCACGGGATTTCCGTGTTGCTGGCCGGCTGGGATGTCCGCACTGTTACGACGCCATGGAGAAGAGCCTTCGGGAACTGTTGCGTCGCCTCCACGGGAGTTCGCGCCACGTGGGGCTGCGCTACGATCCACCGGTCACGCATGTCGCAACGCCCAAGCCGGACTCCGTACACGATCTTCGGGATCGCCTGCAGCGGGCGGTGGACACGGAGCAGTTTGAACTGGCCGCTGAATTACGCGACCGCATCCGGGTGATTGAATGACGCCCCCGCGGCCCGCGCTTGACCTTTCGCTGTTGCCCGACGGTGGGGTGCGGTGGCTTGACGCGTCCGGTCCGGAGTCTGGGATCGTGATTTCCACGCGGATGCGCCTCGCCCGCAACATTTCCGGGTACGCCTTCACAGGACGCGCCCGGGACGGCGAGCGGTTGCGCATGTTGGCGCAGGTTCGCGATGCCCTCGGGCAGGTCCCCTCGCTGGGGGGTAGCCTGTTGGTGCGGTTGGAGGAGCTGGCTCCCGTGGATCGCCAGCTCCTCCACGAGCGCCATCTCGTCAGCAAAGATCTGGCGGGGCTGGATCCGCAGCATCCCGTTCGCGCCGGCGCCGCCGTATTTCTGGGGGAGTCCGTCGGTCTGCTCGTGAACGAAGAGGATCATCTCCGGTTGCAGGCGTTGCAGTCGGGCTTTGCGGTTCCTCAGGCCTTTGCCTCGGTCCAGCGATTGGATCGTGAGCTCGGGGCACAGGTCCCGTACGCCTTTCATCGCGAATTCGGGTTCCTCACGGCGTGCCCAACCAACGCGGGGACGGGGCTTCGCGCTTCCGTGCTGATCCACCTTCCGGGCTTGGTGCTGACGAAGGAGATCGGGAAAGTGCTGGCGGGGTTACAGCAGATGGGGCTCACGTATCGTGGGCTCTACGGAGAGGGGAGTGAGGTAGTCGGGAATTTCTTCCAGCTCTCAAACCAGACAACGCTCGGGCGCTCCGAGGACGAGTTGCAGGACCTGTTGGTCCGTGTCGTGCGGCACGTCATCGAACGCGAGGAGGAAGCCCGTCGTGTTCTGGTTCGCGACGCGGGCTATATTATTGAGGACAAGTTATGGCGCGCCTACGGCACCCTGCGGTATGCCCGCAGTCTGACGTTTGACGAGGCCATGAACTACCTGAGTGGAGTCCGTTTAGCGGTGGGCCTGAAACTGATGACCGGGCTGAGTGTATACACCTTGAACAAACTCCTGATCTTTGCCCAGTCGGCGCATCTGTCGCGCCTTGAGCAGCGTGCGTTAACGGATAGCGAGACGAATCTTGCGCGCGCCAAATACGTGCGGCACGTATTGGTGAGCGAAGGCGGCGGCGTCGAATGATCCGCTTCCCTACGACCCTGAGGGGACGATGAACGGTTATAACTTTACCGAGCGGGTGCGGAAGGTTCTGGCGATGGCTCGCGAGGAAGCGGCGCGCCTGCACCACGAGTATGTCGGTACCGAGCACATTCTGCTGGGTCTGATCCGGGAGGGCGAGGGAGTCGCAGCGGCAGTGCTGCAAAACCTCAACGTGGATCTCGACGACGTCACGCAGAAGATTGAGGACACCGTGAAGAAGGGGAAAGCGGCGCAAGCCACTGGCCCCGACTTGCCGTATACCTCGAGGGCCAAAAAGGTGCTTGAGCTCGCCATGGCGGAAGCGCGTGATCTCAATCACAGCTACGTCGGCACGGAACACCTGCTGTTGGGTCTCCTCCGCGAGGAGAAGGGGATTGCGGCTCAGGTGCTCACCGACGCGGGGGTGAACCTCGAGGCTGCGCGTACGGAAACGCTCCGTTTGCTCGGCACGGAAATGCCGCAGGGGAGCCAGTCGCCGCCAGCGGAGAAGGTTGGAAGCGCTCCGCCCTCGGCCGCGCCGGCGAAGGGGGACAAGAAGTCGAAGACGCCCGCGCTGGACCATTTTTGCCGGGATCTGACGCAGCTGGCGGCCGAGGGTCAGCTCGACCCAACCATCGGACGCGCTAAGGAAATCGAGCGCGTGATGGAGGTGCTGACGCGCCGCAAGAAGAACAACCCGGTCCTCATCGGCGAACCTGGTGTTGGGAAGACGGCAATCGTTGAGGGGCTGGCCCAGCTCATCGCCAACGGGGATTGCCCGGATTCGCTGCGAGACAATCGCGTACTTTCGCTGGATATGGCGGCGGTGATCGCCGGCACGAAGTACCGCGGTCAGTTCGAGGAGCGCCTCAAGGCGGTGATGAACGAGATTGCCCAGAACAAGCAGGTCATTCTCTTCATCGACGAGTTGCACACCTTGGTGGGGGCTGGTGCCGCGGAAGGCGCCATTGACGCGAGCAACATGCTGAAGCCGGCGCTTGCGCGCGGTGAGCTCCAGTGTGTGGGTGCGTCCACGCTCAATGAGTACCGCAAGTACATCGAGAAGGATGGCGCGCTCGAACGTCGCTTCCAGACAGTCGTCGTTGAGCCCCCCTCGATCGACGAAACCGTGCAGATCCTTCAGGGTCTGCGGAAGAAGTATGAAGACCACCACCGCGTGAATATTCCCGACGAGACGCTTGTAGCCGCAGCGAAGCTCTCGGAGCGCTACATCACCGATCGGTTCCTGCCCGACAAGGCCATCGACGTCATCGATGAGGCCGGGGCTCGGGCACGGTTGGCCGCGCAGGTTCCGCCGGCTGAGGTGGCCGACCTCAAGGAGCAGCTGGAGGCGATCAACGCCGATAAGGAAGCGGCCGTACGGGATCAAAACTTCGAGCGGGCGGCGTCCTTGCGGGATTCCGAGCGCGAATTGCAGGCGGAGATCCGCCGCAAACAAGAGGAATGGGAGCAGCGGCGTCAGTCGCATCGCCCAACGCTTGGCGAGGAAGAGATTGCGTTTATCGTGAGCCGCTGGACGGGTATCCCGGTCACGCGTCTTCAGGAAGCTGAAACCTCGCGCCTCCTTCGCATGGAGGAGGAGGTGCATGAGTCGGTCGTTGGGCAGGATGAAGCGATCAAGGCGCTCGCCCGGTCGATTCGCCGGAGTCGTGCCGGCCTCAAAGATCCACGGCGTCCGATTGGCTCGTTCATCTTCTCGGGCCCTACGGGGGTTGGAAAGACCGAACTCGCGCGGTCGCTGGCCAAGTTCCTGTTTGCGGACACCTCTGCGCTCATTCGCGTCGACATGAGCGAGTACATGGAGAAGTTCTCAGTGTCCCGGTTGATCGGGGCCCCGCCAGGGTATGTGGGGTATGAGGATTCCGGCACGCTCACGAAGGCCGTTCGTCGCAAGCCGTATTCGGTTATCCTCTTGGATGAGATCGAGAAAGCGCACCCGGACGTCTTCAACATTCTGCTGCAGGTGTTGGACGAGGGTCACCTCACTGACAACTATGGTCGGGTGATCGATTTCAAGAACACGGTGGTCATTATGACATCGAACGTGGGTGCGAAGGACATTACCCGCGGAAAGTCACTCGGGTTTGCGGGGAACGACGCCCGCGGTGATTTCGAGCGGATTTCGGAGAAGGTGAAAGAGGAGATGGGGCGTGTCTTTAACCCGGAATTCCTCAACCGCCTCGACGACGTGATCGTGTTCCACCCGCTCGGCAAGGAGCATATCGCGAAGATTGTGACCATCCTGTTCGCCGACGTGCAGAAGCGTTTGGCCGAGGAGGAGATCACGATCAAGCTGAACGAGGCGGCGACTGATTTCCTCGTGGAGCACGGGCACGATGAGCACTACGGCGCCCGTCCGCTCAAGCGGGCGATCCAGCGGTACATCGAGGATCCCCTGTCGGAGAAGATTCTGACCGGCGAGTTCTCCAAGGGGGACGAGGTCGAAGTCGCCGTGTCGACCACGGAGAAGGAGAAACTGGAGTTCCGCGTCCTTTCCCCTACGCCTCAGGCGTAGCGCGGGATCAGCAGGCGGCCGGCTCCCCACAGATGGGGGTCCGGCCGCCTGCGCTTTCGTTGTATATTCAAAGGCTATGCAGAAGAGCGTCCTCACAAAAGCGGCCAAGTTGGCGTTGGTCGGGATTTCCCTCGTTGCGTCGGTCGTCGCCCCAAGCGGGCTGGCGGCTCAGGACGTCACGGGGCGTTGCGCGTCCCCCGATTCCATCGCGATCCGTGGCAACACGCGAACCCCCGATGCGCGCATCCGTGGGGAGATGGGACTCACTCCCGGCACGCCACTGAACTTTCCGTCAATCCAGCGCTCGATGAAAGCGTTGTACGCGTTGAACCTCTTCGACGACGTGCAATTGCTCTGCGATGTGGAAAGCGTGCCCGAAAAAGTGCTGACCGTTATCCAGGTCCGGGAGCGTGCGATCCTTGGTGATATCAAGGTCGTGGGCCCGAAGAACGTGTCGGAGCGGTCGGTGCGAGACAAAATCGACTTGCTGATTGGGCGCCCGATCGACCCGCTGTTGCTCGCCAAAGCACGGGCTCGGATCGACTCCACCTACGAGGCGGCCGGTTATTACCTCGCCCAAGTGCGGATCGACTCGGTTCAGATGGACGACGAGCGGATCGGCATCACGTACACGGTGGATGAAGGGCGGCGGCTGGCCATTGCCGGCATTGATATCGTGGGCAACACGTTCGTGAAGGAAAAGCAGGTGGTGTCGTCGATGAAGACGAAGCCGGAAGGGTTCTGGTGGTTTCGCAAGGGTGAGTTTGACGAAGATAAGTTCGTTGGCGATCTCGGCGAGCGCATTCCGGCGCTCTTTGCGCGCTTGGGGCACGTTGATATGCGCATCTCGCAGGATACGCTGATCGTTGATCGCGAGCGCGGGAAAGGCTTGCTGCAGATTGGTGTCGAGGAAGGCCCGCGGTATCGGATTGGCACATTTGAGGTCGCCGGCAATCGGCGGTTCCCCACCGAGGATCTGAAGAAGTTTTATCCGTTCGAGGGCAATGATCCCACGCTCACGCAGCGCGTGAAGGGGTTGATTAAGCGTGAGGCGGCGGCCCCCGAGGGGATCTTCGATCAGCACAAGTGGGATGATGCCATCGAGAAGGTCAACGCCGAGTATCGCAACAACGGCTACCTCTACGCCCGGATCAACCCCGTGCTGGAGCGCACATTCACGGGACCCGATTCCGTGCCCACGGTCAACTTGCGGTGGGAGATCGACGAGAAGAATCCAGCCATTGTGAATCGGATCGAGATTCTCGGCAACGACTTCACGGCCGACGACTGCATACGCCGGCAGGTGTTCCTCGTGCCCGGGGGTGTGTTTAACCAGGCCGCGTTGATCCGTAGTTATCAGAGCATCGGGAACATGAATTTCTTCGAGTCGCCGATGCCATTTCCGGATTATCGCCCGGTGAATGATCAAGGGGACGTCGACATTGTGTTCCGGGTGAAGGAGAAGCGTACCGGCTCGATCAATTTTGGCGCATCCATGGGGCAGGGAGGCGTTGGATTCGGCGGGTTCATCGGCGTGGAGCAGCCCAACCTGTTCGGCTTGTGCAAGCAGGGAAAGCTGAACTGGCAGTATGGTCGCTTTTTCAACGATTTCACGGCCACGTATACCGATCCCGCGCTCCGTGGCTCACGGGTGTCCGGGGCGCTGAGCGCCTACCGGACCCAGTCCCGGTTTATCGTCGGCAATCTCGGACAGAACATTCGCACGGGTTCGCAGCTGCGGTTCGGCCTCCCGGTTCCGTGGTCGTATTTCTCCACGATGGCCGTCTCGTACAACGGCGAATCCGCCACGTTTACGTCGGGTACCATTCAGAACACCTGTACGCGGAACTGTTTCCGCTCCAACCTCGGTCTCGAGTATACCTACGACACGCGAATCGATCTGCCCTTTGCGACCGGCGGCTCCATGCGCTCGGTGACGGCGGATTTCAGCGGTGGTCCGTTGGGTGGTACGGTGAACTTTCAGCGTGTGACCACGGAGATGCGGGCCTACACGCTGTTGGGCCAACTCGGTGGAACGAACCCGGGATCACAGCCTATCAAGTTTACGATGGGGCTCACCGCGCGAGCGGGTAGCCTCTTCGGCAACTCGGGGCCGTTCTTCTTCCAGCAGCAGTTTGCGGTTGGTGGCGTGATGTTCGGTCAGGCGTTGCGCGGCTATCCGGAGTTTTCGATCACCCCTATCGGGTTTAACCCGAATACCGACCAGTTCCGGTCCGATCCAGCGTCGTTCGGCAACGCGTTTATGACGCTCACGGGTGAGATTGGCGTGCGCTTCAACCAGATGTTCTATCTCAACGCCTTTACCGACGCCGGGAACAATTGGGCGTCCGCACGGCAGATCAATCCAACGCGGCTCTTCCGTTCCGCCGGATTCGGGGTATCTACCGTAACGCCGCTGGGTCCGCTGGGTTTGGACATGGCCTACGGCTTTGATCGTACGACCGTGGATCTGGTCACGGGCCGCATTCGGCCTGATCCACGCTGGCAGTTCCATTTCCGACTCGGTCAGCTCTTCTAAACTCAGGATCTCACATGCGATTCTCCTCGTTCGTTGGCGCTTGCGCCTTGGTGCTTGGCGTTCCTGCCCTCGCTTCCGCGCAGGGGCAGAAGTTCGCCTACGTCAATTCCGCCGCGATTCTGCAGTCCGCCCCCGGCCGAGCCGACGCGGAGGCGCAGTTTGAAAAGGACATGACGTCGATGCGCGCCTCGGTGCAGAAGTTGTCCGATTCCCTGAACACCCTGCAGGAGGCCTACGCGAAGGAGGAGGTCTCGCTGTCGCCGGCGGCGAAGGAGACGCGCCTCAAGAGCCTCCGTGACAAGCAGGCGGATTACCAGGAGCGTGTCCAGAAGATGCAGGAGCAGGCACAGGCGCGCGAAGCGGAATTGATGCAGCCCATCATGGACAACGTGCGCAAGGTGCTTGATGACCTTCGGGCGGAGGGGGGGTTCGCCTTTATCTTCGACGTCGCGGCGGGCTCGTTGATTGTGTCGGCCGACAAGAATCTGGACATCACGGATCGCGTGGTCGCGAAGCTGCGCCTCGCGGCCCCGCGCGCGGCACCGGCGGCGAGCAAGCCGGCGGGTCCGACTAGCGCTCCCGCAGGGCTGAACACGAAGAAGCCGCCCACGGAGTGATCGCTGCATGAGCGGCGGTTCTTCGGACCCGCGGGCAGGCGGCGGTGATGGGCGTGAGCCCATCACCGCCGCTGCCGTTGCGGCGCAAGTCGGAGGGGTGCTGGTTGGTGACGGGGCAACCGAGGTGCATGGTATCGCCCCGCTCGATCGTGCCGGTCCACATGAGCTGAGCGTGTTTTCGAATCCGCGCTACTTGCCGTGGTTTACCACCTCGCGTGCCGGCGTGGTGTTGATCTCACCCGAGCTGGCGGATATCGATGGCGCCTCGGCGACCCGCATTGTGGTCGCGAAGCCTGTAGATGCGATGGTGACCCTACTCGCGCGCTTTCACCGCACCGAAGCCCGCGACGTCGGTGTTCACCCCTCGGCGATTATCGGCCGTGATGTTCAACTCGGTGCCGGCGTCACGATTGACCCTTTGGTCGTGGTCGGGAACGGGGTGGTGATTGGCGATGGGTGCTGGGTGGGCGCCCACGCGGTGATCGGCGAAGGATCTGTGCTTGGGAGGGACGTCCGTGTGCATGCCGCCGCCGTGGTCTACCCGTTCACGGAGCTTGGGGATCGCGTCACGCTGCATGCGGGAGCCCGTGTCGGTCGCGAGGGGTTTGGCTTTGTGCCGCAGGCGGGTGGCGTGCTGCGTATTCCACATGCGGGTCGGTGCATCTTGGAGCACGACGTTGAAGTGGGGGCGAATAGCTGCGTCGACCGCGGGAGTGTGGACGACACGATCATCGGCGCCGGAACCAAGCTCGACAACCTCGTGCACATTGCGCACAACGTACGGGTCGGTCGGGGATGCTTCTTCGCGGCGCAGGCCGCGGTGGCGGGCTCCACACGTATCGGCGACGGTGTTCAGGTCGGTGGGCAGGCTGGCGTCGGGGGACATGTGACAATCGGCTCGCGGGCGAATCTCGCCGGCGGTGCCGGTGTGATTGGCAACGTTCCCGCCGGTGAGACCTGGTCAGGGTATCCAGCCCGACCCCATCGCGACCATTTGCGTGCCGCGGCGGCTATTGCCCGATTGGCGAAGATCGTTCGCCCGCTCGAGCAGTTGGTGCACGCCACAGGCGCTCCGTCCGCCGGTCCTTCCGAAGCGGGCGGGAGCGCATCGTGATCTTGCATGCTGGCACGTCGGGCGCCGTCCAGAAGGGCGCCTCACTGGCGGAGCAGGGCGCGCCTCGTCGCACCATCGGTCGTGAGGCTGTCGTCGAGGGAATCGGACTCCACCTTGGTAAGCCCTGTCGGCTGGTGTTTCGGCCAGCTCCGACCGGGACGGGAATAGTCTTTCTCCGTACCGACATGGAGGGTGCGTCGCCAATCCCGGCGCGCGTGGAGATGGCGGTGGAGGCGGAGCGCCGGACGCAGCTTGGATCGGGTCCGGAGGCACTTCACACCGTGGAGCACGTCCTCGCCGCCGTCGGTGCCTTATGCATCGACGATCTCGAAATCGGGATGGACGGTCCTGAACCTCCCATCATGGATGGCAGTGCGGCCCCGTTTGTAGAGGCCTTGCAGGGTGCCGGGGTGGTGCCCAACGGGGGGCGAGCTGAATGGTTAGTCTTGCGGAAGACAATTCGTGTGGTAGAGGGTGAGTCGGTCTATGAGGCTCGTCCCTGTATGGGCCTTTCGCTCGACGTCTCGATCGCGTTTCCGCATCCACTCATTGGCGAGCAGTGTACCCAGTGCCTGGTGACACCCGAGAGCTTTACGCGCGAGTTGGCGTCCGCGCGAACTTTCGGATTCATGCACGAGGTGGACGCGTTGCGCGCGAAAGGATTGATTCAAGGGGCCTCCACCACCAACGCCGTGGTACTCGACGCCGCGGGGGTAGTCGGGAACACGCTGCGGTGGCCCGATGAATTCTCCCGACACAAGACGCTCGATTGTGTCGGCGATCTCGTTCTCGCTGGCGCGCGTGTCCGCGCGCACATTCACGCGCATAAACCGAGTCATCGGGGTACCGTCGCTCTGGTTCGCGCCCTCGTACAACACGCTGTCCGGGAGCTCGCTGTGTATTCCGTTGAAGATATCATGCAGGTTCTGCCACATCGCTATCCGTTTCTTCTCGTCGATCGCATTTTGGAGATCGAGGAAGGGAAGCGGATCGTTGGCCTAAAGAACGTCACGATCAACGAGCCGTTTTTTCAGGGACACTTCCCGGGGCATCCGATCATGCCCGGCGTCCTGATCATCGAGTCCATGGCGCAAGTTGGCGGCATGCTGCTCATGCGTACCCTCGCGGATCCCTCGAGCAAGGTCGTGTACTTTCTCTCACTCGATAACGTGAAGTTCCGCCGGCCTGTGAAGCCCGGTGATCAGCTGCGTATCGAGATGGAGGTGCTGCAGATTCGCGGGACGATGTGCAAAATGCGGGGCGTCGCGACCGTTGATGGGCAGGTCGTCACCGAAGCGGATATGGCCGCTATGGTTCGCGATCGATGACGGTCCGTATTCACCCGACCGCACTCGTGGACTCGTCGTCGCAGCTTGGTGACGATGTGGAGGTTGGTCCGTGGGCGATCATCGGTCCGCAGTGCACCGTTGGTCGCGGCACAAAGATCGCTGCGCGCGCCTCACTCGAGCGCAATGTTCGACTTGGCGAACGGGTCCAGATCGGTGTCGGCGCGATTCTAGGGGGCGATCCGCAGGATCTCAAGTATCGCGGTGAAGAGACGTGGGTCGAGATCGGCAACGACACATCGATTCGCGAGTATGCCACGATCAACCGTGGTACGGCCCACTCGATCACCACCAGCGTGGGACGGAACTGTTTTCTCATGAGCTACGTGCATCTCGCGCACGATTGTCATGTAGGGGACCATGTGATCATTTCCAACGGCACGCAGTTGGCCGGCCATGTGACCGTCGAGGACAAGGCGACGATTTCCGGGTTGTGCGCGGTGCATCAGTTCTCGCGCATCGGGCGGCATGCCTTCATTGGCGGGTGCTCCCGGGTCGCTCAAGATGTTCCCCCGTTTGTTCGGGCCGTGGGGAATCCCATTAAGCTCTTCGGTTTAAACTCTGTGGGGTTGCGCCGTTCCGGATTCGCGGAAGAGGTGGTTCGCGAGCTGAAGCGTGCGTACCGCATGTGCTTTCGTTCTGATCACAATCTCGGGCAGGGAGCGGAGAAGGCTCGCGCCGAGCTGGAGTTACTTCCCGAAGTGCGGCAGTTTCTTGATTTCATCGAAGCGAGTCAGCGAGGCGTAGGCTTCTGAGAACGACCACGATGTCCCCAGAGTCCCGCGCGTTCTCGCGGAGCGATGCACCACGCATCGGTGTGGTTGGCGCCGGTGGACTTGGCGTGCACCATGTGCGGATCCTCCGCGATCTCTGCGGCGACCGTTTCGCCGGATTCGTCGATGAGAATCCTGGGCGTGCGGCCGACGTCTCGTCGCAGTACGGCGTTCGCGTCTTCCCCTCGTTGTCCGCCATGCTTGACGAGGTCGATGCGGTCTCCATCGTGGTCCCGACAACCGCGCACCATGCCGTTGCATCAGCGGCACTTGATCGCGGGAAGCATGTATTCGTGGAGAAACCGTTTACCGTCACGCTGGCCGAGGCCGACGATCTGCTGGCACGCGCCCGTGCTGCCGGCGTGATGATACAGGTGGGCCATGTTGAGCGCTTTAATCGCGCGGTCCGCGCTGCGATGCCCTTCGTTGATGGGCCACGCTTTATTGAGAGCGATCGGCTTGCCCCCTTCAGCCCGCGCGGATCGGACGTTGCCGTGGTGCTTGACCTGATGATCCATGATTTGGATCTGGTGCACACACTGGTCGGGTTGCGGGTAGCGGAGGTACAAGCCATGGGTATGCCGGTGCTCACCCCCCAAATCGATATTGCCAATGCCCGTTTAACATTCGCCAACGGCGCGGTGGCAAACATCACGGCGAGCCGCGTGTCGCGCGAGCGGCTGCGGAAGCTGCGCATTTTTCAGCGAAGCGGCTATCTCTCGCTCGATCTTGCTGCCGGCACCGGGGAGTTCTTCCGCTTGCGTGGAGACTTCGATCCCATGCAGCTGGCGCGTGCGCCGCGTGCCTTGGAGGAGTTTGTGGAGCGTGTGCCACTCGATGCACCGGATGGAGAGCCGCTCACACTCGAGCTTTCGCAGTTCCTCGGCGCGGTGGCCGGACGGAATCCGGTAGCGGTGACCGGAGAAGAAGGTCGCGAGGCCCTGGAGGCAGCGCTTCGCATCGTTTCGGCCATTGACGCCGCGCAGCAGGTGATGCGGATCGCTGATGGATCGGCTCGTGCCTGAGATTTTGTTTGTCGTCGGCGAAGCGTCCGGCGATTTGCATGCGGGCAAAGTGGCCGAGGTGTTGCGCGCCTCTGCGCCGGAGTTGACGATGGCCGGCATCGGCGGCGGGCATATGCGCGATGCCGGCGTCGAGATACTCGAGGACGTAGAGAACCTGGCCGTTATGGGATTTGTCGAGGTGCTGCAACACATTCCTCGACATTATGCGCTCTTGCAGCGACTGCGGAAGCGTTTGCAGAGTGGGCGCGTGGCGCTGGTTGTTTTGCTCGATTACCCCGGCTTCAATCTGAAGGTCGCGGAGGTTGCGAAGCAGGCAGGTGTGCCCGTGTTGTACTACATCACACCGCAGGTGTGGGCATGGGGTGCCGGTCGACTGCCGACCTTGGCACGCGTAGTCACGAAGGCCGCGTCGATCCTCCCGTTTGAGGAAGCGCTGCTACGTCAGCATGGTATAGACGCGACGTTCGTTGGGCACCCGTTGCTCGATCGTGCCGAGTCCTTGCCGACCCCCGCGGCCGCGCGTGCGTCACTTGGCCTTCCCGTTGAGGGACCAATCCTCGCGGTCTTTCCCGGGTCCCGTCGAGCGGAACTCGCGCGTCACTTGCGGCCCTTCATGGAAACGGCAACGCTCCTCAAGGCACGGATACCCGGGCTGCATGTCGTGGTGAGCGTGGCACCAACGGTGAAGATTCGTGCCGAGGATTGCCCGTTCCCGTGCGTGCATGGGGCGTCTTTCTCTGTGCTGCGGGCCGCGACGGCTGGCCTGTTGAAGAGTGGAACCACAACGCTCGAGGCCGCCGTCGCAGGCTTGCCGCATGTCATTGGCTACCGCACGAGTATGATCACGTATGCCATCGCGCGACGCGTCGTGAAGATCCCGCACATCGGACTGGTCAACGTGGTCGCGCGCCGGGAGGTGTCACAGGAGTTCGTGCAGCATGCCGTGGTGCCAACACGGATAGCCGACGCATTGATGCCGTTGTTGGATGTGCAGAGCCCAGTCCGTGCACGGGCCGAGGCGGGACTCGGTGAGGTCCGCGCGATGTTGGGGACACCAGGAGCGTCGGCACGCGTGGCGACCATGATCCGCGAGCTCGTCGCGGCTCGTCGTTCGTAGCCACCGCGTACCCATGACGAAGGAGCCGGCGCCTCACAGTCCCGCGCGCGAAGCTGCCGCGCCGGCAACCTCTATGGCGTCCCTCGACTGGCGCACCCGGCTCGCGATCCGTCTTGGCACCTGGGTGCTGTACGCCCTTGGTGCAACATGGCGCGTCACGGTACACGGTCGCGAGGGATTGCTTCAGCGAAGCCCGGAGGCCTCCCGTGTGGTCTTGACGCTGTGGCATGGTCAGATGCTCCCGATTCTGTGGGCACATCGCCAACCAACGGGCGTCATGATCAGTGAACACAAGGACGGGGAGATCATTGCGCGCATTGTGGGCACGTTCGGGTTTTTCGGTGTACGCGGTTCTTCGTCGAGAGGGGGCACCCGGGCGTTGCTCGAGGCGGTC
This sequence comes from Gemmatimonadota bacterium, assembly GCA_947463135.1. GTDB lineage: Bacteria > Gemmatimonadota > Gemmatimonadetes > Gemmatimonadales > Gemmatimonadaceae > Gemmatimonas. Next base: position 14,206 of record CANHTA010000025.1, read on the forward strand.
CAGGTGCTCAAGCGTGGGGCCGATATGGCGATCACGCCCGATGGTCCGAGGGGGCCGCGCCATTCGTTTGCAGCGGGTGCCTTAGTGCTGGCGTACCGGGCTGGGGTGCCGGTCGTGTCGCTGGTGGCCCATGTCGATCGGAAGTGGCAGTTACGCAGCTGGGATGGATTCGAAATTCCCAAGCCATTTGCACGGGTCACAATCGCCTACGGCGACCCGGTGCACCTCGAGGATGCGGATCTCCGATCGGTGACTGGGCGTACGCAGGAATTCGCCCGGCGGATGGAGGATGCCCTCGCGCGCGTGGAGCGTGTGGCGTCGGGACGGTCGGCCCCGTGAGGCAATGACCGTCGTGACACGCGGGTATGGTTTCGTGTCGTATGTGTGGACCTCGACCTCGGTGTGGGCCCGACTGATCCGGGTCATGCTGTCGCCCCTCAGCGGGCTGTTTCGGTTCATCGTGGCGCGCCGGAATTCAGCATTCGATGCGCGAATCCGGACAGGGCAGCTCGCCCCTCCGGCGCTGCCGGCGCTGTCTGTTGGGAATCTCACCGTCGGTGGTACCGGGAAGACGCCGGTGGCTTCGTGGTTGGTCTCGCGGTTGCGGGAGGCAGGTGCCGCCCCCGCGGTGGTCTTGCGAGGATACGGTGATGACGAGTGGCGCGTGCACGGGCTGCTCACGCCGGGCATTCCGGTGGTTGTCGCGGCGGAGCGCACGGTAGGATTGGAGGAGGCACGGCGCCTGCAATGCGATTGCGCGGTGCTCGATGATGCGTTTCAACACCGGCAGGTCGCTCGTCTGGTTGACGTGGTTTTGGTGAGCGCCGATGCGTGGCGTCACCATGTTCATCTGCTACCGAGCGGTCCATATCGGGAGCCGCTCAGCAGCCTGCGGCGGGCGTCAGTCATCGTCATTACGATCAAAGCGGCCCTCCCTGATCACGTACGCGCCCTGTACACGGCCGTCCGGGCCGCGGCCCCCGGCGTACCGATCGCCCAACTTCGTCTGGTGCCGGGGGCCATCCGGCTTGCCGCGACAATGGGCGCAGTCGACGGGTCCCCGACTGATCACCAGCACGAACTGGCGTGGCTCAAGGGCCGGCAGGTGGTGCTGGTGAGCGCGATTGCTGATCCGGGCGCATTCCGTCGCCAAGTGGAGGAGGCTGGGGCGGTGGTCCGGCATCACGCGGTGTACCCTGACCATCACCAGTACACCCCCAACGATCTGCCCCAGATTCTGGGGCATGCCGCTCCCGACCTCGCGGTGCTGTGCACCCTGAAAGATGCGGTCAAACTCGTCGCGCTCTGGCCTCGCGCTAGCGCTGCGCTTTGGTATGTTTCCCAGACTGTGGTGGTCGAACAGGGCGCCGACATACTGGATCAGGCTATTGGCAAGGTATTGGCGGCGCGCAGGTCCACCACTCCCACCGCCGGCTAAGGCCGGCCTCAATACCTGGCGAAATGGCTATCGACCTCCTCCGCCTGCCGACGGACAGTATCGTCCGCCCGGACAAGGACCGGTTCCTCAACGAGGAAAATCCGTTCGAAGCGATGATGACGCGCTTCGACCGCGCTGCCGAGTTGCTCGATCTCGAGCCCGGCATCTACAAGATTCTTCGCAATCCCGAAAAGCAGTTAATCGTATCCGTTCCCGTACAGCTTGATAACGGGGACGTCGAGGTCTTCACGGGCTACCGCGTGCTGTACAATACGTCGCGCGGGCCAGCGAAGGGCGGGATTCGTTTTGATATGAAGGTGACGCTCGAGGAAGTAAAGGCGTTGGCCGCGTGGATGACCTGGAAGTGCGCGGTGGTCAACCTGCCGTTTGGTGGTGCGAAGGGAGGCGTGATCTGTGATCCCCTCACCATGAGTGTGGGAGAACTCGAGCGCGTCACACGCCGCTATACGAAGGGGATCATCTCGTTATTGGGACCAGACACCGACGTCCCCGCACCCGATGTGAACACCAACGAGCGCGTCATGGCGTGGGTGATGGATACCTACTCGATGCATGTAGGACGTACCGAGAATGCCGTGGTGACCGGGAAGCCGATCGAAATGGGTGGCTCATACGGGCGCCGCGAGGCCACGGGTCGTGGTTGCATGTTGGTAACCCGGGAAGCCCTCGCGCACCTTGGGCTTGAGATGAACGGGGCAACGGTGGCGGTGCAAGGATTCGGCAACGTCGGATCCACCGCGGCGAAACTCATGGCGGCTCAGGGCTGCACGATTATCGGTATCGGCGATCGCGACTGTTCGTATTACAACGCGCGGGGTATCGATGTGGACGCCGCGATTGCGCACGTCGAGAAGCATCGTTCCTTAGAGGGGTTTACGGGCGGTGACCTGATCGATGCCGAAACCTTGCTGACGCTTGATGTGGACGTGCTGGTACCGGCTGCACTCGAGAATGTGATCACCACGAAGAATGCGGCTCGCATTCGCGCTAAGGTGATCTGCGAGGGAGCGAATGGGCCAACCACGGCCGCTGCTGATCCAATCCTTGATGAGAAGGGGATCTTCGTGATTCCCGATATTCTTGCAAACGCAGGCGGCGTGACGGTGTCGTACTTTGAGTGGGTCCAAGACCGTATGGGCTACTTCTGGTCCGAAGCCGACGTGAACGAGCGACTGGGTGGCATCATGACGCGGAGCTTCCAGGACGTCCTTTCGCTGGCCAAGCAACATCGCGTGAACATGCGTACCGCGGCCTACATGCTCTCGATCAGCCGTGTGGCCACCGTCCACCGGTTGCGTGGCATCTACGCGTGATGGTTGAGTCTGGCGGTCGTTGGCCGGCGTGAGCGTGAACGCACCATCAGATCAGGATCGATGCGGGTCTCGTTAGTGGTAATCGGCCGGCCCCGTGATGCGGGGCTGGCCGAGGCCATTCGGGAGTATGAGGTGCGAGCGGCTCGGTACTGGCCACTCGAGGTGATCGAGGTCAAGGAGGAATCTGGACGAGGACTGACCCCAGCCCTCGTCAGAGCGCGCGAGGCGGAACGGTTGACCGATCGGATTGCTCCCGACGCGCTCCTTGTCGCGTGTGATCCGGGCGGCGTCGCCATGGACTCCTCCCAATTCGCAAGCTGGCTGCAGGACCAACGTGAACAGGCCCGCAGCGTTGCGTTCGTGATCGGCGGTGCACACGGGCTCGGCGAGCCCGTGCTTGGCCGGTCAGCCCGTCGGTTATCGTTGGCTCCGTGGACCTTGCCGCACGAGGTAGCGCGATTGGTGCTCTCGGAGCAATTGTACCGAGCGGGGACCATCATGCGAGGCGAACCGTACCACAAGTGAGCAGAGGGTGTGACTGTCCGTGACTCAGTTCCGATGTCGATAGACGGCGTGGCCGTCCGGACCGCCCAGTTGGGCGGTAGTCGGCTTTCCCAGGCGGTGCAGCGCGGCGCCATCGGCGGGGCGTGGTATTCCCACCGCCCGTCGTCGCCGGAGGCGTGGCGAGCGCACGCCCTGCAGGTGCAATCCTCGCTGGCGGGATTTGATTGGTTCACGGCGCTCGCTCCCGCGTTCTCGGCCACCGGTGCGGCGGCCGATCGGCTTGCGCAGGCGGCAGCGGGGGGGGTGGTTGTGACCACGGGGCAGCAGCCAGGGCTGTTTGGCGGTCCAACCTACACGTTTACGAAAGCGCTGAGTGCGCTGTCACTCGCCGATGAGCTGTCCGCCTCGATCGGCCTGCCGGTGGCGCCCGTGTTTTGGGCGGCCAGTGACGACGCCGATTGGATGGAGGCCGCTGTCACCCACGTGGCCACGTCGCGCGGCCTCGAGGCACTGGCGCTGGTTGGCACCCCAACCGACGGGGTGGCGTTGGCGGATGTGCTGCTGGGTGACCTGACCGCCGCCCGGGCACGGTTGGGGGCGGCGTGTGGTTCCGCGGCCCACGCCGGTGTGCTTGACGCGGTCGACGGTGCGTATGTTCCCCACGCCACGGTCGGCGCCGCGTTCGTGCAGCTGCTCCGGGCCTTGCTCGAACCGCTCGGGATTGCAGTCCTCGATGCGGCGCACCCGGCGTTGCGATCAGCGTCCGATCAATTTCTCCGGCGCGCGCTCTCAATGGCGGGGCCGGTTGAAGAGGCGCTCGCCGCCCGCACACAGGATATCACGGCGGCCGGTTATGCGCCGCAAGTTGAGGTGGTCGACGGACTCTCGCTGGTGTTCCACACGAGTCTCGTGGCCAATGCGGACGGATCCAATGCGGACGGAGCTCACCCTATTCGCCGTCGCGTGCCGGTGGCAGAAGCCGCGGCGGTGGCGCGCAGTGCAGAGGTGGGTACGCTTGGCGCCAATGTGCTGCTGCGTCCGGTGTTGGAACGCTCGTTATTGCCAACGCTGACGTATCTCGCTGGACCGGGAGAGCTCGCGTATTTCGCACAGGTCGCACCAATTGCTGCCGCATTAGGGGTACCGGTGCCAGTCGTTGCGCCCCGTTGGGCCGGCGAGGTCATAGACGAAGATGCGGTGCGGGCGCTCGACCGTCATGGCCTCTCCGAGGAGATGTTGCAGGATCCTCATGCGGCGGAACAGCACGTCGCGCATGCCCTGATGGATGAAGGCGTCAGCGATACGCTTGAGCGGTTGCGGGGCGCGATTGACGCTCAGCTTCATGCACTCCGCCATAGTATCGATGGTGCGGGCGCTCCAGTGAAAGACGAGGTAGTCAGCGGCCTGGCGCGCGATCTCACGTACCGGATTGACAAGTTTGAGCATCGTGTGCTGAGTGGCATCAAGCGCAACGACGTGCAGTCGATGCGGGAGCTGGCCTTTATCCGCGCCTCACTCCGGCCGCTCGGGAAATCACCAGAGCGCGTGCTTAATCTGCTCCCGTTTCTTGTGCGCTTCGGCATCGGTTTGCTCACGCAGATCGCGGACGCCTCACGGGCGCATTCGCGTGCGCTGGTGTTTGGAACGCACGCGGACTCATGAGTGATGCCCGAGGCGGACGCGCGGCGCTCGTCGTTGGTGCAGGGATTCTGATCAGTCGGGTTGTCGGGCTGCTGCGAAACACGGCGTTTGCGTACTATTTCGGTTCAAGTAGCGCGTCGGACGCGTACAGTGCCGCATTCCGAATACCGAATGCCGTCCGAAATCTTCTTGGGGAAGGGACGCTCTCCGCCGCCTTCGTTCCCGTATACAGTCGTCTGCTGCTGCGTGACGATCCGGGCGCCGCGAAAGCGCTGGCCAACGCGGTATTAGGACTGTTGCTGGTCACCGTGTCGGCGTTGACGCTGATCGGTATAGCGGTCGCGCCGGTACTCACCGGTGTGCTTGCGCCGGGCTTTGATTCGGCAACGCAGGAGTTGACCACGCGGCTGATCCGGGTGCTCTTCCCAATGACCGGGCTCATGGTACTGAGTGGCTGGTGCCTTGGGATTCAGAATTCGCATCGTCGATTTTTCTGGTCGTATGCGAGTGCCGCGCTCTGGTCCATCGCGCAAATCGCGCTCCTCCTGGTGGCGGGCCGGAGCGCCCCGGATGCCATGACCCTGGCGTACTGGTTGGCGTGGGCGACCCTCGGCGGTGCGGTGCTACAAATCGGTGCACAGATGCCAGAGGTCTTGCGGCTCGTTGGCTCCATTCGTCCGACACTCGATCGCACCGCCGACGGCGTGGCGCAAACCCTGCGGAACGTCCTGCCGGTGGTGACGGCGCTTGGGGTCGTGCAGATCTCTTCCTTTATCGATTTGCAGATCGCCTCGTACCTTCCGGCGGGTGCGGCGACGAACATCTCGTATGCCAATACCCTCGCGCTCTTGCCGGTATCGCTATTTGGTGTGTCAGTTGCGGCGGCGGCCCTGCCGGAATTTGCGCGTGATCAAGGGGCGCTGGCACTGGACGCGTTGCGCGAACGTCTCCGCGGAGGGTGGCAACGCATTCTGTTTTATATCGTACCGAGCGCGGTGGTGTTCATCACACTCGGTGACTACTGCATTGGCTTACTCTATCGCGCCGGGCGATTCGGCGCGGGTGAGCAACAGGCCGTGCACTGGATACTTGCCGCCTACGCGATTGGCTTGGTGAGTTTCGGGTCGGTCAAGCTCTTGGGTTCGGCCTATTACGCGCTGCAGGACTATCGCACACCGTTGCGCGCATCCATGGTCAGTATCGTCGTATCCACGGTGGTATCAGTCAGCCTTGCCGTGCCATTGCGATCGCGCCCCGTCGCAGCAGCAGCGATCGCACTTGGTTCGGCGCTCGGATCGTACGTGAACTTGGCGATCTTGTCCCGGGGGCTGCGGCAGCGCCTCGGGCCGCTTTACACGCCGGCCATGTGGCAGGGCACGCGCCGCATCCTGATGGCGTCGCTCATTGCGGGCGCGGTGGCCGTCGCGCTGCGTCTGGCGCAGCAGCATTGGTTTCCTTCCATGCATCCGCGCGTCTCCGCGGTACCAGTGTTGGCGGGGTTTGGGATCAGTTACGTGGTGGCGGCATGGTTCATGGGCTCGGCGGAAGCGGCGCGGTGGATGCGGAGGCCCGCGCGCTCGGTCGGCACATGAGTGCCGAGCACGATCAGCGGCTCAGTGATGCCTTATTGGTACCTGAGGACGATTGGACGCGTGCCGCTATTGCACGGGGGATGCCGGCCAGCATTGCCCAGAAGTTACCGCACCTGCCGGACTCCCCGGGGGTCTATCTCTGGAAGGATGCCGACGGTGCGGTGTTGTACGTGGGGAAGGCCAAGCGATTGCGCACTCGCGTCAGGAGCTACTGGGCGCAGGATCACCTGAGCAGCCCCAAGACACGGGGGCTCATGCGCAAAGTTCGTGCACTCGATACGATCGTGGTGCCGAGCGAATCGCATGCCTTGATTCTTGAAGCCACACTGATCAAGGAGTATCGTCCGCGATTCAACATCGCGTTGCGCGATGACAAATCGTATCCGTACATCAAGGTCACCGTGCAAGAGCCATTGCCGCGAGTGATTGTGACGCGCCGCCTGCAGGAGGATGGTGCGCGCTACTTTGGTCCGTATACGGATGTCGGGTTGTTACGGCGCTCCATGAACGTGGTGAAACGGATTTTTTCGGTCCGGTCCTGTCACTACAACCTCCCGAAAGAGGCTCCGGAGCGCCCGTGTCTGGACTACTTCATCAAGCGGTGCCAGGCGCCGTGTGTGGGATACCAGACACCGGCGGACTATCGGGCCATGATTGACGAGGTGGTGTGGTTTTTGGATGGTCGCACCAGTGACGTGGTGCGCCGCGTCCGTGAACGGATGCTTGACGCATCCGAGCGTTTAGACTTCGAGCGGGCTGGTGAGCTGCGTGATGCCTTACGACACCTGGAGACGATGGAAGAGCCCACCGTCGTGCTGGAGGTCGAGGGTGGCGACCGCGATGTGGTGGGTTACGCTCGTGATGGCGCTGATGCGTGTGTGGTGATTATGCGAATCCGCGGTGGCAAGCTGCTATCGCGCGATCACCGTCTTGTTGAACATGCCGACGATGAAGAGGACGGCGCCGTGCTGGGCGCGTGCCTCGCCCAGTGGTATCGCACCGCCGATGCGAGAGCGGCGGATCTGCTGGTACCGTTTGACTTTGACGACCGCGCATCGCTTGAATCATCGCTCGAAGGCACCACCATTCGTATTCCACAGCGTGGGCCACGCCGGGCGTTACTGGATCTTGCCGATAAGAACGCTCAGCACCTGCTCGAGGAGTTCAAGCTTGCCTCCCTCGAGGCAGACGAGCGGGCCGCGGATCCTGTCTACGAGCTACAGCGGGAGCTCGGGTTGCCGCGCTTGCCGCGCTCCCTGGTATGCTTCGATATCTCGCATGCGCAGGGCACCGACGTGGTGGCGAGCGCGGTCTGGTTTGAAAACGGGCGCCCGAAGCGTGCGGAGTATCGCAAGTTCAAGATCGCGATCTTCGAAGGCAACGATGATTTCAAGTCGATGCATGAAGTGGTGACCAGGTATTTCACCCGTCGCCTCACCGGGGAACTGCCACTCCCCGATCTTGCGGTGATTGACGGCGGGAAAGGACAGCTCGGCGCGGCTCGGGCCGCCCTTGATGCCTTGGGAGTTACGTCGATCGGGCTGATTAGCCTTGCCAAGCGCGACGAAGAGATCTTCCTCCCGGGTCGCAGCGATGGGGTTCGGCTGCCGCGCCGCTCACCGGCGTTGCGCATGTTGCAGCAGGCGCGGGATGAGGCCCACCGGTTCGCCGTCACCTTTCAGCGACAGAAGCGGTCGGCGCGTACCCTCACGTCGGAGCTGCTCAAGGTCCCTGGCGTTGGCCCGAACAAGCGACGTGCCTTGTTGACGGTTTTTGGCAGCGTCCAGGGAGTTCGCGAGGCGACGGTGGAGCAGATTGCCGCCGTGCCAGGTTTCGGCACCGCCACGGCGGAGCGGTTACTCTCCGCGCTCGGCGTTCCGTCCCGTGTGATTCCAACGGATATTCCATCAGATATTCCGTCCGACCTTCCTTCTGATCTCTCACCCCACTCCACTTCCGAATGACTTCTGCCTCCTGGACCCTGCGGTGTTCCGCGTGCGACGCGGCGGCTGAGCGCGCGCACGCCTCGCTGTGCGCTGTCTGCGGGCAGCCCCTTTTCGCGCGCTATGCCCCCGTGCCCAAAGGGACCCCATTACTCGATCGCTGGGACGCATGGCGGTATGCGCCGTTCATGCCGCTGGAAGTGGGCGAGGTGCCCGTAACGCTTGGGGAGGGGCTGACCCCCATGATCGAGGCGCCGACGTTGGCTGCCGCTACCGGTGTTCGGCGACTGTGGATCAAGGACGAGTCTCGGAATCCCACAGTATCGTTCAAAGCGCGCGGCATGAGCGCGGCGGTAACCCGAGCGAGAGCGCAGGGATATCCTGGCTTGGTCGTACCAACCGCGGGGAACGCTGGCGCCGCGCTGGCGGCCTATGGTGCGGCAGCGGGGATGCCCGTCCGCGTGTACGCTCCGCGCACCACGCCACGCCCGATCTTGGACACGATTGAAGCGTTTGGGGCAACGCTGGTACGCATTGAAGGGCATATCGGTGATGCCGGTAAGCTCGCTATCGCCTACGCGGCGGAGTCCGGCTATTTCAACGTCTCCACCCTGCGCGAACCCTATCGGGTGGAGGGGATGAAGACGATGGGATTCGAAATGGCCGAACAACTGGGCTGGCGGGTACCGGATGCCTTGGTGTACCCCACGGGCGGCGGTGAGGGGACGATCGGCATCTGGAAGGCAATCAACGAGCTCATGGCGGGCGGCTGGCTGCCGGATGGTGCCACCCAGCCTCGCTATCTGGTGGCGCAAGCCGCAGGATGTGCACCAATCGCTCGCGCGTTCGCCGCCAACGAAGAGCGCGCCACCCCGTGGATCGACCCGGTGACCTACGCCAGCGGTCTCCGAGTGCCGTCACCGTTGGGCGATCGACTGCTTTTGCGGGTGTTACGGGAGACCAATGGTCTTGCTGGCACCGCCTCCGAGTCGGAGATCCGCGAGTGGACACTACGGTTGGCTACCGCCACCGGCATCGATGCGGCACCAGAGGGTGGCTGCGCGCTCTCGGTGCTCCGCGACGCGGTGTCCGCCGGCACGCTCTCGGCCGATGCGGAGGTGGTGGTGTTTAACACGGGAAGTGGCGCGTCCTACCGCGCGTAACCGGGTCCATCGCCTATCATTTGGAAGGCATCAGCCGGTGATGGAGAGCACTGAACTTCGGGTTTGAGACGCCTCCCTGTGCGTTGGTCAAACCAGTCGAGTAGCGGGGTAATTATTTGTGGGCGTGACCATAGTACTTACGAGGAGAGCGGTGATGACGGCTCGGGTTTGGAGGGGGGTTGTGGGAGCGTTGGCGCTCAGTGTGGGTGTCCCAATGCTCGGGCAGGCCCAAGGGGCCTGCGAGATTAACGATAGCAGTCCGTATCAGATCAACGGGGCGAAGCAGTACGTCATCGCGGCCGCCGCGGCACGGCGTGCCGATGAGGTTCCGAAGCACCTGCAGAACGCCATCCGTGTGCTCACCGATGACCCGTCCAAGATCAAAAACGAGGCTGGTCGCCAGTGGATGCTGGTGCGCACGTATGCGCAGTGGCTCCAGCGCGAGAACGCTATGTTAATCATGCGGCGTGGCGATGTTGGCTTCACGCAAAACCCGGCGGGGACACACAATCTGCTCCTGGCGCTCGATTCGGCGGCAACGACCCTCGAAACCGTGTTGCCGCAGTGTCGGGAGAAGGTGCGCCCCTACCGTGCGCAGTTCTTCAGCGAGATCCTCAACAAGTCCATCGCCGCGATGGGCGCCGAACAGAATGACTCAGCGGCGTACTTCGCGAATTTGTCGCTGCAGGTGTCTGGATCGGATCCGCGCCCCTGGAACGTGCTGTCTGCGGTGTTTCAAAAGCAAAACAAGATGGACAGCGCGATGATTGCGATGGAGAAAGTCATCGTTCTCTCTGGCTCGGATACCCTGTACACCAAGGTGAAGCAACAGAGTCGCTACAACTTGGCCGTGATGAAGCTGACCCGTGCGGAGGCCGAAGGGGCAGGGGCGACAAAAGACGCCGAGATTGCGGCAGCGCGTGGCTTGTTGGAGCAGTATTTGAAGGACACCCCGGGTGACGCGAATGCCGCACAGGCCCTTGGGCGGGCGGTGCGCTTGTCGGGGGATACGGCGGCCGTTACGGCGATCTTTGCCGATATGCTCGCCGCCCCCGATAAATTCACCGCGGACCAGCTCTTCGAAGCGGCGTCGAACGCTGCGGCCAGCGGACACGATACCGACGCGGCGACGCTGTTCGCGAATGGGCTCGCCAAGAACCCCTATCACCGCCTCGCGTTGTTGAATTACGCGAATGTGTTGTTTTCGCTCAAGGATACCGACCGCATGGCCCCGGTCGTGACCCGTCTGCTCACCGTAGATCCGAACTTTGATCGGGCGTATCGCCTGATGGCCGGGCTGTGGCAGCTTCGGGCGCGTGCCGAATCGGACGCCGCGAAGAAGAAGGTGGCCAATGATTCCGTGCTGTTTTACCTCGACAAGCAGAGCAAAACGACGCCGCGCGTAGATGTCACCGTGGCCCAGCGCACCGGGAATGCCTTTGTGGTGCAGGGCACAGTGAGCCACGACGGCACCGCGACGGCCTCATGGACGATGAAGCTTGAGCTCCTGGACGTGGCCGGCGCCGTGGTCGCAACGAAGGACGTCGTGATCGGACCCGTCGATGCGGGGGGCAACACCACATTTTCGGTGAAACTCGAGGCGCCGAAAGCGGTCGCGTTTCGCTATGCGCCTCTCAAGTAAGTCCATGTTTTTTATTGACTTCGGGCATCACAGTTCGTATCTTTTCTCAAGTGGGTGTTTGCGCTACGGCTGACGCTCACTTGTCATCCGGGGGAAGGCCTTTGGGCGACTTCCCCCGTTTTCGTCCTAGGTCATGGTTCGCGTCACACGTGTGCAGCCCGGGAGCATCGCCGACGAAATCGGGATTGTTCCAGGCACCGAGCTCCTTGCCGTGAATGAGCGGCCGTTGGAAGACTTCCTCGATTGGGAGTTCCTGACGGCCGATGAGGCGTTTCTGGTCTCCGCGCGGCTCCCCGACGGCACCGCGGTGGAATACGACATTGAGCGCGAGGGGGGTGAGCCCATGGGCGTGGAGCTGGCCCCGCCCACGGTTCGTCGGTGCGCCAACCGGTGCGAGTTCTGCTTTATCGAGGGACTGCCCAAGGGGCTGCGTAAGAACTTGTATGTGCGCGATGACGATTACCGACTGTCCTTTGCCTACGGCAACTTCGCCACGTTGTCGAATGTCAAGGAGAAGGACATCGCGCGTATTCTCGAGTACCGGCTCTCACCGCTCTACGTCTCGGTGCATGCCACGCCGTGGGAAGCTCGAAAGATTCTCCTGAACAACCCTCGCGTCCCGAACATCGTGGAACAGCTTACCCGTCTGGCCGAGGGGGGTATTCAATTTCACGGGCAAATGGTGATTGTCCCCGGTCTCAACGATGGGGAGGTGCTGGAGCAGTCACTCACCGATCTCTGGAACCTCGGCGATGCCATGATGTCCGTCGCGCTGGTGCCGGTCGGGGTAACGCAGTTCTCGCATCTCTACAACGGCGCGCCGATGGACGCGACGCATGCGCGCCGCCTGCTCGAGACGGTGCAGCGATGGGCAGCGCGTGGCCTTGCCGAGCGCGATGATCGCTGGGTGTTCGGTTCCGATGAGTTATACTTGCTCTCGGACGAGCCCCTCCCCGATGAGGCGCATTACGGCGACTACTCGCAAATTGAAAATGGGGTGGGCGCCGTTACGTCGCTCCGCGCGCGCGTACGCGACGGGGTGTCGCAGCTGCCACGCCTCGACGGAAAGCGTATCGGTATCGTCACTGGGGTCTCCATGGCCCCCCTGATGCCCGCATTACTCGACCAGTTACGCGAAGCGACCGGTGCCGACTTCGTTCTGATTCCCATGGAGAATTCGCTGTTCGGTCCAACCACGACCACTGCTGGCTTGCTGGTGGGCGCAGATATCCGTAAAGCGCTCAGCAACCGGCAGGATCTCGATTTCGCGCTCATTCCCGCTGAGTGCATCAATGACGACGGACTCTTCCTCGATGACGAGTCGTTTGTGGCGGTCCGTGAATCGCTGCCGATGCCGGTGTATCCTTCGTACGATTTCATAGACGCGCTGGTCCCGGAAGGTGACGCGGCGTTCCAACCAGCCGCATGAGTCTTCCAGTCATAGCTATCATCGGGCGTCCCAATGTCGGGAAGTCCCATCTGTTTAATCGGATCGTCGGCGACACGTCGGCCATCGTCAGCGACGAAGCGGGCACCACCCGTGACCGTCATTTTGGTCAGGCGGACTGGGCGGGCCATCATTTTTGGTTGGTCGATACCGGGGGGCTCGTGGAGGATTCCAACGAGCCGATGGATGTCGCCATCCGTAAGCAGGTCATGCAAGCCATCGACGAAGCGGACCTCCTCATGCTCGTTGTGGATGCCAAGGTGGGTGTGCATCCCAGCGATGCGCGACTCGTGGACATTCTCCGTCATGCGAAGAAACCGTGGGTGCTCGTGGCGAATAAAGTCGACGATCCCAACAGTGCCGACTTTTATGATTTTTACCGGTTGGGTGTAACCGACGTGTACCCGGTGTCGGCCGCCAATGGCAAAGGATCCGGCGACCTGCTCGATGCCGTCATCGCGGCCATCCCGGAATCGGACGAAGTCCCTTCGGAAGCCATCCGTATCGCCGTCATCGGCCGGCCTAATGTCGGGAAGTCCTCGTTCGTCAATAAGCTGTTGGGTGAGGAGCGATTGGTAGTGAACGATGAATCGGGCACAACGCGCGATTCAATCGATGCACCAATGCGGTATCACGATCAGGACATCATCTTTGTGGATACCGCCGGCTTGCGTCGGCAGTCCAAGATCGATGACGGCATCGAGTTCTACTCGGCCTTGCGCACGCGTCGTGCGATTGATTCATCAGACGTGTGTATTCTGATGATTGACGCCACGGAAGGATTGCAAAATCAGGATCTCAAGATCGCAACGCTGGCGTGGGAGGCCGGTCGCGGCCTCATTATGGTCATCAACAAATGGGACCTCTACGCCGATAAAACGGACAAGAGTTCGGCAAAGTTCAAGAAGGACGCGGTGGAGAAGGTGCCGTATCTCGGGTTCGTACCCTTCTTGTTCACC
>CANHTA010000026.1 GCA_947463135.1 Gemmatimonadota bacterium
CGATGCTCGACACGTTCACAATGGCACCGCCACGATGCGCCATCACGGTGTGGGCCGTTTTACAGAGCTCCAGCGGCCCCTTCACATTCACCGCCAAAATCTTTTCGAAGGCGTCCTCGCTGGCCAGCTGCAGCGGACCAAACACCGGATTGGTGGCCGCGTTGTTCACGATGATATCAATGCCATGAAAGTGCTCCACCGTGCGCGCCGCCAATTCATGCGCATCGGCCGCCTTTCCCATATTGGCCGGAATGCCCACCACGTTGTGACCATCCTCACGCAGCAGCTTCACCGCCGCATCTACATGCTCGGCTTTCCGGCTGGAAATCACCACTTTCGCGCCAGCGCGCGCCAGCGTGGTGGCAATGGCCAACCCGATACCGCGCGTCCCTCCCGTAACGATCGCGACTTTCCCATCAAGGCGAAATCGCGACAGCGCGTCGGTCGCACGTGGTGTTATGGGCTCATGCATGGCGATGGCTCTCGTGGAAGGAATCCCGCCGATACTCAGCGGCTCGTGTCAACCTGTTCACCGCGGATTGCAAAGACGCGCGCCACTGCCTGTCCGATCTTATTGTTCGGGGTGCTGGCACCAGCTGTAATGCCAATGCGGAGCGGGCCATCGGTTGGCAGCCAGTTGACCACTTCATCTTCGTGATGATGCGGCCCCACACGACGCACACGGACGGCATTCCCGTCCACGTCGATCTCGTCGGGATCGGCAATGTGATACGTGGTCACCTGTTCGGCACAGAGCGCCGCCAACGAAATGGTATTGCTGGAGTTGTAGCCACCGACCACCACCATGAGGTCGAGTGGCTCGGCCAGCAACTCCACCACCGCATCCTGGCGGTCCTGGGTGGCGCTGCAGATGGTATCGAAGGTGCGGAAATGCTCCGACCGATGCGCCTCACCATACGCCCGCGCCATGGCATGCCCCACCGCCGCCCCGATCTCCAGCGATTCACGCGCCAGCATCGTGGTCTGATTCGCGACCCCGATACGTTCGAGGTGGAGATCCGGATCAAAATGATCGGACGCGGCCTTCGCGAACTTCTCAAGGAACGCCGAGCGCGACAGCGGCGCACGCGCAGTTGGTTGCCCCGACTTCGCTTCGATGTAATCCATGACCAGTTCCGCTTCCGACATATCACGCACCACGATGTACTGGCCACCGGGGTACTTCTCCACCTGCGAGGCCGTCGCGCGTGTTTCCTCGTGGTAATACTTACCGTGGATCAGGGAGGTGAACCCGTCACGGGCATACACCTCCACGCGCTTCCACACATTCAGCACCGACCCGCACGTGGTGTCTACCACCACGCATCCCCGCTCGCGCAAGGTCTGGAAATCCTGAATCGTGACGCCGAACGCCGGCAGAATCACCACATCGGCGGCATCCACTGGCGCATAATCAAAGCCTTTGCCGCTGGCCGAGAGGAACACCACCCCCATCTCGCGCAGCTTAGCGTTGACATGCGGGTTGTGAATGATCTCACCCGCCAGAAATATCCGCTTCTCCGGAAACTTGCGTCGCGTTTGGTAGGCGTAATCCACCGCACGCTCCACGCCGTAGCAGAAGCCGAATTCCTTGGCCAGCCGCACCGTCGTCTGCCCGGCGTGCAACGTGAAATCGTTCGCACGAAGCATGTCTACCAGCTGACCGGTATAGTCGGCCGCGAGCGTGTCTTGCACCGCGGCTTTGAGGCCGAAGCCTTTGCGTACGTACGTCGGGTCTGACATGCGTGGAATCTAGCGGGTTTCGGGTGCGTCGGCCCGGGCGGCCTCAACCGAGAGCACAAAGGGCGCCAAGGCGTCCCGGGTACTCCGGGGAAGCGGTCGCTTCACGAAGCCCTCCACCGTGACGCACACCACCACCATGGTGGCGGCGGCAATCAGAGTGTGGCGCGTGGCGTGCCGAATGTCCACCTGCAAGGTGAGCGACGTCTCACCCATCCGCGACACATAGGTCACGAGCGCGAGATCATCATCAAGGTGGGCCGGCGCGAAGTAGTCGATTTCCAGCCGACGCCGTGGCATCCACAGGCGGGGCTGGTCAAAGAGCATCGCGTAGGGCAACCCAACCGCGCGCAGCAGCTCCTGCTCGGCCACTTCCACGAGACGGGGGAACGCGCTGAAGCGCATGATCGCCACGAGATCCACGTCCGCCCAGCGGACGCGCTCGTGCGTAACAAAAGGACGGGGTGCGGTCATGAGGTCTGTGGCGAAACGGTGACATCTATCGGGGAATCCCCTCTGGCAGGATCGCTCCCCGGTGTGCATGCTCCTGCAATGTACAAGACCATTCTCGTCCCGTTTGATGGTTCGGCGCTCAGTGCCCGCGCCATTCCGGTTGCCACGGCTCTGGCCCGCCGCACCGGCGCCAGCCTGCAACTTGCGCTGGTGCATGACCCCAGCGCCTACATCCCCTTTGTGCCCGGGGAAATGGCCATCCCGATCTACGACGCCTCGCTCGTGAGCGAGCATCGGGCCCAGGATCTGGCCGCGTTAAACGCAGCCGTCGCGGAGATCACGGCGCAGGGCGTAGCGGCATCCGGGGTGCTCCTGGAAGGCACCATCGTCGAGGCGCTGGTTGAACATGCGCAATCGGCTGGGGTTGACCTCACCGTGATGACCACCCACGGGCGCAGCGGCTTCGCCCGGCTACGCATGGGCAGCGTCGCCACCGCATATCTCACGCGGGCCACGGCGCCGGTGTATCTCGTGCGCGGCGCCGACAGCGACGCCCTCCCCGATTTCCCCGTGGGCACCCTGCTCTGCACCCTCGACGGCTCCCCGTTTGCCGAAGCCATCTTGCCGCATGCCATCACCTTCGCCACGGCCACGGGGCTTACCATGGCCTTGCTATCGGTGACGGTGCCCCATGCGATGCCGATGGCCCCCTTCGGAGCTGAAGCGTTGCTCGTCGACGACAGCGCCCTCGCCCTCGAGGAAGAAGGACGACGCGAGTACCTCACGCGGATTGCGGCGCGCTGTCCAGCGGGAACGACCGTCCACGTGGTCACCGACATGAGCGTCGCGAGCGCGATCCGCGAGGAATCCGCCCGCACTGCGGCGGGCGCCCTGGCCATTGCCACGCACGGACGGGGCGGCGTTCAGCGATTCGTCCTCGGCAGTGTGGCGGACGAAGTCATTCGCCATGCATCAACGCCAGTGCTCGTGTTCCGACCGTCCTAATCGCGCGCCACGGCAGGGGGCTCATACCATTCCCGCGCCAGCCATGGGGCCAGCGCGTAGCTGATCATCGGCTCGTAGGCCCCCTGCCGATCAATCAATCCGGCCGTGAGAATCCCCACAGCACCACGGCCATGCTTCGTACCCACGGTCTGCGCCAGTGCATCCATGGCGTGCCCCAGTTCCTCGCCAGCGCGAATGCGCGCGGCCACCATATCGGGCAACGGCATGGAGAGTGAGCCACCCATTCCTTCGCGGCCGCTCCGATCCACCACCACCGCCCAGGCACAGCTGCGCATGCTCCCATCGGGGAGCAACACCACCCCCCCTTCAATACCGATCGCGCACTCCGCCCCCGTCTCCCGGAGTGCCGCTTGTGCCCGCTGCCGCGCCCCGCGTTGCGTCTCCGCATCGCCCATCGGCTGATCCGGCACCCCACTCGCCACCTCGACACTCTCCAACCGGATCGCCGGCTGGATGCGTGCGAGCACCGCACGCACCGCCGCAACCTTCACCGGATTGCGGGAACCAACGGCCACATGCGTGAAGAAAACACCCATAAAATCCGCCGAATGACCGCAGAAACGGGAGAAGGTTGGCAGGAGGCGCTTGCTCGCAGCCACGTAGGCAAGTAAGCTAGCTCTTCTGACTCCTCCTCATGCTAGTCTCCCTCTTCGACGCACGACGAGCCACCGCGGGCGATCGGGCACCACGTCTCGTGCCGGCTAGCACGCGACTCTGGCTTGACTTCGTCAACACCGACGCCGCCGCGCAATTGCCTGGGGGCGATTTGTTGCGGGACTTCGAGGCGCTGCTGGTATGGTTTCATCAGCATGGAGCCATCGACGATGAACGGGCCGCAGGGATCCGTCGCCGTGCCGTGTTGCAACCGGCCGCAGCGGCGGCGGCGCTGGTTGATGCCCGACGGGTGCGCGCCTCACTGCGCGGGCTCGCCGAAAAAGGTCAGCTACACGAGCGCGTCCGCGACGATGCCGTGGTGGAGATCAACCGTGTACTCGGCCGCAGCGCCGGCACGCGCCGGCTCGACCGGCACGCCGGCCTCTATACGCGGGCGTTTGTCCCCACCGGCGACGCGTTCGCCGGCCTCATGATTCCGATGGTCGAGTCCGCCGCCGACGCCCTCGTGAACGACGAGCTGGCGCGCGTTCGGCGGTGCGCCGATCCGCGGTGCCATCGCGTGTTTTTCGATGGCACGAAAAACGGTCGGCGTCGTTGGTGCGATATGGGCACCTGCGGCAATCGCGCGAAAGCCGCCCGTCATCGGGCACGTTCCGTGACGGCGCATTGAGCAGCACACCACGCTCCGTCGACGCCACGTCACGCCCGGAGTCCGATCCGGATGTGACCCTGGAGCGGGGCTTTGTCGCGTCCTTGCGTTGGCTCGTGTCCGAGGGCGACGCGCGTGGTGTGCGACGCATCGCCGTGGAATTGCGCGCCCTCCGCGAAGCGCTGGCCGCCCTTGATGAAACGCGAACCGCACGCGACGAGTTTGAACGGCGCACCCAGGAGCTCGACCGGGAGCTGCAGGCCGCCATGGCGGTGCTTGGCCCGGGCACGGCCGTCAATGGGAACGGCTCGCTGGTTCAGCGCCTTGCACGCCTCCGGGAACGGCTTGCCGAAGACACCGCGTCCCGACGCCAGCTCACGCTGGAGCGCGATGCATGGCGCGCCATGTGCACCTTGCTCACCCAGACGCGCGCGCGCGTGCACGAACTGCTGGAGGACACTGAGCGGGAACGCGATGCGGTTACGGGGGCCTTGGACGTGATGAAGGCCCGCGTAATGGAGCTCAGCGCCCTGCACGACGACGCCTCACGCGATGCCGCCGGGAGCCGCGCCGAACTGGCAGCCGTCCGGGAGAAGCTCCGGCGCTGGAGCGGCACCGTGGAACGCGCCCTGCATGAGTTGGCCGGCGCCGCCGGCTCACTCGCCCGCGACGTCTAGCCCGGCGCCGCAGCCCTAGCCGACGACCGTCGCGGCCATCGGTGGCTTCACCACCGCGCGCACCACCGACGCTTTCACGTAGCCCATTTCAACCGCGAAATTTGCCAGCTTGCGCTGCAGCAGACGCCGCCCCCGGAACAACCGCGACTTCACCGTGCCCTCAGGCACCCCAAGCGCCGTGGCGATCTCAGCGTAGCGCAGCCCCTGTAAATCACTCAACACCACCGCCGACCGATACTCTTCCGGCAACGAGCGGATCGCCCGCGTCACTTCATCGTCCAGGAAGGAATCGTAGAAGCGAGACTCCGGGTCGGCTTCGCCCACCGCCTCGAACAACGCCCACCCCTCGGTGTCCTCGGGCTGCTGCACTTCGCGCGCATCAATGCGCCGCTTCCGACTCACGAACACGTGATACAGAATGGTGAAGAGCCACGCGCGAATGTTCGTGCCCAAATGGTACTGCTCCCAGCGCTCCAGTGCACGCAGGAGGGTGTCCGACACGAGGTCCTCAGCGTCATCACGGGAACGGGCAAGCTTCAAGGCAAACGAGTAGAGCGCATCAAGATGCACGAGGGCTTCGCGCTCAAACTGCGCGCGACGGGCCACGCGGTCTCCGTTCCGTTCGCCGACGTTGATTTCGTCATCCGAAACCGTGGCCAGCTGCAGCGCCTCGTTGTCAATCCGAACCATGCTCTCTCTCCGTAAGCTGCGCCGTGCGCAGTAGCCAGCGTTGTCCTGCCATTGAGGGAACCGACATGTTCCCCGCAACGCCCTGCGGTGAGTATCCGGCCTACTCGTGATGCCGGTGCAGCGGCCATGCCGATTTGTCGCGCACATGCATGGCGATAAAACGCTTCAGATCAACAGCAATCCCCTCAAGCACCGATAAGTCGCGCTTCACCCGGGTCATCAACACGGCCCCTTCCAGCGCGGCGATGATGAAGCGGGATAACCGCACGGCGTCGACGTCGTCCTGCAATTGCGGACGCGCCTCCCACAGCAGGGAGCGGATCTGGCTGGCCCACCGCTCAAACACCGCTTCAATCCGCACCCGGAACCCTTCATGGGCGTCGGCCAACTCGGCCGCCAAGTTGCCAAACGGAGAACCGCGACGGCCGCCACTCTCCGACTGCAACGCCACCACCGCGTCGATGAACAGGTTGAGCCGCTCCAGCGGGTCAATCATCGGCTCGCGCAGAATCGCCAGACCCCGCTCCGCGAATCGCTCAAACTGGCGATTCAGCACTTCGTAGCCGAGTTCTTCCTTGGACTTGAAATAGTGGTAGAAGTGGCTCTTCCCACTCAGCTTCGCGCTCTTGATCACGTCATCCACCGAGGTCGAGGTGTACCCTCGCTCAGAGATCAACGTGGCGGCAGCGTCCAGGATTTGTAATCGGCGTTCGGTCATAGTCCGCTAACAATAGGACCGTACGGTCCAATACGCAAGCCGCGCCTGGAATAAACCGTAACACGCGACTTGCGAAAGACTTACATGATTGGAGAGTTTAGAAGATGAGCGAGAATCACCCCAGTCAATCGGATAAAGTAGGACCGATGAGTCCTACGTGCGATAGTGCACCCTCGCACCCGCAAACCATCGAGGTCACCCGGACCTACCTCGACATGGCCGCGCTTGCGCAGCTCATCCCCGGAGCGCCTCCCAGCGTCGTCGCCGCGCTGGAGCGGATCGATCCTGCCACCGTTCACCAGTGGCGCGCACTGTACCGGCAGATTGGCGCCCCGTGGCAATGGCACGACCGGGACGCGTGGACGGACAGCGCCTTGGCAGCCCATCTCACGCGTCCGGACATCCGCCTCTTCCGTGTCGTCGCAGACCTTGGCGACCAATCCTCCGACGCGGCCGGATTTTTGGAGCTCGAGCGTCACCCCGATGGTTCCGTGGAGATCGTCTACCTCGGTCTCGACCGGCGCCTCCACGGCCACCGGCTTGGGGCGTGGTTGGTATCTGCGGCCGTGCGGGTGGCCTTTGCCTGGGACGCCGCACGTGTCTGGCTGCATACCTGTACCCTCGACGCGCCCGCCGCACTCCCCAACTATCTCGCCCGTGGATTTTTGGTCGCACGTGCCGAGACTTACCACACATCGCCGGTCACCCTTGGGTGATCGGCCGTGAGCCACGTCACCGCACTGCCCCTATCGCGAATCCTCATGCCCCTTGTATCCGCCAGCGAACTCGCCGACGGTGAACACCGCACCCACGCCTCCCTTCGTGAGTGCGCCGACAACTATGTGCTGTTCCGTGAGTTTTTCGAATCTGCGGGGATCGCCCTACACGTGCTCTCGGCCGATGGCGTCATTCTCGAGTCCAATCCAGCCTCGCAGGAGCTGCTGGGCTACACCCCTGCAGAACAGGTTGGGCGTCTCGCCATTTCGCTCTCGCCCCCCGACGACAATGAGCTCGGCCGGGAGCTTGGTCGGGAGCTCCGATCCGGCGCACGTCACGCCGTCACCACCGAGCGCCGCTTCTTTCACAAAGACGGGCACATTGTGTGGGGACAGCTCACTATCTCCCGTCTGTCCCAGAGTGGCGGTGGGCGGATGATCGCCATGATTCAGGACATCACGGAGCGCAAGGTGATGGAAGGTCAGCTGGTCAAACAGGCGTTCCAGGACGAGCTCACGGGGTTGGCCAATCGCGTGCTGTTCCGTGATCGCCTCCAGCATGCCCTGGCGCGATGCAGCCGTGGAGACGGCCGCGTGGCGGTGCTCCTGCTCGATCTGGATGGATTCAAGCACGTGAACGATACGCTTGGCCACGCGGTTGGCGACGAGCTCCTGCAAATTGTGGGACGCCGCATTGCCAGTACGGTGCGGGCCGGTGAAACCGTTGCCCGCCTCGGCGGTGACGAGTTCGCCGTGGTGTGTGAGTCCGGCGCACATGACGATGATCTCGAGGCACTCGCCACGCGACTCCTCACGCTGCTGCGCATGCCGGTGCACCTTGGTGGCAGGGAGGTTGCCGTCGACGTGAGCATTGGCATTGCCATTGCCACGCCGGAAGACGACGAGCTGTCGCTGCTTCGCAACGCAGACAGCGCGATGTATGCCGCCAAGTCTTCGGGCAAGTCCGGCGTTCGCCGCTTCAATGCCACCATGCACCAACGCGCGCTCGACTGGAATGCTCTGGAATCAGAGCTACGGATGGGCGTGGAGCGCAACGAATTCACGCTCGACTTCGAACCGGTCGTGCATCTGGCCACCGGCACCCTGCATGGGTTCGACGCGCTCCTGCACTGGCAGCACCCCACACACGGGCGGTTGGACTGGGAACGCATCGCACCGATCGCTGAGCACACCGGGATGACCGTGCACATCGGACGGTGGCTCCTGAGCGCAGCCTGTCGACAGGCTGCGCAGTGGGCACATGCGAACGGGACACCGCTCTCGGTGAGTGTCCCGGTGAGCGGTCAGCAATTCGCGAGCACGACCTTTCTTGAGGATGTCGGCGCCGCGCTGGAGGCGTCCGGGCTGAGTCCGCACCAGTTACAGTTGGACATCACCGAGCGCGACGCGATGCACCGGCCCGATCACGCGCAACGCACACTGGCCTCGCTGAAGTCACTGGGGGTGAAACGGGTGATCGATCACTTCGGCACGGGCTACTCGTCGCTCCGGCATCTGCAAGCGTTCGCTGTTGACGCCCTCAAAATCGATCGCACCCTGGTCGCCGGCATGGAGCAGGGCGAGGAAGAAACCGCCATGGTGCACGCCATCGTTGCCCTCGCCAAATCGCTGCGTGTGGATGTCATCGCCAGGGGCGTTGATGAACCAACCCACCTGCAGTTTCTTCGCGAGATCGGGTGTCACCGCGGGCAAGGGCGTCTGTACAGCTTCCCACTACCCGAGCGCCACCACAGCTAGCGCCGCCGTCGCCCCTTTCCGGGGTGACGGTGACCACCGTTGCCGCGCGGCCCACGCTCACCACCACGGCCGCGATCCCCACCAGAGCGCGGACTACTCACCGCTGGCGGGCGCAGGCGCTCGTCATCGGTGAAGGGAAGGTCCAGCTTGTCCTGAAGTTCACGTAGTGTCTCCGCGTGCACCGATCCGCGCTGGCCACGCGGCACGACAAAGCGCAGCGGACGGTCCAGCAACGGAAGCTCCGCGTCCACCATGGTACGCGCCAGCTTCTCCGGGACCCGGAGGCGAATCACCGGAACGAGGTGACCATCGCGTTCCTCCACGTCGTAGTCCATGGGCACCGTCCGATCCCGAATCTCCACCGCGCCCGGCAGCGCGCGCGCTTCGGCCACCTGCTCGTGACTCACGAAATCACGCCGGTCCAATAACATGGGCGTGTGACGAATGGTCTCCCAGTTGGTGGCCGCGCCCATCTGTGTCTCGTACCACGCCGCCAGCTCCGCCTGTCCGAGCCGCGGCGTCACTCCACCCAAGCGTCGCCACACCTCACGGATCTCGTCCACGACCGGCTGGTTACGGCGCACCGACGCGTGACGCAGTTCATTGCGAGCCGCTGCCACGGCCAGCAGATGGCGCGCTGCCTGTGCGTACTCCGCCGGAAACTCGTCGAGGCCTTCACTTTCGCGCGCCAGTTCGAAGCCGAAATAAGTGAGCCGCCGGCGCAACAACACGGGGGACTGCTTACGGTCGGGCTCCAAGGCCAGCTCGGGCGGATGACGCTGCGCATACTGCTTGATCAGCTCTATCGAGAGTTGCGTGCCCTCGATCCCGGCCCGCGGCACCCCAAACCGATCCGCGAAATAGCGGAGGGAACCGGCCACCGCCCCCCAGCTCCCACACACGCTCGTCTTCGAGACACGTGCTTCCTGGCCATCCGCCGTCTGTTCTTCAATCACGAGATCAAACGGCATGAACCGGGCAAGCAGATCGCAGAAACGCCGCTGCTGATCGTGACGCACCAAGGGGAGCGTTGCCGGAAGCGGGACACCGACTGAGCGGTACACGCTCGCCATAGCCAGCGCCGCATCCTCCAGCGCCTTCACCAGAATCCCCCGTTGCTCGGCCCACTTGGCAATGCGCTCGGGGTCAAACATGTGCCGCGACAACCCGTACACTTCGCCGATGTAGCCGGCAACACGGAATGCGTCGGCATACACGTTGTAGGCGGTCAGATGATCGCTGCCACGCACCACCAACCCTTCCAAATCACGCCCTTCGCGCGACATGCGATGCAGCGACTCAATACCGCTCATCACGGCCAGCATCGGAAGCAACTCGTCGTCCCCGTTGACAATGAGCTCGCCCCACGCGCGCTCAACGGGCAGCGCTTCCACCGATTTGCCGTACGTCGTCAGTCGGCCGTGTTCAATCAGCCCACGCGACTCGAGATGCGCCATCGCTTTCCGGTACGCCACCCGATCAAGAGGCACCGGCAAGTCGAGCGCATCCGCCTGCACGCCGAGGTCGGCGCAGGTGAGCGCCACGCGCTCGGAATCGCCCGCCAATTGAAAATCCGGCGCCGTTGGCTTGAGGGCGCTGAAGCGGATATCCCGGTCACTGAGGATGAACACGCGGCCATGCTCCACGCGGCCATGCACGCGCCCCGCCATCTGCAGGATTTCGTTGGCCCCGAGATGCACGCGCGTGAGCACATTGCGCCCACGGTCAATCACGTTGGTGAATCGCGTGTCATCAATGATGACGGTATCAAGCCCCGGCACATTCAGCGCACTTTGACCGGCCGCGGTCATGGCCAGAAAGAACGGCTTGGGCACCCCGCCCTCAAGAAACGGACGGATGACACGAATGGGCTCACCGCCATGGTAATGCGCCGCCGTGATGCGCGGATACCGAAGTCGCACCCACTCCGCGGCCTCTTCCACCGCCGCGCGCGTCGGCAAAAACATCGCCACGCCGCGGGCGCTCCGGGACAGCTGCTGCAGAAATTTGTCATCGAGAAACTGCAGCGGCTGCTTGCGTTCCACTTCAACCTTGGCGGCTTTCGTCGCATCGAACGCCGAGACCTGCAGCACATCGGCACTATCCAGATAGCGCGCGTAAAACGTAGGATCGACCGTGGCCGACAACCAGATAAAGCGACACCCCACGCGCTTGCCGAGTGCGAGACACAGCTCAAGTTCCGCACTCGTTTGATGTATCTCATCCACCACGAGTGTGTCAGAGGGCTGGATATCGCCATCCTGAAACCAGCGGCGGGCAATACCGGTGGTAATCACGATCACGTTCCATGACGGCGTCTCCGGCGTGGCTTCGCGTTCGCGATTCACCACACCGGCTTTCAGTACTGTCGTGCCGAGAATGGTTTCGGAAATCGGGCGAATCGCGAGCGTCTTGCCGGTTCCGGTACCCGCGACAATGCCAAAGCCACGCCCACTCGACGCCAGCCGCCGCAAGTCGGGGCCCCGCGTTCGTTCGAGAAACGTGTCAAGGTGCAGGCCAACGGCGAGTTCAATCGTCTCACACGCCGCTCTGGTTGGCGCAATAACGATGACGCGGCCTGTCGGCGGCTTCGCCGCGACAAAGGCGTCGCGGTCGGGAGGGAGGTAACGATCTCGGGGAGTGCGCACCCGTGAAATCTACTGCACCAGTGCGCAGCGCCGCGCCAAACGGGGGCGCGTTAGCGCTGAATCAGCTTCACGCGCTGCCCATTCACGAACACTTCGATCCGGTCAGCGCGACCGTCACGATTCACATCGGTCCACACCTGCAGCAGTTCGTTGCGCTGATCGAGGAAGATGGCGCGCCACGGCGTGCCGCCTCGCCCCTGATCAGGGACACGCACGGTGAACTCGTTCGTACCAAGCCACTGCATGATCTCGATGCTGGGGCGCCCCTGGAGCACGTCGACCACCGAGCGCATCGGCGGCAAGACCTGCGGATAGGCGCGGGAGGCGAACTCCGGAAGGTCATCGCACCGACCATCCTTGTCGAGGTCGTTGCAGACCGGCGGGCCGTAGCGCAGATCGTCGCACCAGCCGTCGCCGTCGCGGTCGAGACAGGTGGCCGAGCCGTATCCGGGTGGACGCACCCCCGGCCCCTGATTGAAATAGCGAGGGTCGTTCACCGCACCCGGCACCACCACACCGCCCGGGGTGACATACCCGCCAGGTGACGCCATGGGCCCCTGTGGTGACACCGCCCCCCCCGGATACGAAGAAGCCGGCGAAGCATTCGCCGGCGGATCACCATGCAGTTGGGCATCGGTCACTTTTTTTGCCTCCCAGGCATCCCGTGCCCGGGGGTCTGCCTGCGCGAGGTCAGGCGGGATCAGCGGCGCCCCTTTCTTCTCCAGAGGCTTCGCAAACCCCTTAATCGGGAGGTCCGGCTTCTTTCCCTTGGCCGCATCGTCGCCGTAGATCACCCGACCGTTGGCCGGCCGGTTACGCACGGCACTGGCACAATCGGTAGGGGCCGGTTGCTGTGCCGCGGGCACTCCATCAACCCATACCCGGCACATGCCAGCCGGTGGCCGATAGTCTTTGGGAATTTCGGTCTTGTCCTGCTTTTCCGTGGTCTCGCTGCGGCTCTGCGCAGACAAGCGCCCCGCCCCGAGCGCGAGACTCAAGACGGCCGTGGTTGCCAAGATTCGCCAAGACTGCTGTACCATACACTGCCTCCGACAGGACCTCGCGCGCCGTCCACCATGGAGAGCCATCGGAGATCCCGACGCGCTATGCTAGCAGGGTCTATGCCACGACGGACCCAACCGCCGACCGGCGTGCACCCACGACGTAAGTATCGGCACCCCAGTGGCGGAAGGACAGGGGGAAGGTGCGTCAGGTAACAGACGATGTCCAACCCTGTGGACAGTCGGTGTCCTCAGGGTACCTCACTCTCGTGGTCAGTCCCCGAAGGAAATGCCCATCATCCGTGCCGCTTGCACCACATCATGGCCCGGATCCACACGCTTCGTTTCCTTCAACACGTCTTCGATGGGGATCGTGACGAGGTGGGGCGACTGCAACGCCACCATGTGCCCCCACTTCTTGTCCGCCACCGCCTGTACGGCGGCCGCCCCGAATCGCGTCGCAAGCAGTCGGTCATAGCCGGTTGGCGAGCCTCCGCGCTGCAGGTGCCCGAGCACCATGGCCCGCGTTTCCTTGCCCGTGATCCGCTGGATGTCATAGCCCAGCCGCTCGGCGATCCCCCCCAAGCGGCGATCCTGTCCCGGCAGCGACTCGCCGATGATGGACTCCATACCGCCCTTGGGCTTTGAGCCTTCCGCAACCACCACAATGCTGAACCGGCGCCCCGCAGCGTCGCGCTCCATGATCTTCGCACACACCTTATCCAATTCCCATCCGATTTCGGGAATCAGAATCACGTCGGCGGTACCGGCCACTCCAGCGTGGAGGGCAATGAAGCCCGCATCGCGTCCCATCACCTCCAGCACCATCACGCGGTCGTGTGATTCCGCCGTGGTATGCAGCTTGTCGATGGCTTCCATGGCCGTGTTCACCGCCGTGTCAAACCCGAAGGTGGTGACCGTGCCGGGCACGTCATTATCGATGGTCTTGGGCACGCTGATCACACGCATCCCCTTCGCCACCAACTGCGCCGCAATCTTCAGCGAGCCATCCCCACCAATGGAGATGATCGCTTCAATGCCAAGATTGCGCGCATTCTCCACCAGTTCGTCCGACCGGTCGATAGCCGCCCACGTCCCATCGGGTTGCTGAATGGGGTACGCGAAGGGGCTGCCGCGATTGGTCGTCTTGATAATGGTGCCGCCCTGATTGGCGATTCCGCGTACGCTGTCGGCCGTGAGCGGAACGATCTCATCTTCACCAAGCAGGCCGGCGTATCCCCGCTTAATCCCGAGCACGTCCCAGCCGCGGGTACGGGCGGACAAGACCGCCGCGCGAATCACGGCGTTGAGGCCTGGGGCGTCGCCACCACCGGTAGAAATCGCAATCCGCATATCTGGAGACGTGAGTCGGGGCATGGTGAGGTGAGATGGCAATCTATACGCGTGGGCGCGCCATCATGGTGCCGGAAACAGCGGGGAGCGCACGGACACACCGGCCCCTGCGGCCAACTGCCGGACAATGGTGTCCTGATACGCCAGCGCGTGGCGCAGCGAGTCCAGCTGTGCCTGCATGAGGGCGTTTTCCTCGCGCAGCTCCCCCACGAGGGTGCCGAGGTCCATCACGGCCTGCCCGGCCGACAGCTCACTGGCGGGACTGGGCACGGCACCGCTGCAGGCCGTCGTCGTGGCCAGGCCCCAGAGCACGATGGCCACCTGCACCGCCTGTGGGAGGCGGGGGAAGAAACGCCGAGCGTTGTGAAGAGGGGGGCGGCGTAAATCGGATGACACTGGGGAACGGCCTCGGACTCATCGTGTGATGCAACGCGGTTCGTGACGCACTGTTGCACGATACCGACCACACCCGCCTTCCACGACCCCTGCTTGTATGCGAAACGCCCCTGCCGGCGCCCGTCCTGCCCGCGGTTACCGCGGCGCCTCACTGGTGGAACTGCTCTGTGTGCTCGCGCTGACGGGCGGGGTGGCCGCGGTGGCCATCTCCTCCGGCGGCGCCCTGTTTGCCGCGCTCGATGTCACCATGGCGGCACAGGAAACGGTCAACCTGCTTGCGCTCGCTCGCGACCATGCCATCGCCACGGGGCGCCGCACCGCCGTACGCTTTGATGGCGCGACCACCCGCGTTGTAGTGCATGCGGGACAGGACACCCTGGCGGTTGGCGACTTCCACGGCCGTGGGCTCACCCTGCGGGCCACCCGCGATTCCCTCAGTTATGCCCCATCGGGACTCGGCGTTGGAGCGGCCAATCTGCAAATCGTGCTCACGCGATCATCACGCGCTGACACGATTACCGTGTCACGGCTCGGGCGCGTGCAGCAACGCTAACACCAACATCAGCCCCCGAGCCCGCCACCGCGGTGCCTCACGTCCCGAAGTCAAACCCCGGCACACTCACGCGTGGAATTTCCTGCCCAATGGTCCGCTCAATGGTGCGCACCATCCCGATCTCTTCGGCCGACATGAACGTGTACGCATCACCCGTGCTGGCCGCGCGACCGGTCCGGCCGATGCGGTGCACGTAATCTTCCGGCTGCTGCGGCACGTCGAAGTTGATCACGTGAGTAATGCCGGAGATATCGAGACCGCGTTGGGCGATGTCCGTGGCCACAAGCACCCGCAGTTTCCCCGACTTGAAATCGTCCAGCGCCGCCATGCGGTCGCGCTGCGACTTATCCGCGTGCATGGCACCGGCCTTCACGCCTGCCTGTTCCAGATCGTGCACCACGCGGTCGGCGCCGCTCTTGGTACGCGTAAACACCAGCACCGAATCGTGCGCTTCCTTGGTCAGCAAGTGCACCAGGAGTTCGTTTTTGCGATGACGCGGCACGGGGTACACGGCATGCGTCACCGTCGTGGCGGCCGAAGAACGCCGCCCCACCTGCACCACCACGGGCTTCCGGAGATACTTGCGCGCGAGGGCTTCCACTTCGGGCGGCATGGTGGCGCTGAACAGCAGCGTTTGCCGGTAGCGCGGCACCTGCTCCACAATACGATTGAGCTGCGGGGCGAAGCCCATATCGAGCATCCGATCGGCCTCATCCAGCACCAAGGTTTCCAGATACGAGAAGTCGACGTTGCGCTTCTCGAGATGATCGAGCAAGCGTCCGGGGGTGGCGACGACCACATCCACACCGGCACGCAGTGCGCGCTCCTGAGGCTCGTAGCCAACGCCGCCGAACACCGGAATCACATCAACCGGCGCGTACTTGGAGTACTTGCGCACACTCTCCTCAACCTGGAGACACAACTCGCGGGTGGGGGTGAGCACCAGAACGCGCGTGCGGCGCGGA
This sequence comes from Gemmatimonadota bacterium, assembly GCA_947463135.1. Taxonomy (GTDB): domain Bacteria; phylum Gemmatimonadota; class Gemmatimonadetes; order Gemmatimonadales; family Gemmatimonadaceae; genus Gemmatimonas. The sequence goes on from CANHTA010000026.1 coordinate 15,959, forward strand.
CCTCCCAACAGGCGATGCACCATCGGCAGCGTGAAACTCGCCGTCTTGCCGGTGCCGGTTTGGGCGAGGCCAATGAGATCACGACCGGTCAGCGCGAGCGGAATCGCATCGCGCTGAATGGGTGTGGGACGCTCGTAGCCGGCATCGGCAAGGGCAGCGAGCAAGGGTTGGGCGAGGCCCAGATCGGCGAACGTGGTATCGCTGATCAGCGTGTCGGGGTCGATTGCAGTCATGTGGTACCTGAAAAACTAATCGGTCTGGGCCCAGACGAGACAATGAAGTGCCCAATCTCCCCCAAAACCGTAAAAGCCGGGGGCGCCTCCCGCATTCCGCCGTGGCGCCTTAACGTTTCCGTGCGCTCCGGCGTCTACCCTATGAGGTACGTGAGCGGCGCGACCGCGCCGAGGACTGTACCGAACGACCCATCGAGATCCCGCACATGAAGAACTCTCTCCGCATGTTCGTTGCGGTTGCGGCTTTGGCCGTGGCTGTACCCGCGTACGCCCAGGGCGGCGGCGGTGGTGGTGGTGGCATGCAGATGTCGCCCGCCGATCGTATGGCGCGGCAAAAGGAACAGCTCTTTAAGGACATCACGCTCACGCCGGCCAAGTCCGCGAAGATCGATACCATCATGATGCAGGCGGCCGCCAAACAGCAGGAAGCCATGATGGCGGCCCGCAGCGGTGGTGGCGACATGGCGGCCATGCGTGAATCCATGCAGAAGATGAACGCCGAGCGGAACGAGGCCCTGAAGGCCGAACTCACCGACGAGCAGAAGAAAAAGTTCGATGAAAATGTCGCCGCCATGCCCCAGGGTCGTCGCGGCGGTTTCTGACCGACGGTAGGGCCAGCGAAGGACGGCAGGGACACACACGGGGGGCGCCTTCAGGCGTCCCCCGTGTGTGCGTCATCGCTTGTCCAACGGCGGCGCACCATTGAAATTGACGGCGGCTTACGACTGCGTCCTCCCGCTTCCATCCGCCAGGCTCCGTGGCACACACCCTGCCCGCCCACCCGCCGTCATAATGCGCGGCGAGTTCATTGAAGTGGACGGTGTACGCTTGTACTGCTACGCCTTCGGCGAACGCGGTGCCGGCGAGCCGATCGTGCTCATCCACGGTGCCTTCACCGCTTCACACCTGTGGCAGGACGTCCTTCCGCGCCTGCCCAAAGGGCACCGGGTGCTCGTGCTGGACCTCCTCGGCCATGGTCGCAGCGACCCCCCCGGCGGTCAAGCCATGACGGTCGCCGCCCACGCCCGTCGCCTGTCCGCGCTACTCACCCTGCTTGGCGTCCGCGGGGCCACCGTGGTGGGACATGACATGGGTGCCGCCATCGCGACGCGCACCGCGCATGAACACCCCGAGCAGGTGGCCCGGCTCCTTCTGGTGAATCCCACCATGATCGGGGTGCCCCCCGGCAAGGTCACCCTCAATGGCCGTGTTGCCCGACTCGTCCCGTTGTTACCGCTGTGGCGTCGGCTCTCACCGGGCTGGCTGGCCTCGGCGTTGCACCACGCGCTCCTCCCCGGCTATGCGCACCGCGACCGTGGTGCCCGCGCGCTCGATCTCTACCTGCACAGCGTTCGCACGCGCGATGGGCGGGCATCGGCCTGCGCCCAACTCGCGGCCCTCGCGGCCTCGCGACGCGATACCGCGAATGCGCTGGCCCCACACGCCCTCGCGTGCCCCGTCCTCCTCGCCACTGCCCCCGATGACCCCTTCGTGCCGGCGTCCCGCGCCTCACAGCTGGCGGCCACGCTACGTCTGGCGGCACCACGCGGCGTTGAATGGCGCCAACTCCCTGGCGTGGCCCACGTCGCCCCCGAAGAGGCCCCAGACCAACTCGGCGTCCTCGTGGCGGAACTCCTGTCCCGTTAATCGGTACGGGGCTACGAGCGGCCACCCTACACCACTGTACACCACTTCGCACTACCTCACGCCATTCCACCGCACCACGCACATGACTGATCGCCTCACCACACTGCGCGCTATGGCAGCCAAGCAACCGAGCAATCCGCTCGCCCGCTTTGGACTCGCCAACGAATTACTGAAAGCCGGCCTGCTCGACGAAGCGGAAGTGGAGCTCGCTGCCTATCTCGCGGTACACGATGACGAAGGCAACGGGTGGCTCCGCTACGCCGATACCTTGCACGCGCTGGGCAAGCAGGACGCGGCACGCGTGGCGTGCGACAAGGGCATGGCGGCCGCCGCGCGTCATGGACACGCCACGCTGGTCGCGGAGTTCGAGGAACGCGAGTACTAGTGGTACCCGGTGGTGGTGGCGGCAACGCACCACCGCACCGCGTTACAGCTTGCGCATCTCTTCGGCCGCGCTGAGGATGTGCTCCATATTGCGCGATAAGGCCCGCGCTTCCTGGGTGGCGTTGCTCACGTCGCTGATGGCCGCACCGACGCCCATGGTGTGGAGCTTCACGAGATCCAGACGCAGCGACCGCAACGCAATCGACGCACTCTCGAGTTGACGGACCATGGTGTCGCGACGCGACACGAGCTCCTGCAACGACGAGAGTTGACGGGTGAGGAGCGAGAGACGACGGTCGCGGTCGGGAGCCTGTTCCGGCTCGCCTTGCACGGCAGCGACCCGACGTTCGAGCTCCGTCAACGCATCAACGGGGACATCGCGCTGTAACCGCTCCAAGCCATTCGCCAGCGCGCTGATGCGCTCCAGCAGCGCGTCGGCCGTGGGCCCCACATCAGGCACGAGTGCCGTATCGGCGTCGCTCAGCTTTGTGGCAACCTCTTGAATCGTCAGCCGATCGTCCACCGCGTTGCGCACCGTCTCGCCATAGGATGACGCCAGCAGCTGATCCCCGGCCACCCGCGCCAACGCCTCGCGCAACTTCACCTGATACGGACGGTCGTCGGCACGCGCCGCAATCGTTTGCCAGGAGCCATTCCAGGCGTCGCCGGCCGACACACCAAGGCGACGTAGGCGCATGAAATCGCGCACCAGCATCTGCGCGCTGGCCAGTGCAACCAACCCCGCCCCCACCATGGGGATCACCATTGGCGGGAGCTCCAACGACGCGCCGATCACGAGGCTGCCGAGTGACACGGCGGCCGATCCCATGAACCATTTGGCGTGCTTCACGAACGCGCGCGACGCGTCGGCAATACGCGCCGGTTTGCTGCGCGGATCGGTGTCGGGCTTCGGCGTTGACTCGCCTCCGAAAATGCGCCCCAACGTGATGCCCCGTCGACGCAGACGGTTGTAGCGACCCAGCACGCCGAGTCCCATCCCCATCGCCGGAAAGATCGCCCACGGAAAGCCGGGGCTCGTCGTCGCGTTGATGACGCTGAGGAACACGACCATGCCCGCCGTCGAGAGCATCTGCCCTTTGAAGCGCTCGATCACGTCGTCATCGCTGCGCCCCGCGCTGGTCGCATCGCCGGACTGATCGTTCCTCGGCGATTGCACATCGCGGCGCTGCTGACGCACCGCCTCCCGCCAATCCTGCAGCGACGACGGCGACGCGTGCTGCCACGCCGCCATCTGATCACGAGCCACGTCACGCGGGGACGACGGGACGGTTGGCATGGGCGGCAGCGCCCCGGGGGCGGGGTACGACCGCGGTGATGGCGCAGGTGCCTCAACGCCCCGCGGCGCCCAATCCTCCGAGCGATGGCCCACGCGCATGCGGTACGGGTCCGATGGCGGCACGGGTGCGGTTAACGAACCGTCTCGCTGCACCCGCCGCAACGCATCGCGAAGCTGCAGCGCCGATGGCCAGCGATCCTGCGGCCGCTTGTGTAAACACCGCTCGAGAATCTCCACGAGGGCCGAAGGCGTATCGGGGCGCACGGTACGGAGCGGTGCCGGTGTCTCGCTCACCTGCTTCATAAGCAGGGCGGGTGTCGTGGTCGCTTCAAAGGGCAGTCGTCCGGCCACGAGGAGATATCCCACAATCCCCAGCGCGTAGATGTCGCTGCGGCCATCAACATCGCGCTCACCGGTGGCCTGCTCAGGGCTCATAAACGCCGGCGTGCCGACGGCGATACCGACCTGCGTCAGCCTGGCTCCGCTCTCCGCCGCACGCGCAATGCCGAAGTCCGTCACCACGGCCCGTCCGGAATCCTGATCCAGCAGCACATTGTCCGGCTTCACGTCACGATGTACCACCCCGCTCGCGTGCGCATAGGCCAAGGCATCGGCCGTCTGCTCGAGCAGCTGCGCCACCAGGTCGAATGCCGGCCGTGGCTCGCGCACAAGGCGCGCCGACAGACTCTCCCCCTTCACCAGCGCCATGGCAAAGCACACCAAGCCGCCTTCCTCGTGCACGGCATAAATGGGCACGATGTGCGGGTGATTCAACCGGGCAGCGGTCTGCGCTTCACGAACGAAACGCTCCCGCACCTCACCACGAAACGCCAGCTCGGGCGGTAAGACTTTCAGCGCAACGGGTCGCTGCAAGCGGACGTCTTCGGCCGCGTAGACCACCGCCATCCCACCGCGCCCGATCTCGGCGCCCAGCAGATACCGATCGCCAACCGCCGCCGTTACGCGATCGCGCAACCGATCCGACTCGGCGTGGGCTTCGGCCTCCGTGGAGCGTGCGGGCAGCCCCTCAGGCATTGGACGGTCGGCTCATGCCGACCCGGACCGCGGGGAGGTGGCGTCACGCACTTCACTGGCCGCCTGCACCGCAATATCCACATCCCGCGCGAGACGCGTGGCCTGCTCCGCCACCAACGTGACGCTCTGCACCGTGCCGCCGCCCGTGCGAAGCCGCACGAGATCGAGACGGACGTTTTCCAGCGCAATGCTGCAACTCTCCAGCTGAGAGCGACGCAGCGCACGCTTGGCTGCCGCATCGGCCACCGCCCGCCGGTCGCGCCGCAGCTGTGCCAGCCGACGCACCCGACCATCACTGCGCTGTGCATCAAGCGGATTCGCCTCGGCCTCCAGCACACTGATCTCCGCGGCAATGCGGTCGGCGGCATCGGGCGCGAACTCGCGATCCGCCCGAGCCATGTCCGCCGCAATGCGCTCGATTTTGTTGACCAACTCCACCGCCGTACCGGCAACATCCGGCATGCGAGCGCGGTCGGCCGCCGGCAACGTGCTCAGCAGTCGGCCAATCTCTTCCCGATCGGCACGCGCCGTGGTGACCAGGGCGACGAACTCCCCAAGGTCGTCCACGGGCACCGGCGCATTGGGCACCGCCGCACCACCTCGAAATACCACCGGCGGCGATGGGGTCGGCGACAGCACGCCATCGAGGGAATTGCGGAGACGGCCCTGCGCGCGCAGCTCCTCGCGCTTGGTCCGGCTGAAGGTCGCCATCACCTTGTCGCCAAAATCCGACAACACCTCACCCAACATCCGATGCCGCGGCTGCTTGAGGACGTCGGTCCAATCAAAGCCATCCGCCCACAGCTTCGCATACTTCCACGCGAGGTACACCGTCCACAAGGTGGTGATCCCCAGCATATCACCTTGCGTGAAAATGCTCACCACCACGATGGCCCCGTTCACAAACAGGTACGGCGCCAGCTTGCGGCGGAACGCCACCACGGGAGGCGCAAACCACCGCGCTTCATCTTCGGCGGTGGCCACGTACAGCTCGTTCCCCGATGACGGCGGCGCCGGATACGACGGATACGGTACCGGCGGTGCGGTGACCGCTGGTGCGGTGACCGCCGTGCGTGACTGGTACGTGGGGACCTGATAGGCGGGCGGCGCATACGGCACGGAACCACCTGTTGGGAGCCGTCCGTCGCCCCGATTGGTGGGCGGCGGCACCACGCCGGTTTTCAACGCGGTGACCATCGCGCCGGCACTCTGCAACCGATGCTCCGGGCTCTTCTCCAACAGCCGCATGACCAGCTGCGCCAAATCGTCGGGGGTATCCGGACGACGCAACGCCACCGGCACCGGCGCTTCGGCCAGATGCTTCACCAACAGCGCCGGTGTCGTCCCACCGGTGAAGGGTGGCTCACCGGCCAACATCTGATACGCCACAATACCCAGCGAATACAAATCGCTCCGCGCGTCGAGGTCGCGATCGCCCGACGCCTGCTCCGGCGACATGTACGCCGGCGTCCCAATGGCCACGCCCGTGGCGGTGAGCCGTGACGTTTCCACACTGTCGCTGGCCGCTCGGGCAATCCCGAAGTCCGTTACCAGCGCACGGCCATCAATGCTATCCAGCAGAATGTTGTCGGGCTTGATGTCACGATGGATCACGCCACGGGCGTGCGCATACGCCAACGCATCGGACACTTCGTACAACCACCGCCGCACATCGGCCACCGGAAGCGGCCCTCGCTTTTGCAGCTGCGTAGCGAGATTGTCGCCCTCAACGCAGGCCATTACGAAGAACACGAGATTGCCCACCTCGTCCACGGAATAAATCGGGACGATGTTGGGATGACTCAGCTGGGCCGCAGTCTCCGCCTCCCGCAAAAACCGCGTCCGGATGTCGCGACGGAACGACAGCTCCGGCGGCAGCACCTTGATCGCCACGAACCGCTTGAGACGCTTATCGCGCGCCCGATACACGATCCCCATGCCACCCCGACCAATCTCCTGATCGAGTTCATATGTAGCACTGAGTGCCTGCCCGACATGGGCACGCAGTTCAACATCGTCGGGGGATGGGACTACGGAATCAGGCACTCGTGTGGGATCAGGGACAACACATGGATGTTCTAGTGTAGCACCAGAGAGAAACCGGCAACAGCAGGTACCGGTCGCGTCCGTGCTCGCCGTACGGGGCGCCCGAGGTGGGAGTTGCAACGCCCTCCCTCCCAACGGCGACCACCGACCATTCGGTCATTTTAACCGTTTTCCGGGCCGCGAGCACAACCGGCCAAATTGGCGGGATTCACGTGCGAGCATCGGCCAACCGGGCATACCCCCAATGGCCCGCGGATGATCCCTGCCGCGATGGCCGATTCCGGTTGGTGCGAAACCTGCGACACACCGCCGCAGCTTTCTTCTTCAACAGGATTGTACGTCATGGGCCAACGCCAAACACTTCCTGTCCTGCCGCTTCGCGGGACGGTCATTTTCCCCGGCATCACCGCCCCAATTTCGGCGGGCCGCCCCGGCACCCTCCGCGCCATCGAAACGGCGCTCAAGGGGGACCGGTTGGTTTTCGCCGTCGCCCAACGCGACAACGCCGAGGAACCCACCTCGGATATCCTCTTCACCACCGGCGTCATCGCCCGGATCGGTCAGATCCAGCGGGGACTCGGTGGCGTACAGCTGCTCCTGCAGGGTGAGCAGCGCGCCACCGCCCTGCAATTCGCTGAGGTTGACGGATACCTCCAAGCGGTGATTGTGCCCGCCGAAGAGATGATGCCGCTTGATGTGAAAAATGCCGCCTTCGAAGCGCTGCACAAAGAAGCGCGCGAACGCGCCGCCGAGCTCGGTGAAAAGCGCGGCCTTCCCGAAGAGGTCGTGCATCAGGTGCTCGACTCCGTCGATGATGCCGGCAAGTTCTCTGACCTGGTGGCCGGCTATATCGAGCTCACCGTGCCGGAAAAGCAGGGGCTACTGGAGACGCTCTCCGTTGAGGAGCGCCTGCGCCGCGTGCTGGTGCATGTGCAGCGCCAGATCGGCTTGCTGGAAGCGCAGGAGGATATCAAGTCTCAGGTTCAGGAAGAGCTTGGCGAGCGGCAGCGCGAGATGTTCCTGCGCGAACAGCTCAAGGCCATTCAGAAAGAGCTCGGCGACGACGATCAGTCCAAAGAGATCACCGAGCTACGCGAGAAGCTGACGAAGCTCGACCTGCCGAAGGAGGCGCGGGCCGAAACGGAGCGTGAACTCGGCCGGCTCGAGCGCGCCGGTCGTGAGTCCATGGAAGCGCAGGTCATCCGCACCTACCTCGAATGGATTGCGGAGCTCCCGTGGAGCACGCGCTCAGATGACCACCTCGACCTCGCCCGTGCCGGCGACGTGCTGGAAGAAGACCACTACGGCCTCAAGGACGTGAAAGATCGCGTCCTCGAGTTTCTGGCCGTGCGCCAATTGCGCGCGCAGCAGCTGGCCGCCGAGGTCACGACGGCAGGGGAAGTCCCCGCGTCCAAGCTCAAGGGGGACACCAGCGATGCCAACGCCACGCTTGGGCAGGGGAACGGCCACGGAGAGCGACCGATCACCGATGCGAAGGAGGCCAAGGCCCGTGCCATGGCCAAGGGACCGATTCTGCTGTTTAACGGCCCCCCAGGCGTTGGAAAAACCAGTATCGCCAAGTCCATCGCCCGCGCACTGGGCCGTGAGTACGTGCGCGTGGCGCTTGGCGGCGCACGCGATGAAGCCGATATCCGCGGCCATCGTCGCACCTATGTTGGCGCGATGCCGGGCCGGATCATTCAGGGGATGAAGCAAGCGGGGAGCAAGAACCCCGTGTTCCTGCTGGATGAAGTGGATAAACTCGGCACCTCGTATCAGGGCGATCCGTCGAGCGCCCTGCTGGAAGTGCTCGATCCCGCCCAAAACGATTCCTTCACCGACCACTATCTGGGCGTGCCGTTTGACTTGAGCGAAGTGCTGTTTATCGCCACCTCGAACTTCATTCAGAACATCCCCGGCCCGCTGTTGGACCGCATGGAAGTTGTTGACTTCAGCGGCTACACCGAACGTGAGAAGTCGGAGATTGCCAAAACCTATCTGATCCCCCGTCAGCTTGAGGAATCGGGGTTGGGTAAGCGCGAACTCAAGTTTACCGACGACGCCGTCATGAAGGTGATCAGCGAGTACACGCGCGAAAGCGGAGTCCGTCAGCTGGAGCGTCAGCTCGGTGCCGTGGCGCGCAAAGTGGCCCGACGGGTCGCCATGGGTGATACGGCCACCATCGATGATAAGGTGATCAGCAGCGAGGAGGTCCGTGAGCTCCTCGGTCGGCCGAAGGTCCATCCGGAGCGCGTTGCGGAGCACGATGAGGTTGGCATTTCCACCGGCATGTACTACACACCGATGGGCGGTGACATCATGTTCGTGGAAGCGAGCATTCGCCGTGGCCTGTCCACACCACCCAGAAGCGACGAAGGGACAGAGGCCGTCCGGGTTGGCCCCATCGCGCTGATTCTCACCGGGCAACTGGGCGATGTCATGAAGGAAAGTGCGCGTGCCGCGCTCACCTATGCCACCAACAACGCCGCGTTGCTTGGCATTCCAGCCGACCGCGTTGCCTCCGCAAGCGAAGCGCACATTCACGTACCGGCCGGCGCGATTCCGAAAGACGGGCCAAGTGCCGGCATTGCCATTGCGCTGGCGCTGGTGAGCGAGCTGTCAAACCGCAAGGTGCGACGTGATGTCTCCATGACCGGCGAGATCACCCTGCGTGGTCGCGTGCTGCCCATTGGTGGCGTGAAGGAAAAAGTGCTCGGCGCCCACCGCGCCGGCATCAAGGAGGTCATCATTCCCAAGGCGAATGAAGCCGATCTTGAGGACGTGCCGGATGAAGTGCGCGAACAGCTGATCTTTCACCCGGTAGAAACGCTGCGGGAGGTGCTGGCCATTGCGCTTGTGGATCAGGGGCGCCCCGCGACGACCGATGTGGGCGTGCTCGCCGGCGTGTGACCGGAAAAGCGAAAGCCGTGAGCGGAGCGCCGGAAGCGCACAACGGGGCGAGTATCGCGCCCCGGCCCTCCGTACACGGTGTCGTTCGTTTGGCGACGCCGGCAGATGACGACGCCATTCATGCGTTGAACTACCGGACCTTTGTTGAAGACATTCCGCAGCATGCTCCGAATGCTGAACGGCGTCTTGTAGACCGCTTTCACCGCGACAACGTGTACGCGGTGTACGAACGACACGGGCGCGTCGTTGGTATGGTCAGCGGGCGTACGCAGCGGCCGTTTTCGCTTGACGAAAAGCTCGGTGGCGTTGATGCGTACCTTCCCTCTGGCTGTACGCCGGTGGAGATCCGACTGCTGGCGGTGGAACCGGCGTATCGCGCCAGCCGGGTGTTTGCGCAGCTCGTAGGCCACATCACGCGGCATTTTCTTGGCCTTGGATACAATCTTGGCATCATGTCCGGTACCACGCGCCAATTGCGCCTCTACCGGCATCTGGGGTTTCAGCCGTTTGGCCCCCTCATTGGCACCGAACTCGCGCCCTATCAACCGATGTATATCGCCGCCGAAACGGTCCTGACATGGCCCGACGCGATGCACCCCGTCACGGGCACAGCGTGAGGGAAGCAGCCGGCGCCAACTTTCTCCCCGGACCGGTCGGCATCAGCGATGCCGTTCAGCAGGCTATGCAGCGCCCGGCACGGTCGCATCGGGCAGAGGGGTTTCATGAACAGTATCGCGTCGCCCAGCAGCGGTTGTGTGATCTGGCGCACGCCACGCACGCCACCATGTTGCTGGGCTCCGGCACCTTAGCCAACGATGTCGTTGCCGCCCAGATCAGCCTGCTCGATGCACCCGGGGTGATTGTCAGCAATGGCGAATTCGGCAACCGACTCGTTGATCACGCCACACGGATGCGTATTCCGCATACGGTGGTCCATGCGCCTTGGGGACAACCGGTTGATTATGCCGCCGTCTCACACGCCATGCGACAGACTGCGGCGCGCTGGCTGTGGGCGGTACACTGCGAGACCTCAACCGGGGTCCTGAATGATCTCAACGCCCTCGCGTCCATCGCCCACGCGCATGACGCGAAGCTGGCCATGGACGTCATCAGCAGTCTCGGGACGGTACCGGTGCGGTTGCACGACGTGTGGATGGCCAGCGCGGTGAGCGGGAAGGCCCTCTGTGCATTTCCGGGAGTGGCCATTGTGTATCACGACGGACGCACGTGCGCGCCCAGCCACCGCATTCCCCGCTATCTCGATCTCGGCTTCGCCGTCGAGCAACAGGGAGTGCCGTTTACGCAATCATCCAACTTGCTCGACGCCCTGGTGACATCGCTGGCCGAGGTAGACTGGAGCGCACGCCTCCGGCACATCGCCAATGATGGCGAATGGCTGCGGCGCGCCGTGGAGCAACGCGGATGGCGCATTTTGGCTCACACCGATCACGCTTCACCGGCGGTGCACACGCTCATCCCGCCTGCGGGGGTGAATGCGCGGACGCTCGGCGAACGGCTCCGGGCGGAGGGTTGGCTGATCAGTTTTGAAAGCGGCTATCTCCGCGAGCGGAATTGGCTGCAGCTGTGCCTCATGGGGCACTATGCGCCCGAGGCGCTTCGCGCCTTTCCCCACGCACTGGACCGGTGCAGCGTGCCATGGGATTCGCGCGCACCGGAACCGGCCGGCGCACGCGTGCATGCCAACACCGTGGGCACCGTGGGCACCGCCCGGTAGCCGCACCCCTTTCCAGCGGAGCCGCAGGTTCCGTTAGTACCCGATCGGCCCCAATCGAAACAGGCTCCACGGCCACACGGGCGCGCCCGGCTCTGTCCCTTCCAGGAACCATTCCATGTAGCGCCGCTCCAGCGGCGTTTGGGGCGTGGAGGGCTGGCCGCTCGCGCGGTCGAGTTCCACCGACACCAAACCGGGTGGGGGGGTCCATACGCCGCTGCTGCGATTCCCGTAGGCGGCCGTGATGATCTGCGCGGCGATCGGGGCGGCCAACGTGCCACCGGCAGCGCCCGGCGCAATCATTGCCGGCTTGTCGAAGCCCAGCCAC